>NZ_DXVR01000051.1:0-15294 GCF_019417265.1 Bacteroides sp.
GCGAGGACTTGAAACGTAAAGCCCGACCGTCCCACGGGAACGCCCAAAAGAAAATTTACAATTACATCTTCGGTTAATATAGTAACACCAAAAGCGTTACATAAATTAGATTCAAATATATGAATAAAGCCACAAGACCAATATAAAAAAATGTTTCATACACAATAAATTTTGTTTCATGTATCATTTTCACATCAAAATGAAACATTCGTTATATTTACCATTCCAATACAAATTTCTAATCCGCTGATTTCCAAACAAATACAAAAACATACAAAAACGCCTCGTTATTTTAGTCAAAACGAACCGTCGTTTAAACTAAAACGACTAAACGTTTTTTCTAATATTTCAAAGACTACACTACATACACTAACACAGACAATAAAAAAAGGCGAAACTACATCGCTGTAGTTCCGTCTCTACTAAATACATATAAAACCAAAACAGATTGTAATCAATGCCATGCAATCTGGCAGGACATGACATGGCATAATATTATTATATATATTTCTCAATACGTTGCATAGCCTCTATACAGTCCTCTCGTTTTCCGAATGCTGTAAGACGAAGGAAACCTTCGCCGGACGGCCCGAAACCTACACCCGGAGTACCTACCACATTAGCTTTCTCCAACAAAGTATCGAAGAATTTCCATGAGCCGTAACCTTCAGGAGTCTTGAGCCACAGATACGGTGAGTTCACTCCTCCATAAACCGTCATACCGGATTTCTTCAAGCCTTCGCGCATGATACGTGCGTTTTCCAGATAATAGTCTATGTTCGCTTTTACCTGTTCCTTTCCTTCAGGAGAATATATAGCCTCGGCTGCACGCTGAGTAATATAGCTGGTTCCATTGAATTTTGTACACTGGCGTCGCAGCCACAATTTATTAAGCTGAACTTTCGTTCCGTCTGCCGCAGTAGCAAGAAGTTCGTCTGGAATTACCGTATAACCACATCGCACTCCTGTGAATCCGGCTGTTTTGGAAAAACTTCTGAATTCTATCGCGCAGTGTCTTGCTCCTTCAATCTCGTATATTGAATGTGGAACATTTTCCTCGCGTATGAATGCCTCGTATGCAGCATCAAAAAATATTATAGAACCATTCTTGAGCGCATAGTCTACCCATTCTTTCAGTTCCTCTTTAGTAAGCGTTGTTCCTGTAGGATTATTAGGATAACACAGATAGATAATATCCGCATACTTAGAAGGAAGCGAAGGAACAAAACCGTTTTCTTCATTACAAGGCATATATATAATATAGCTCCAACATCCGTCAACACCCAACTCTCCTGCCCTGCCGGACATAACATTGCTGTCGATATAGACAGGGTAGACAGGGTCGGTTACGGCTATCTTATTGTTACGACCGAATATGTCACCTATATTTCCAGTGTCACTTTTTGCTCCATCATTTATGAAAACTTCATGAGAAGAAAGCTTTATTCCACGTGATTCGAAATCATTCTTTATAATAGCCTCGATCAGAAAATCATATCCTTGTTCCGGTCCATATCCATGGAATGAAACAGATGAAGCCAGTTCGTCTGCGGCACGGTGCATAGCCTCGATGCAGGCTGTGGGAAGCGGACGTGTTACATCGCCTATCCCCAGTCTGATGAGGTCGATGCCGGGATTCTCCGCCTTGAAACTGTTTACCTTCTTAGCTATGTCCGAGAACAGATAACTGCCGGGCAGTTTTAGAAAATTATCGTTTATTTGCGCCATTGTTTTTAGTTGTTGGTTGTTAGTTTTTAGAGAGATATCTCTCCATCAAAGACTTTTACAGCAGGACCGGTCATATATACATGTCCGTCTGTTTCGTCCCATTTAATTTTAAGTGTGCCTCCATCCATTTTCACAGATGATTCTCTACCGCACTTTCCGGTATATGCCGCAGCCACGGCTGTAGCGCAAGCTCCTGTTCCGCATGCCATTGTAATACCTGAACCACGTTCCCACACTCTCATACGAATATATCCATCTTGAAAAGTCTGTGCAAATTCCACATTTACACGATCAGGGAATAATGGATGTTTCTCAAGTGACGATCCAACAGTATTGATGTCAACTTCGAATATATTATTTACAAATATCACAAGATGAGGATTACCCATTGATACAGAAACACCTTCTGTGTATCCGTATCCATCACCTAACTGAACTTTTCCAATAACTTTAGGAAGTCCCATATCGACGGTCACTTCATCAACATGATTATCTTTTGTAAGATGAAGTCGCAATGTTTTTATTCCGGAAAGAGTTTCCAGTGTAACTTCCGTTTTTGCAGTCAGTCCCTCTTCATAAAGGTATTTTCCTATGCATCGGCTCGCATTTCCGCACATCATGGCTTCCGAACCGTCGGCATTGAATATGCGCATACTGAAATCCGCTGTCTTTGATGTACCGATAAGAACCAGTCCGTCGCTACCTATTCCGGTGTGATATTTGCTCCACATCACGGCAAGTTCTTCCGGATTCTCTATAGGATATTTAATGGTATTGACATAGATATAATCATTGCCGGCACCATGCATTTTTGTAAATCTGATGTTCATCTTTTGATAGTTATTAGTTGTTGGAAAGTGAGTTGTTAGTTGTTGGTTGTTAGGACTAAAAACTAATAACTGAAAACTAACAACTTAAACTCAATACGCCGCCTCATGTACTCCCGCTACAGCACGTCCACTCGGGTCATTCATCCCTTTGAACGATGAATCCCATGCCAAAGCCTCAGCAGTAGAGCATGCCACACTCGGTACGCTTGGAACCGACTTGGCTGCAGATTCGCTTGGGAAATGTTCCTCGAATATGCTGCGATAATAATATTCTTCCTTGTTCTGAGGCGGATTGATAGGGAAACGTTCTGCCGCATGGGCCATCTGCTCATCTGATACTGCTTCCGATGTTATTGCCTTCAGTGTATCAATCCATGAATAGCCCACACCGTCGGAGAACTGTTCCTTTTGTCGCCATGCCACTTCCTGGGGGAGAAGAGATGAGAACGCATCGCGCACTATCTTCTTTTCTATCTCCTTGCCCGGACACATCTTTACGGCCGGATTCAGACGCATTGCCACATCCAGAAACTCCTTGTCGAGGAAAGGAACTCTTCCTTCCACTCCCCAAGCAGAGAGCGATTTGTTGGCACGCAGACAGTCATAAAGATGCAGTTTGGAGAGTTTACGCACTGTTTCCTCATGGAATGCACGCGCATCCGGTGCCTTGTGGAAATACAGATATCCTCCGAACACCTCGTCGGCACCTTCGCCGCTCAGTACCATTTTTATACCCATAGACTTGATGACTCTTGCAAGGAGATACATCGGAGTAGACGCACGTACTGTAGTCACATCGTAAGTTTCTATGTAATAAATCACGTCGCGTATGGCGTCAAGACCTTCCTGGATGGTATAATTTATCTCGTGATGTACTGTTCCGATATGTTCGGCCACAAGACGGGCCTTTTCCAGGTCCGGCGCCCCCTTAAGCCCTACTGCAAATGAGTGAAGCTGCGGCCACCAAGCATCCTGCTTTCCGTCGGTTTCCACACGCTTGTCGGCAAACTGTTTAGCTACAGCTGAAATAACAGACGAATCAAGTCCGCCGGAAAGTAATACACCATATGGAACATCACTCATAAGCTGCCTTCTCACAGCAGCCTCCAAAGCCGAACGCACATCATTCACCTGAGCTTTGTAAGCTTCATCATCAGACATATCGGCGTATCTGTCTTTCACTGCTTCATACTCTGTCCAGTCACGATTATACCATCTGTGCATCTTACCTTCTCGGCTCCAGTAATAATGTCCGGGCAGGAAAGGCTCATATTCGTCGCACATCCCTTCAAGAGCTTTCAGTTCACTTGCGCAATATACTTTGCCGTCTGCATCACGTCCTATATAAAGAGGTATAACGCCTATAGGGTCGCGTGCAATAAGAAACTCATCGCGTTCCTCGTCATAAAGTGCAAATGCGAAGATTCCACTCAGTTTCTCTATAAAAGCCACTCCATACTGACGATACAGAGCAAGTATAACCTCGCAGTCACTTCCGGTCCGGAAGTCATACTTACCTGCAAATTCGGCGCGTATGTCGCGATGATTGTATATTTCGCCGTTCACAGCCAGAATTTGTTTTCTGTCCGGCGAAAACAATGGCTGTCCTCCACTCTGAGGGTCGACTATTGACAGACGTTCGTGTGCCAGGATGGCAGAACCACCGCAATATATTCCGCTCCAGTCCGGTCCGCGGTGGCGTATGCGTTTCGCCATAGTGAGAGCTTTCTGTCTCAACTCAGGCGATTGCTGTTTTATATTGAAGATACATGCTATACCACACATAGGTTTTTAGTTTTGAGTTGTTGGTTGTTGGTTGTTGGTTGTTGGTTGTTAGGACTAAAAACTAATAACTAAAAACTAACGACTACTAAGAAAACTATCTATCTCTGCAGCCGCCTTACGTCCTGCAGCAATACATTTCACTACGAGCGACGGACCTGTAGCCGCGTCACCTGCCACAACTGCATTCGCTGGCAGTTCAGGAAGCTGTGGTTTCAGGAATCCCATAGCTAACAGAACCAAATCTGCCTTTATGGTATCTTTCTTGCCCGTAGGTTTCATCGTCGGACGGCCATCGTCTGCTGCCGGAATCCATTCTACTTCTTCCACCTCTACTGCTGTGACTTTTCCGTTTTTGCCCACAAACTTGTTCGAGTTCAGACACCAGCGGCGTGTACATCCTTCTTCGTGGCTTGAACTGGTTTTCAGTACAACAGGCCACTGTGGCCATGGGGTAGCAGGATTGTGTCCTACAGGAGGTTTTGGCATTATTTCTATCTGAGTAACGCTCAATGCTCCCTGACGGTGTGAGGTACCTATACAGTCGCTACCCGTATCACCACCACCTATTACCAATACATGCTTTCCGCGGGCAGATATTCTGTCTTTCTCCGCAAGATTCTGCCCGGCAAGCACTCTGTTCTGCTGCGCTAACATCTCCATGGCAAAATGAATGCCGGAAAGTTCGCGTCCCGGTATCGCCAGATCTCTGGCTTGCGGAGTTCCTGTACAAACGGCATACGCATCAAATCCTTCAGGCAATTTCGCAAGGTCTATTTCCGAATTAGTCTTGAAGACAATGCCTTCGGCCTCCATTATTCGGATACGGCGGTCTATGATGTTCTTTCCAAGTTTAAAATTTGGTATTCCGTATCGCAGAAGACCTCCGAGCATCTCGTCGCGCTCGAATACCGTAACTTCGTATCCACGTCTGTTCAGTTGGTTTGCTGCAGCAAGCCCGGCAGGTCCCGAACCAATCACAGCCACTTTTTTTCCGTTTCTTTCATATTTTTTCGGAGAGATATATCCTTCGCGGAAAGCTGCCTCAATAACGGCAGCCTCATCCTCACGAATAGTTACAGGAGAGTCGATACTGAGTTTCAGTACACACGATTTCTCACACAGCGCAGGACAGATACGGCCTGTAAATTCCGGAAAGTCGTTTGTTGCACTCAATATTTCGTAAGCCTTGCGCCAGTCACCCTTGCATAGTGCATCCTGAAACTCAGGAGGACGATTTCCCAACGGACATGCCCAATGACAGAATGGTACTCCGCAGTCCATACAACGGCCGGCCTGCAATTTACGTTCGCTTGTGTTAAGTGTCTGTTCCACTTCACTATAATCGGCAACACGTTCATAAACAGGACGGTAGCCGGCCTCTTGACGAGGTATATTTAGAAATGCTTTTGGATTTCCCATATTATTCATTATTAGTTATTTCAATAGTCCCTCTGTACCTCCGCAATCTTCTGTTGCAGTTTCTTCATCTGTTCCTCAGCCAGAACACGTTTGTATTCTATCGGAGTAACCTGAATAAATTCATCAACATGCTCCTGCCATTCATCGAGCAGAGTACGTGCCAATTTCGAACCGGTGAATTTCCAGTGACGTTCGATAAGTTCTTTCAACTCCTTGCGTGAAGCAGAATCTTCAAGCAGATTGAGTTCAACCATCTCCATATTACAGAAATAGTCGAAACTATGTTCCGGGTCCCACACATATGCTATACCGCCACTCATACCGGCTGCAAAATTTCTTCCGGTATCGCCAAGCACTACCACACGTCCGCCTGTCATGTACTCACAGCAGTGGTCACCAACTCCTTCTACAACGGCTATTGCACCTGAGTTTCTCACTGCAAATCTCTCTCCAACACGTCCGTTAATATAAACTTCACCTTTAGTGGCACCATACATCAGGGTATTGCCTGCGATAGTATTCTTAGAAGCATCGAACAACGAACCTGACGGAGGCAACAGACAGATACGTCCACCGCTAAGACCTTTTCCCACATAGTCATTGGCCTCACCTTCCAAACGGAATGTTATTCCAGATGTCAGGAATGCTCCGAAACTCTGTCCTGCCGAACCTTTAAACTTCACGTTAATAGTACCGTCAGGCAAACCTGTATGACCGTATCTTCTTGCCACCTCCCCAGAGAGCATAGCACCTGCCGAACGGTCTGTATTGGAAATTGTATATTCCAGTTCAACCGGTTTCATGTTATCCAAAGCCTCCTTAGCCGCTGAAATCATGGCTCTGTCCTTTATACCCAACAAGTCAAGAGGTTTGTCTGCTGTATGATGAATGTCGGCACAGCTTTCCACCTTATGTAAAATTCTTCCAAAATCCAGACCTGACATTTTTCCTCTGCTGTCTGAAGAATCAACTTGAATAAGGTCCGTACGTCCTACTATATCTTCCAGTTTTGTAAATCCCATTTCTGCCAGATACTCTCTTACTTCCTCTGCCAGGAAACGAAAATAATTTACAACATATTTATAATGTCCACGGAAATGCTGACGCAATTTTTCATCCTGAGTAGCAACTCCGACAGGGCACAGATTGGCATGACATTTTCTCATCATAACACATCCCAAGACTATCAGTACAGAAGTTCCGAAAGCAAATTCCTCAGCTCCAAGCAAAGCCATACTTATTATGTCACGTCCTGTTTTCAACTGTCCGTCTGTCTGCAGACGTACCTGTCCTCTAAGTCCGTTCAGCACAAGAGTCTGCCGGGTTTCGCTCAAACCTATCTCAGGCGGGATGCCGGCATATCTCATTGACGAAGCCGGAGAAGCACCTGTACCACCTTCGGCACCAGAAATCACAATCAGGTCAGCCTTGGCCTTTGCCACACCCGCCGCAATGGTACCAACACCACTTTCAGCCACCAGCTTAACACTTATAGCAGCACGCGGATTAACATTCTTCAAATCGAAAATCAACTGTGCAAGATCCTCTATAGAATATATATCGTGATGAGGTGGAGGAGAAATAAGAGATATTCCGGGAATAGAATGACGTGTATGGGCAATTACTTCATCTACCTTAAATCCCGGCAGTTGTCCACCTTCTCCCGGTTTTGCTCCTTGTGCCACCTTTATCTGGATTTCCTCGGCATTGACTAAATATTCAGTTGTCACTCCGAAACGTCCCGAAGCTATCTGCTTGGTCTTGCTGCACAGACTGATATCTCCGTCTTCGGTATGATAAACATCAGAGAATCGGCTGCTGTCTTCACCACCTTCACCGGTATTGCTTCTTGCTCCAAGACTATTCATTGCCAATGCAAGAGCCTCATGAGCCTCCTTGCTGATTGCACCGAACGACATTGCTCCGGTAACAAAATGTTTCACTATATCTTCTACCGGTTCCACCTGGTCTATGCTGATAGGAGCCCTGCGAAAACCGAAAAAGTCGCGAAGGAAAATAGGATTTTCCTTTTTATCCGCTTTAGCAGTAAATTCCTTGAACTTTTTATAACTACCTGTACGTGTGGCAAGCTGAAGCAGACTTATCGTATCAGGATTCCATGCATGCTGTTCACCATCCTTTCTGTATGAAAAGAGTCCGATATGGTCAAGCAATGCTCCGGCCTCATCTTCAGATATAGCAACACCGGAACGATGGAATCTGAGATAGTCATGTGCAATATCTCCGATACTTGCCCCTCCAATTGTAGACACATCTGTTCCGAAATACATTCTCATTACCTCAGCATTCAAGCCTACAGCCTCAAACAGTTTCGCACCGCGGTATGAGCGTATCGTACTGATACCCATCTTGCTCATCACCTTATACAACCCCTTGCAAAGAGCCTTTATATAGTTCTTTTCGGCAGTAGCATAATCAAGCTGCACATCGCCTTTCTTAACCAAACCGTCTATCACAGCAAAAGCCATATACGGACAGATTGCACTCGCTCCATATCCCAAAAGCAATGCAGCATGCATTACTTCGCGTGCTTCGCCACTTTCAACTATCAACGCAGTCTGCACACGTTTCTGAACCGAAATCAAATGATGGTGAACTGCGCTTACAGCAACAAGTGACGGTACAGGCGCATATTCGGCATCTACATCCCTGTCTGAAAGCACTATATAGTTTGCACCTGCATCAACGGCTTCTTCCGCACTCTTACACATATTATCTATAGCGCGGCGAAGTCCTTCCTCACCATCTGAAGCTTTGAATACCATTTTCAATTTGACAGTACTGAAGCCCTTATATCTGATATTACAGAGAATATCAAGCTGTGTATTGGTAAGCACGGGATGCGGCAGACGAACCATCTTGCAATGTCCTGCACTCGGACTGAGAATATTGCTTCCTACGGCACCGATATACTCAGTAAGAGACATTACCAGTTCTTCTCGTATAGGGTCAATAGCCGGATTAGTAACCTGCGCAAACTGCTGACGGAAATAATTGAATACCGACTGAGGTTTTTCACTCAATACAGCCAAAGGAGTATCATTCCCCATTGACGCTGTAGGTTCCGCACCTGCGGCACACATAGGAGTAAGAGTACGCTCGATGTCTTCGCGGGTATATCCGAATATACGAAGTTTTCTTCCTGCATCTTTCACAGAGTTTTCCACCTTACGTCCACTGCGCAAAGTATCAAGTTCAATTCTGTTGGCAGCCAACCATTCTGTGTATGGCAAAGCCGATGCCAAATTTTCTTTAACTTCTTTATCGTAATATATTTTACCTTCCTGTGTATCTATCAATAATATCTTACCCGGCTGCAGTCTTCCTTTGGCTTCTATTTCATCAGGATTGAAACTTATGGTACCTGTTTCGCTGGCAACTACCATAGTTCCGTTTTTTGTAACCAGCCATCTGGCAGGACGCAAACCGTTTCTGTCAAGCATACCTCCGGCGTATCTTCCGTCGCTGAAAAGCAGTGCGGCAGGACCATCCCAGGGTTCCATCAGTATGGAATGATATTCATAGAAGTCTTTAAGTTTCTGACTGATAGGGTTTTTCTCGTTTATAGACTCAGGTACCATCATGGCAAGCGCATGAGGCAGACTAAGACCTGACATAACGAAAAATTCAAGTACATTATCCATTGAGGCACTATCGCTCATGCCTGGTTGTATGATAGGACGTATCTTTGATATATCCCCCAGTTTCTCAGATGAAAGAACGCTTTCCCTGGCTTCCATCCAGGCACGGTTACCACGAATTGTATTTATCTCGCCGTTATGAGCCATCATACGGAAAGGCTGTGCCAGACTCCATGTAGGAAATGTATTCGTACTGAAACGTGAATGCACCAAAGCCAGTGCACTGGTAAAGTACGGCTGCGTAAGGTCTGCATAATATTCACGAAGTTGTGTAGAAGTAAGCATTCCCTTATACACCATGTTCTTACTGGAGAGTGACACTATATAAAAGTCTTTGTGTTGTATTCGATTTTCTATCTTCTTCCTGATGATATACAGTTTTTTCTCCAGTTCAGATTCATCTGCTCCGGCAGTGACAAAAATCTGCTTCACATCAGGTTCTGTAGCTTGCGCGTCCTTACCCAAAATATCCGAGTTTACCGGCACCGTGCGTACATGCATCAGTGTCATCCCTTCACGCTCTATTTCTTCTATCATCGCACTCATAATATCCTGCTGAGCGTCTTTATCTTTAGGCATAAACACCAGTCCTGTACCATATTTACCTTTTTCAGGAACCGGAATACCCTGTAGAAGAATAAATTCATGCGGTATCTGAATCATGATACCCGCACCATCACCTGTCTTACTGTCTGCTCCTTCAGCTCCACGGTGTTTCATATTCTCCAATACCTTCAAGGCTGAGTCTATCAGTTCATGTGACTTTGCACCATGCAGATTGACTATCATTCCTACACCACAGGCGTCATGCTCATTTGCCGGACTATATAATCCCCGAAGAGCATTTTCTCTGATAAAATGATTCTCTTTCATTGTGTTTTGGTTTCTTTATGTACTAAAATCTCGTTTGTATGTATTATTTTGCACTACAAAAGTATAGAATCTCATCTTTTGTGCATTGTTTTATAAGCTCTTTCTAAAAAAAAAGATACTGAGCTTTCAAGAGTTGTTATAAATACGAATTAATAAAAAGGAATACCTTCAAATTTAAAACCAAATACTTTATTTTTAACTTCAGTTTAATACTTCATTTTTTATTTTATTCAAAAAAGCATATTATAGGACATATATATAAACATGAAAATACTTACTTTTGTATTGAATGAAAACAAGTATATAAATATGTGTGGAATCGTAGGATACATTGGCAAGCGTCAGGCATGGCCCGTGCTTGTAGAAGGTCTTCGCAAATTGGAGTATAGGGGATATGACAGTGCCGGAGTGGCACTTATAAATACTCCTGGAGACTTAAAGATTTACAAATCAGTAGGAAAAGTTGCAGACTTGGAACAGGTTGTTGCAGGCAAAGACACATCAGCCTCGACCGGTATTGCACATACACGTTGGGCTACTCATGGAGAGCCAAGTACGATAAATTCTCATCCTCATACTTCGATGAGCGGTCGACTGGCTTTAGTACATAATGGTATTATCGAAAATTATGCTCTCCTAAAACAAAAACTTATAGATAAAGGATATGTCTTCAAAAGCAGTACTGACACGGAAGTATTGGTACAACTGATTGATTATATCCAGACAGAAGGAAATCTTGATCTTCTGACATCTGTTCAGTTGGCACTAAAAGAGGTAATAGGAGCATATGCTATAGCAGTAATAGACAAAAATCATCCAGAAACAATCATTGCCGCAAGAAAAAGTAGTCCTTTAGTAGTAGGTATAGGTAAGGATGAATACTTCCTTGCATCAGATGCCACTCCGATTGTAGAATATACTAATAAGGTAATATATCTCTCAGACGGAGAAATAGCCGTACTAAGAAATGGCGAACCTATCAAGATTGTAGATTTGGACAACGTGGAATGCTCGCACGAAGCACAAACCATAGCATTGAATATCGGTCAGCTTCAGAAAGGAGGCTATCCTCATTTTATGATAAAGGAAATATTCGACCAGCCTGAATGCATAGCCGACTGTATGCGTGGCCGTCTTAATCCGGAAACTATGTCAATATTGCTTTCGGCAGTAAAAGAACACAGAGACAAGTTTATCAATGCACGACGATTTATTATTGTAGCCTGCGGTACATCATGGCATGCAGGACTTATAGGAAAACAACTTATAGAAACAATGTGCCGCATACCGGTAGAAGTGGAATATGCATCTGAGTTCCGTTACCGTAATCCTGTAATATCGCCGGATGATGTAGTAATAGCCATTTCACAAAGCGGTGAAACTGCAGATACATTAGCTGCCATAGAACTTGCACGTAACAGCGGAGCATTTGTTTACGGGATATGTAATGTGGTAGGTTCATCCATCGCACGTGCTGCAGACTCCGGTTCATATATACATGTGGGTCCTGAAATAGGTGTTGCATCGACTAAGGCATTCACCGGTCAGGTCACTGTACTTCTGATGTTTGCACTGTCACTGGCACAAGAAATGGGTACTATATCTTCTTATGAATATACTGAAACTGTTGCCTCGCTAAACAACATTCCGGAAAAGATACGCCAGGTTCTGAAACAGAACGATTATATAGCAAATCTGTCTAAAATGTTTACATATGCCCGAAATTTCATCTATTTAGGACGCGGATATTCATTCCCTATAGCACTGGAAGGAGCACTGAAGCTAAAAGAAATATCATATATACATGCCGAAGGTTACCCGGCTGCAGAGATGAAACATGGACCTATTGCACTTATCGACGCGGAAATGCCGGTAGTAGTCATTGCTACCAATTCACCTCTGTACGACAAGGTTCTGAGCAATATTCAGGAGATAAAGGCACGAGGAGGAAGAGTAGTTGCAATTGTTACAGAAGGAGATACGGTAATCAGTTCACTTGCCGATTTCAGCATTCCGGTGCCTGCGGTGTCTGAGTGTCTGGACGCTCTGGTAACATCCATTCCGCTGCAACTGATGGCATACCATATAGCCGTATGCAGAGGACTGGATGTTGACCGTCCACGAAATCTTGCAAAATCGGTGACAGTAGAATAATCCACCGTCACCTCAATCTCGTAAGAGCTATCTTAATGACTTTCTGTACAGGTGCATCCGGTTCTTCATGAAGAATCTGTCCAACAACCTTTTGCGACGGTGCCTGTGCAAATCCCAACATAGTCAAAGCGGCAACTGCCTCTTCATATATTTCATTATTGGCAGCAGATATAGGTGTAGAAACATTTCCGGTGCTTTCTACACCTATATTTTGTATCTTATCCTTGAGTTCTACAATAATTCGCTGGGCAGTCTTCAGTCCGATACCCTTTACCATTTTCAGTAGTTTCTCATTTCCGGAGCTTATCACATTGCATAACTCGGAAGGGCTCAAAGCCGAAAGAATCATTCTGGCTGTATTACCTCCAATTCCTGAAACTGTTATCAGCATAAGGAAAAGTTCCCTTTCCTGTTTGGTTGCAAAACCGTAAAGTACATAAGCATCCTCCCTTATAGCCTCGTATATATATAGTTTCACATCTCCTTTTCCCTGTATGGCAGAAAAAGTGTTAAGTGAAATATTCACACCGTATCCCACTCCGTTACAGTCCACTACCGCCATGGTAGGTGTAACATCATCAAGTTTTCCTTTTATATATTCTATCATATTCTGGTTATAAATTATAATTTAACGGCAAAAATAAGTATCACAAAGTTATAAATCGTAAGTTACGTTCGAAATATTTCAAAAAACGTACTTTTTTTTCTCTTTAGAACAATTCTAATTTTTTATTTTTGCATCGTCAAAAATACAGGATTCATTCCTTGTATCAAAATTAACAGAAACAAATAATTAAACACCAATAAAATTATGAAAAAGATTAGAGCTGCCGTAGTTGGTTACGGAAATATCGGAAAGTTTACAATTGAAGCACTTGAAGCTGCTTCTGATTTTGAAATTGCAGGTGTAGTTCGCCGTAATGGTGATGCAAACAAACCGGCAGAACTTGCTCCTTATAAAGCAGTAAAAGACATCAAGGAACTTGAAAATGTCGATGTGGCTATCCTTGCAACTCCTACACGCAGCGTAGAGCTGTACGCAAAAGAAATCCTTGCATTGGGTATCAATACAGTAGACAGTTTTGACATACATACACAAATTACATCTTTACGTCGCACATTGAACGAAACAGCAAAGGCACACAATGCGGTTTCAATCATCGCTGCAGGATGGGATCCGGGAAGCGACTCAGTAGTTCGTACACTTCTTGAAGCTATCGCTCCAAAAGGTATAACATACACTAACTTCGGTCCGGGCCGCAGTATGGGACACTCTGTTGCCGTACGCGCCATCGCAGGTGTTAAAGATGCATTGTCAATGACAATTCCTGTAGGTACAGGTATTCACCGCCGTATGGTATATGTGGAACTTGAAGAGGGTGCAGACTTCAAGACTGTTGAAGCTGCAATCAAGTCGGATGCATATTTCGTAAACGACGAAACTCACGTTATACAGGTTCCATGTGTTGACGACCTCAATGACGTTGGTCACGGTGTAAACCTTGTACGCAAAGGTGTATCCGGTAAGACACACAACCAGTTGTTCGAGTTCGATATGAAGATTAATAACCCGGCTCTTACTGCTCAGGTATTGGTTTGTGTGGCACGTGCTTCTATGCGTCAACAGCCTGGATGCTACACTATGATTGAAGTTCCTGTAATCGACCTTCTTGAAGGCGACCGCGAAGAACTTATCGCTCATTTGGTATAATCATCAGACTATTTATCAATCTTTCCATAAAATCTCTTTCCCTATAAATTTTGGGAGAGAGATTTTTTTATTTCCTTTGCATATATAATTCAAAAAACTCAGAAACATGATTTTAGGAAGCATCGTTTGGGACGTCGATCCCATACTTCTCCGTCTTGGTTCTATAGAGCTGAGATGGTACGGACTAATGTGGGGCTTGGGATTTATCCTGGCCTACGAAATGGGCTCACGCCTTTTCAAGAAAGAAGGTCACCCTGACGACTGGGCAGACAAACTGTTTGTTTACTGTATAGTGAGTGCCGTTGTAGGGGCTCGTTTAGGGCACTGCCTGTTCTACGAGTGGGATTATTACGGTTCGCATCCATTAGAGATACTTAAAATATGGAAAGGCGGATTGGCAAGCCACGGAGGTGTATTCGCACTAATACTTGCCCTGATATGGTATTCCAAAAAGGTTACACACAAAAGTGTGTGGTGGCTGTTCGACCGTCTGATACCTGCAGTAGCAGTGGTCTGTGCATGTATCCGTTTCGGAAATCTGATGAACTCCGAAATATTCGGATATCCTACAGACCTCCCATGGGGATTTGAGTTTGTACGCTCACGCGAATGGCAGGAACTATATAACCAAAACGGAGTGGCACAGGCATGTCATCCTACACAGATATACGAAATGCTATATTGTGCAGTAGCCTTTATCTTCTCATGGCTGGCATACCACAAATTTGGTTTACAGAAAAGAATAGGACTTATCACCGGAGTTTCACTCCTGATATTCTTTGGAGCACGTCTCGGACTGGAATTCATAAAGAATCCGCAAGTAGCAGAAGAAGTAGGCATGACACTCAATATCGGCCAATGGCTCAGCATACCACTCATCCTACTCGGTATATACCTGATTTTCACAAGTGGGAAACGTAAAGAAGCATTCTGAAATAATTGAATAAAAAATAGGAGCTAATCTCCGTAAATGGGATTGGTTCCTATTTTTACGTTGATTCGTTTCAGCTATGTTACAGTAGATAAAAAGAAAACCCTCATAAGCTGCAGACTTACAAGGGTTTAACTCTATTATTTCGTACCCAGACCCGGGGTCGAACCGGGATGGATGTTACTCCACTGGTGTTTGAGA
>NZ_DXVR01000051.1:15304-19641 GCF_019417265.1 Bacteroides sp.
CCCGACCCCTACGTCCCGAACGTAGTGCGCTACCAACTGCGCTACATTCCGATTAGTAGTTTCTAACTTTGCGGTCGCAAAGGTATGTATATTTTCTTGAACTCCAAAGATTTTAAACAATTTTAATCTTTAAATGGTACTAACTATATCAATATGCTTGGTATATTACCATAACTGAAAAGGCATATATAAACAAAAAAGAGTATCTTTGTAACATATTTCACAATATTTACACTTCACAGTATGATAGAATTATCACCTAAAACTGTTAAATTCATTTCAGAACACAGGAATGACGATATAAGAGTGCTGGCATTAAAAGCAAAAAGCTATCCTGATATAGATATAAATGAAGCCGTTAAACAGATTTCAGGACGGCAAATTGCTGAAAAGAAGATTCCTTCATGGGCAGAACAGGAGAATATAATATATCCCAAACACTTGTCAATGGAACAGTGCTCATCTGAAATTACAGCCCGATATAAAGCGTCATTGGTAAGCGGTGAAACATTCGCAGATCTAACGGCTGGATTCGGAGTGGATTTTTACTTCATCTCAAGACAATTCAATCACGCATATTATGTAGAAAGACAAGAAGAATTATGTGAAATAGCAAAACATAATTTCAAGGTTTTAGGAGCCAATCACATAGAGTTCTGCAACACTGACGGAGTTGATTTCCTCGACCATATGAATACCGTAGACTGTATATTTATCGACCCTGCAAGAAGAGACAGCAATGGTGGCAAGACTGTTGCAATATCAGACTGTGAACCGGATATCTGTAAACTGGAGAGAAAATTAGTAGAAAAAGGCAGAACAGTATTGATTAAGCTATCGCCTATGCTCGACATACATAATGCCTTAAAAGAACTTACACACATTAGTGATATACACATTGTATCAGTAAACAACGAGTGTAAAGAACTTGTTATCAGAATGACAAAACATTCTGAGCCCGAGAATAGTATCGCGGATAAAGCAGAAATATGTTGTAAACAATTCGTTAACAATGCTACCCCACAAGAATTCCGGTTTACATACTCTGAAGAAAAAAATACTGAAATCAGATATACGGACACTATAGGCGAATATTTATATGAACCTGGTGCCGCCATACTAAAAGCAGGTCCATTCAAATTATTGTCTGCAAGATACGGAGTAGATAAATTACATCCCAATAGCCACCTTTATACCTCAAACAAGGCGGTTGACTTTCCGGGAAGAAGATTTAAAGTAATCGAGATATCAACATTCGGAAAAAAAGAACTCAAGGCCTTTCTTAAAGACCTCGAGAAAGCAAATATCACTATAAGAAACTTTCCTTGCAGCGTTGACGAACTGAGAAAAAAACTAAAGCTTAAAGAAGGTGGTGACACATATATCTTTGCCACGACTCTGAACAACGGCAACAAAGTTCTTATTAAATGCAGGAGTGTAAAATCATTTATTTCCTAAGAGGAACTCATCAATGGCACGTTTAAGGCTTTCTTTCGGTAAAGCTCCTTGTGCCACCTGAGGATCTCCTTTCGATGGAATAAACAGCAGTGTAGGAATGCTTGAAATACCAAATGCTGCTGCCAATTCCCTTTCTTTGTCCGTATCTATTTTATATATCACAATTTTTCCGGTATATTCCTTTGCCAACTCCTCCAAAACGGGGGCTATTGCTTTACAAGGTCCACACCAAGTAGCGTAAAAGTCTATAATAGCAGGCATATTGCCTTCATATATCCATTTATCCGGATTCTTTTCGTAATTATAGACTTTTTCTATGAATTCTTGCTTAGTCAAATGTTTCACCGGAGAATCCGTTTTCTCTGACACAAGCTCTCCTGCAAATACCACATTAATGAATAAAACGGCAAATGCCAATAAAAGAATCTTCTTCATAACTCAATAAATTATCTATTTGAAACTATTCTTAAAAACACAAGCGGGATAAACAATGACTCTTGCTCATCCCGCTTGAATTAAATCCATTAACCTATCTGAAGGCTATTAATATTCTTCCTCGTTGAAGAAAAAATCTTCCTTACTAGGATAATCAGGCCAAATATCTTCAATGCTTTCGTAAATTTCACCTTCGTCCTCCATTTCCTGAAGATTTTCAATTACTTCAAGCGGAGCACCGGAACGCATTGCATAATCTATCAATTCATCTTTTGTTGCCGGCCATGGAGCATCCTCCAATTTTGAGGCCAATTCTAATGTCCAATACATAGTATATTTATTTTTAATTTTTTTGTTTTTTAATTTGAGTCACAAATGTATAACAAAAAAAATCATTTACAAGACTTATCCCAATAAATTTCACTAAATGAAGCTAATTGATTCAATTTCCTGGACAAAACAAACAAATAATCAGATAATCTGTTTACAAATCGTTTACAGTTATTCTCGATTTGACATATTCCTACATCCTCAAGATATAAGATTCTTCTTTCTGCCCTACGGCATATAGTTCTACACATATGACATATGGAAGACTGGTAACACCCTCCAGGAAGAACAAATCCTTTCAACGGTGGAAGCTGGGCATCAATAATATCTATTGCTTCTTCTATCTTCCGTACATCCTCATCTGTTATATAAGAAGCTGAGTTTAACTCTGTCTTTGTTGTATCTGTCGCTAAATATGAGCCTATTGAAAACAACTTATGCTGCACAAACTGTAAAATTGTTTTATCCTTGTCGTCGTTTGTCAATGATATCAGAACCCCAAGACATGAATTCAATTCGTCTATAGTTCCATATGCTTCCAGACGATCATGCGTCTTGAAAACTCTTACTCCGCCTACCAGGGAAGTTCTTCCGGAATCACCTGTACAAGTATAAATCAAACTCTTTTTCATAATACAAATTTTAAATGACTCTATATTTAAAACTACAGATATTCAGATTGGTTCAAATGAAAATATCTTTTTACATAAAATTTACAATACGATTTTCTTTTATACGTTTTTTATCAAAGAATACAATCCCTATATCATACAAATCGAAAGTTACTCCTGTGCGAGTATCATCCTGAATCATCTTCCACCATTTCTTCTTATTTTTGTCAGCATATGGATTCGTTATAACCAGACAATCATTAGCCTTGACACTATTTATTATTTCATCATAAGCCTCGTTGTATAAAGGCGTATGTGCTATATGAAACAGAACAGAGGAATTTCTCTCGTTTGGAAGTAATCTGATAGCATTTATAAAATCATCATTCGAATAATGAATTTGCTTTTTGGCTGAGAAAAGCCGCTCAACCTGTTGATTAATACTATCAGAATAAGTATATATTGTCATTTTTGGATTAGCTTCGGTCATATATCGTGCTGTCATTCCCGAACCTGTACCGATTTCGAGCACTGTATTGGGCTGTAAGAAATTTACCAACCTGAAAAATAATTTATCCACTTTCTCTCTGTGTCCCGGTAAATGAGCCACTAACCTACGAAGATGATGCAAAGGCAAATAAGAATAAAAAGGCAGCTTTTCATATATTACAAACGTAATAAAAAAAAAGTCTGCAGGAGAATGTACGCCATAACCACAGCGTTTTCTAAATCTCCTACACCACACCCAACCTCTTAATAATGTCTTTTTCATCAATATTACAATTAAAATTCAAATCAAACTAACGGATATAAATCTATGTCCGGGCACAAAAATAAGAATAGCTTATAATATTTACAAGAAAAACACATTATATAAAATCCATCTTATAAACATTTGTTTCCTTCTTCTCAAAGCCTAACGAAGAATAAAGTTTATTTGCAACAACCCGAATAGGTTTGGAAGTCAACAAAAATGTCGATTTTCCTCTTTCCTCCACAAGTCGAACAGCTTCCTCTACCATTCTCTTACCTAAAAGCTGTCCTCTATAGCGGTTGTCCACTACCACATCCTCCAACCAATATTTATGTCCGGTTGTTGTCAGATAGTTTGCAATAGTAAACATACCGATTATTTCATTACCTCTATACATCAGAAACATTTCGCTTGATGCAGACGATATTATCTCTTTAAGTTGAACCTCTGACAATATAACAGACTTAGATGTCACAAGTTGAGCCAAGAGCCTGTTAATTGCTTCCAATACTTTACCCGAAGTTTCTTCAAGCCTTAATATCTTTATTTCTTCCATAAATATAGATTTGATTATTGATTAGCTATTGAATTATACGTCTAATTCACTTTCACATCCTTCACCGACAGATGATATTTTCCTATTTCAGAATCATCAGTTTCTCTTATTTCAGGGCACACCAACTGCTTTTTGGGAAATACATTACCTTGCGTCGATTCCGCGGTGTATAAACGCGAAAATCCCCGAAGTA
>NZ_DXVR01000052.1:0-18717 GCF_019417265.1 Bacteroides sp.
ATAATCAGTGGTAATGACATTATAACAGTCAACCAAAATCAGGAAAAGACAATTTGAACACTGTTTAAATATCGTTTAAATGCTGTTTAAACGGATGATTATTTGTTTAAACCTGAGTAACGTGCGTTAAGTCCGTCAACAATTTCCTGAGTGATATTAAATGCAGGGTCAGCATAAAGAAGGTTGTCGAAACCTGTGTTGCTGATAATCAGGCTATATCCTTTATCCTTGTTATATATTTTAAGGAATGAGTTGATTGAGTCTCTCAACTGAAGGCTGTTTTTCTGGTTTTCGTCTGCAAGGTCCTTGCTAAGTTTTTCCTGCAAAGCCTGAAGATCCTGCTGCTGTTTGATGATACGGTTCTGCTGCTGCTGAGCGCTTTCTGCACTTACAAAACCGTTGTTTTCATATTTGCGCTGGAATTCTTTCATTGCAGCATCCAGAGCCTTAGCTTTTTCGTTAAGAGTAGTACGGATATTCTCCTCTTTCTTTATCATAAGCTCGTTCAGGTCATTCCAAAAACGGTATTTGGTAAGAAGTGAATCGATTTCAACGTATGCTATTTTCATGTTTGTTGTGCCATTGGCTGCAACAGGTGCTGCAGTCTGTGTTGTTTCCCCATTGTTACCTGCACATTGTACGAACATTACAGCCATAACCACAGCCAAAAATCCTTTAAGGATGTACTTAGTCTTTTTCATAAATCTTCTATATCAATTAAGTTAATTATTATTCTTTGCTTCTTTCAGAAATGGCATGGGGATTGATTTTTCTCTGTTCCCTGTCCTGCGACTGTACGCATCCTATACCTCTTTCACGCATGGCCTTGCTGCCACTGACGTGTGTGTTAGGAAAACGCCCATTTCTTTTAAACAGTATTTTTACGCATAACAGTGCTATACAAATAGCGACTATTATTAATGTAGCAAATATTATTTTAAGCATATATATTGTCTTTCAGCTTATCTTTCACTATTTGGAATAAATAAAATAGAATATGGTTTAGGATAGTCAAAATTTGAAAAACTGTGTTTTTCATTTGCCTCTCCGCTTACCTTTCACTATTTTTGTAGTGCAAATATATAGTTTTGTTACGATTAAAACTTCAGAATGCTTTTAAAAAAGTCAATATATATGTGTAAATCGTCTTATTTAACTTATTTTTGCACGAAATATAATTCAATAAATGCTTAATACAAATTATTATGGAAGTAAAAGACTTGACTCCTAAAATCGTTTTTCATTATTTTGATGAGATTTGTAAAGTTCCGCGTCCTTCGAAGAAAGAAGAAAAGATTCGCGCTTTTCTGATTGATTTTGCAAAAAGCAAAGGACTCGAATATAAGATTGACGAAGCAGGCAACGTACTTATAAAGAAGAATGCCACAGCCGGAATGGAAAACAGGAAAACTGTTATCCTGCAGTCACACATTGATATGGTGTGCGAAAAGAACAACGACACAGTTCACAACTTCGATACAGACCCAATCCAGACTTATATCGACGGAGAATGGCTTAAAGCCAAAGGTACTACACTCGGTGCCGACAATGGTATCGGAGTAGCCACTCAGTTGGCTGTACTTGCTTCGGACGATATCAAGCACGGACCACTGGAATGTCTTTTCACTGTCGATGAAGAAACTGGTCTTACCGGAGCTTTTGCCTTGAAAGAAGGTTTCATGAGCGGTGATATCCTTTTAAATCTTGACTCGGAGGATGAAGGAGAATTGTTTATCGGATGTGCAGGAGGTGCGGGAACTACAGCCGTGTTCCCTTGTCCTATAGTTAAATCGCCTGAAGGTTATTTCTTTTTCCGCGTAACAGTGAAAGGCCTTACAGGCGGTCACTCAGGTGACGATATCAATAAGAAACGTGTCAATGCCAACAAACTGCTGAACCGCTATCTGATGCAATTGGCATCAAAATACGACTTGTATATATCTGAGATAGACGGAGGAAACCTCCACAATGCAATTCCTCGCGAAGCCCATGCCGTTTGTGCAGTGCCTATGAAGGATAAAGAATCTGTGAGAGTGGATTTGAATATCTTCCTTGCAGACGTGGAAAACGAATATTCTGTCACTGAACCGAACGTAAGGATAGACCTTGAATCGGAAACTGCACATCCTGAAGTTATGGATAAGACAGCTATGATTCGTTTCCTTAATTCCATACACGCTGTACACAATGGCGTTTTTGCCATGAGCCAGAACATGGAAGGACTGGTAGAAACATCGTCTAACCTTGCTTCCATAAAGATGCGTGACGGACAGATAGTTGTAGGTACAAGTCAGCGCAGTTCCATTCTTTCTTCACGCATAGACATGTCGCAGACAGTACGTTCTGCTTTTGAACTTGGTGGTGCTACCGTAACTACAGGCGACGGTTATCCGGGATGGAAACCAAACCCATCGTCAGAGATACTCCGTGTGGCAGTGGAAAGCTACAAAAAACTCTTCGGAGTAGAACCGAAAGTGAAGGCTATACATGCCGGACTGGAATGCGGATTATTCCTTGAGAAATATCCTTCGCTCGATATGGTTTCGTTCGGACCTACATTGCGCGGTGTTCACTCGCCTGACGAAAGAATGCTTATCCCTACAGTAGACAAGTTCTGGAAACATCTCCTCGATGTACTTCAGAATATACCCGTAAAGGCTTGAGCATGAATATTATAAGATTGCTGTTGTGTTGGGTGGCAGGGCTCGTCTCGATGAGTCTTGTTGCCCAACAACAGTTTTTAGTGATGGAGTATAACGTAGAAAATCTTTTTGACTGCCGTCACGATTCGCTTAAAAATGACCTTGAATTTATGCCCGGAAGTCCGCGCGGATGGACCTACTCAAAGTTCACTAAAAAAGTGGAAAGCATAGCCCGTGTGATACTCTCAGCTTCAGGCGAGCAGGTGCCGGACCTGGTAGGGCTTTGTGAAGTGGAGAATGAATTCTGTGCCCGTACTCTCGTCCGTTATTCGCCGCTGCGTGAAGCCGGATATGAATACGTTATGACAGATTCTCCGGACGAACGCGGAATAGACGTAGTGCTTCTCTATCAGCCATACACCTTTAAACTTCTGGAAAAACACATAATCAATATACCCACCACATCCATAGGTGGAAGACCCACACGCGATATTCTCCACGTGAGCGGACAGATAGTTACAGGAGATACGTTGGATGTGTTTCTCGTGCATTTCCCTTCCCGTTCGGGAGGATGGCGGAAAACGGAAAAGTACAGGCTTATGGCATCCGGCCGTCTTAAATCGGCTTCGGACAGTATCATGTATTTGCGTACTAATCCATACATTATAATAATGGGCGACTTCAACGACTATCCGTCCAATAAATCCCTGAGCGAAGTACTCGGCGCGCGTAAACCCGGAAAGACAACCGAACCTCACACACTTTATAATCTGATGGACGGCAAGCCACGCGGAACGTACAAATACCGTGGCGAGTGGGGAATACTGGACCAGATGATAGTGAGCGGTACGCTTTTAGGCAAAGGAAGCATCCGGACATCATATTCCAAAGCCCGCATCCTGGACATTCCGTTTCTGATGGAGGAAGACGATAAATACGGTGGTGATACTCCGTTTCGTACTTTCAATGGCATGAGATATAAAGGCGGTTACAGCGACCATCTGCCTGTATTGCTCGAATTTGAGGTACATTTTTAATAAACTTTGCTGTATTCAGTCCTCCTTTTTTTATAAATAAATTGCATAAATCGAGGGAAATGCTGATTTTTGTAGATAGAAAAACTAAAAATACAACTTTATGCTCAGTAAGTTAAAGTTAAACCAGCTTTATTTTAAGGATACGCAGTTTGCCAACCTGATGACAAAACGTATATTCAATGTCCTTTTGGTGGCAAATCCTTATGATGCTTTCATGCTTGAGGACGACGGGCGCATAGATGAAAAAATTTTCATTGAATACATGAATCTAAGTTTGCGCTATCCTCCTCGTTTCACTCAAGTCTCAACTCCCGAAGAAACATGGAAACAGTTGGGAAATACCATGTTTGACCTCGTGATATGTATGCCGGGAACGGATAGTAGTGATACCTTCGACATTGCACGTGACATAAAGGCTAAATATCCTCATATCCCTATCGTTGTTCTTACTCCGTTTTCTCATGGCATCAGAGAGAGAATGCAGCATGAAGATCTTAGTGTGTTCGAGTATGTATTTTGCTGGTTGGGCAATACCGACCTGCTTGTTTCCATTATCAAACTGATAGAGGATAAGATGAACTTGGAGCATGACATAAAGGAAGTGGGCGTCCAGATGATTATGCTTGTAGAAGATTCGGTACGCTTCTATTCGTCCGTACTGCCGAACCTTTATAAGTTCGTGCTTAAGCAGAGTCAGGAGTTTGCTACAGAAGCGTTGAACGAGCATCAGCGTACCCTTCGTATGCGAGGACGTCCGAAGATTGTTCTTGCACGTTCTTATGAGGAAGCCATGCATCTTTACGAAACCTTCAGCAACAATGTTCTAGGTATAATATCCGATGCACGTTTTCCGCATGATGGAGTAATAGACTCGCTTGCCGGTGTAAAACTTCTAAAAGAGGTACGCGCACGCGACCCGTTCATGCCTCTTATCCTTCAGTCGGCCGAAGAAGAAAACCGCAAATATGCCGATGAGTGTAAGGCCGTATTCATAGATAAGAACTCCAAGAAGATGAATATCGACCTTCGCGAAGCTGTATCCGACAATTTCGGATTCGGCGATTTCGTGTTCATCAATCCCAAAACAAAGGAAGAAGTGGCCCGTGTGCACAATCTGAAGGAACTTCAGAACATAGTATTCTCCATTCCGGCCGACTCATTCCATTATCATATCAGCCGCAATCATGTGTCGCGCTGGCTCTATTCGCGTGCCATATTCCCTGTGGCAGAATTTCTGAAGCAGGTTACTTGGGAGTCGTTGCAGGACCTCGATGCCCACCGTCAGATAATATTCGAAGCTATCGTACGCTATCGTAAGATGAAGAATCAGGGAGTGGTGGCAGAATTCAAACGCGAACGTTTCGACCGCTATTCCAATTTTGCCCGTATCGGTGAAGGTTCTCTCGGAGGAAAAGGACGTGGACTGGCTTTCATTGACAATATGATAAAGCGTCATCCTGATTTTGAAGATTTTGAGAATGCATCCGTAGCCATTCCAAAGACTGTAGTGCTCTGTACAGACATCTTTGATGAGTTTATGGACAGTAACCGCCTTTATCAGTTGGCTTTGAGCGATGCAGACGATGAAACCATTCTAAGGGCATTCTTGCGGGCCAAGTTGCCCGACCGCCTGGTGGAAGATTTCTTCGCATTCTTCGATGTGGTGAAATCGCCTATAGCCATACGTTCGTCCAGCCTGCTCGAAGACTCACATTATCAGCCGTTTGCAGGAATATACTCCACCTATATGATACCATTCATGGAGGATAAGTACGAGATGCTCCGTATGCTGAGTGATGCCATAAAAGGTGTGTATGCATCAGTGTTCTACAAGGACAGCAAGGCCTATATGCAGGCTACAAGCAATGTCATAGACCAGGAAAAGATGGCAGTCATCCTTCAGGAAGTGGTTGGTACACAGTATGGCGACCGTTATTATCCGGCCATATCGGGTGTGGCACGTTCCATCAACTATTATCCTATAAATGACGAACTTGCGGAAGAAGGTACAGTGAGCCTTGCATTGGGATTGGGAAAATACATAGTCGACGGTGGGCTTACCCTAAGGGTCTGTCCTTATCACCCTCATCAGGTACTTCAGACCAGCGAAATGGAAATAGCCCTTCGTGAAACACAGACACGCTTCTATGCCCTCGACCTCAAGAATACGGGACAGAATTTCTCTCTCGATGATGGATTCAATCTTCTGAAACTCCATGTCAAGGATGCTGAGGCCGATGGTGCACTTAACTACATAGCCTCTACATACGACCCATACGACATGGTGATACGCGACGGTATATATCCCGGAGGCAGAAAAGTTATCACTTTCGCCAACATACTACAGCACGATGTGTTCCCATTGGCACGCCTCTTGCAGTTGGCACAGAAATACGGTCAGGGTGAGATGCGCCGTCCGGTGGAAATCGAATTTGCCGTCAACTTCAATGCCAATAACAAGACCGGAGTGTTCTATCTGCTTCAGATACGTCCGATGGTGGATATGAAGGCCGATTTGGATGAAGATTTGAATCTCCTTCCTGAGGATAAGCTTATACTGAAGAGCGAAAATTCCCTCGGACATGGCGTGATGGACGATATCTGCGATATCATCTATGTAAAGACAGACGGATATACAGCATCGAACAACCAGCTTATCGCTTATGAAATAGAGAAACTGAACAAAAAGTTCCTGGACGAGGGCAAACACTACGTGCTTGTAGGTCCCGGCCGATGGGGCAGCAGCGACACATGGCTCGGCATACCTGTCAAGTGGCCTAACATCTCTGCTGCAAGAGTTATAGTAGAGGCCGGTCTGACCAACTATCGCGTCGACCCAAGCCAGGGTACACACTTCTTCCAGAATCTGACATCCTTCGGGGTAGGCTATTTCACCATAAATGCCTTTATGAACGACGGTATATACAATCAGGACTATCTGAATAGTCTGCCTGCCGTAGAAGAAACCAAATTCCTGCGATGGGTACGTTTTGAAAAACCTCTGACTGTGAAAATGGATGGAAAGAAAAAGATAGGGGTGGTGAGTTTGTAGTGAAATTGTATGTCTGAAAACGCTTCGTCGTTTGAATCAAAACGTTTCGTCGTTTTATTTCAAACGACGAAGCGTTTTTTCGGCTTTTCGCAGGGCTTGTTTTCACCCGTTGTTCCTGTATTCCAAAGGACTCATTCCCACGTGTCTTTTAAAGTATTTTCCGAAGAACGACATGTTTGCAAAATTCAGTGAATCAGATATAGCCTGGATACTCAGCTGAGTAGATTTCAACTGCGATTTTGCATCCATAATCACCATAGACGAAATAATGTCCGCACAAGTCTTTCCGGTGGCCTGTTTCACTACCGAGCATAGATGAGCATGCGAAATTCCCAATTTCTCGGCATACCATGCCACATTTCTGTTGTCATTATAATGCTGCATCACCATTTGGGTGAAAGCCTTGCATAGCTGTTCGCTTTTTGATGAGGCTGCACTCTCATTAGCCGATTTCTTCTTATATAATAATGATATACCCTTGTGTGTATCCGTAAAAATATTATCTGCAATTTCCGATTTAATTTTCTCGTCGGACAGTTCATAAACGTCTATTAGTAATCTGTAATATTTTTCTACCATTTCCGCACCTTTGTCCGACAGCGAAATTCTGGGTTTGCCAAGTGTGGAATATATCGCGTCCAGCATTGTTTTGGCCTTGTCGTTTCTTTCCACGTATTTTGACGAGAAACCCAAGAAAAATATTTTCAGTTCCCCGTCCAGCTCGTTTATCTGGAGTATAGAGCCGGGCATAAGAGTGATAATATCATTTTTCCTCACTGTTATACGGTTCAGGTTTACCGATGCATCTATTTCTCCGTCCATACATAAAGCAATAATTTCGCATTTCAGTCTGACCGGGTAGTTTTTATAAAGTCCTAATAGCTCCTTGCTTATGTCAGTACCTGCCAGCCAATCTTCCGGCAAGTCAAATTTTGGTAGTTCTTTGTCCATGAATAAATGTGTTTGTTATGTCATATCTACAAAATTAGTCAATTTGAAGTATTGACCAAAAACAATATGATTAAAAGCCTATAAAATATTAAAAATATACCGTTTATGAATAATCAAAAATAAGATATGATTAAAAATAGAACAAAAATATCAAGAATAGACCTTGCAGGACATACTAAAAAGCAGTTATTTTGCAGCGTGAAATTATGTAATATATTAAAAAGGAAATGAAAAGAATTAAAATCCTGTTTTCTTTGATAGCTTTTGTGGCTGTTATGGTGTCTTGTAATAAGGACGAAGCTTCATCTGCAGATGGCTTCGCTACAGTATCTTTCAGGAATATAGGAATAGACTCAGAAGTTATTAGTACGCTAACTCCATCACGTAGTGGTGAGGAAGGCCAAACAGATGAGGAAGTGTCTGGCGGAAATGACGATAGTCAGGAAAACACTGGTGGAAGTGATGGTAGTGAAAATGGTGGAACGGAAACGGAAGAACCGTTTGATCCGGTAGCTGAGGCTTTAAAAAATGGCTTCAAACTCTCAGTAAAGGCATATGATGAAACAGTATATGCATGTACCGACTATGAAAAGTTTAATAATGGGGAGTGTGAAAATGTTGAATTGAGGGTAGGTGATTATACTGTTGTTGCCGACATGGGAAATCCGGAAGTTGAAGGCTTTGATCAACCATATTATTCAGGCTCTAAGGATATACATTTGGAGAAAGGTGATAATGTGGATGTAGAACTGGAATGCAAGTTGGCAAATTCTATTCTGAAAATCAATTATACAGACAATTTCAAGAAATATTTTTCTACATATTCGTCTTATGTATCTACTACTAAAGGCAATACAGTAGAATATGTACAGGATGAAACACGTGGAGCGTATCTTGCTTCAGGTGAGGTCACTGTATATGTGAAAGCAAAGAAGACAGGTGCCAATGAGGCTACCTTAAATGTAGGAAAATATACTTTGAATCCTCAGTATGAGTATGCTCTTACATTGGATGTTGATGTGTCTAACGCTATAATGAAAGTAACATTTTCTGAAAACTGGGAGGATGAATCTGTTACTATAAATGTATCTGATGCGGCACTTAATTCCAATGCTCCGTATATGGTAGGTGAAGGTGTAGAGAGTGGTGAGGAATTTACCATAGTGGAAGGAGTTGCGCTCAATGAAACTCTTAAAGTTACTATTAATGCAGAAGCGGAAATTGCATCATGCTTAATGACTACTACATCTGATTATCTCAAAGGAAAAGGTTGGAGTGAAAGCGTAGATTTGACATCGGCTGATGAAAGTACAATGTCTGTTATAAAAGCTTCAGGTGTTGTTTTGAAGGGATTTTCAGGCTCATTAAGCCAAATGGCATATATTGACTTTACAGAATTGGTAAGAACCTTGCCTAAGGATAATCCGGTAGATATAAAACTAACTGTAACAGATAAACTAAATAAGACGTCAGATGTGTTCTCGTTTAATGTTGAAGCTCAGGATTGTATGTTTAGTGTATATCCAACGGACGAAGAGGCACCTTTCTTGGGTTATGAATGTAAAGTGAATGTAACATTACTTGATGGGGATGCTAATAATATAAAATTTGCATTAACAGATGGAGGAGCACCTCTAAGTGTTCAGAATGTAAGTGAACCTGTAGAAGTGGATGGAGTGAAGCAATATACTGTGACACTTTCTAGGATAGACGGGCAATTTTTTAAAGAAACATTTAATATTTCAGCTGAATATTTAACTTATTCTTCTAAAATAGATATTCCTGTATATTTTGGATTGGAAATGGATAATATTGAAAATGATGTTTGGGCAAAACGTGCAACTGTTCATCTTTATAATGAAACAGTTGAAAATATTACAATCCAGAAAAAAGAATCTGACGGTAATTGGGTAAATGTAGAAAGAATATTAAATGAAGATGGTAGAATAACTGCGTATGATTTAAGTCCTGATACAAAAATAGCTTTGAGAGCTGTTAAAAAAAGTGACAATTCTAAAGCTACAAATGAGATTGAATTGAAGACGTGGAAGGTTGTAAGTCTTCCTAATGGCGATATGGAGTATTGGACTGTTGGTCCTGATGGAATGGAGGGACATGGAGATGCTAATTCTATTTTCGGCGTAGCTACATCATATAAACATACTCCATATAGATCTTGGGAAAGATGGTACCCTTATACAAATATCATAGATAATCATTGGGATACATTAAATGAATATACAACCTCTATAGGAGAGGAAAGTGAAAAGATTAATGCAACATGGAATAAACGATGGACCAGATATGTAGCAAATTCAGGTACTATAAGGACTACCGGTAAGGACGGTAATGGAGCATTGATTAGGACAGTTGGTTGGGGGGATGGAAATACAGCAGCTGGTACCAGTGCAAATGTAATTAATAATATAACTCCGGGTGAACTTTACTTGGGAACATATAACTCAAGCCCACAGTACGGAATAACTTTCGATGGACTACCGGATGGTTTGCGATTTTATTATAAATATGTAACAAAAAATGCAGACCGTTATGTGTTGAATATACAAATGTATTCAGGTAATACTTTAATGGTAGATCAGACTTTGTCTTCTGAAGAGGCATTACCGGTTAATGAATGGACTGAGAAGTATATACCATTTGTTTATTTAAATAAGCAGAATGAGCCTACCACTTTGTCTATTGTATTTAAATCCGGAACCTCAACTTCTAAAGATGATATCAGAGTTTTTGCTCCTTTTGGAAATCTTACAACTGGCGAAAACATCGGAAGTGAGCTTTATTTGGATAATATAGAATTAATTTACGAATAAAAATACGCAACATACAATGAAAAAACTATTTTTTACATTAACAGTATTATTATCAAGTATAATGATATTCTCATCTTGTCATAGTGAAAAGATGAACTTAAGCGTTACCGGTACCGGTCAGGTAAAACTGTCAAGTATGGAAATGACGTATAATACAGAGCCTATGGTTACTGTATCGCGTGCTGCAGAAGATTTGAATAACTATGTTGTAGGTATTTATAAATCTGCAGACAATTCTTTAGTGCAAGAATGGAAATATAGCGAAATGCCGGAAATATTTACTTTAGATGCAGGTGATTATAAATTGGTTGCACATTCGCAGGATGTTGAAGGTGCTCAGTTTGATGCTCCTTGTTGTTATGGCGAATCGTCTGTTTTTACAATTGTGAAAGATAAGATTGTAGATGCAGGAACAGTATCATGTACACTTAAAAACGTGAAAGTCACAATAAAGTATAGTGATGATCTGAAACCTCTTCTTAGCGAAGACACACAAGTTACTGTAACTCTCGGTGATGAATCGTTGACCTATACAGCTGACGAAACTCGTTCGGGCTATTTCCATTGTAAGGCAACGGATAATGTAGTAGGAGTGCGGTTTGAAGGTAAAGTAGATGGAGAATCAAAACCTACCACCATAACTACGTCTTATACAGTTATTGAAGGAACAGAACTTATTGTTAATTATGATTTGGTTTCTGCTTCTTATGTTGACCCGGGAACTGGTGGTATAGTGCCTGCAATGAAACTTAAAATTTCTGATGAAGTTTTGACAGCGGAACTTCAGGGAAGTGTTCTTCCTGAAGATGATGAGATACTTGATTTCGGTAAACCAAGTATTGAAGGCGTTGGATTTGATATAAAGCAACCTATAACAGTAAATCCGGGAACATTGCAGGTTAATTTGATGGCTCCGGAAGGTATGCAGCATGTATATGTGGAAATAACATCTGATAATGAAGGCTTCTTGTCTGCAGCAAGCACTGTTTTTGGTGGGGCTACATCGTTTGATTTGGCAGAACCGGCTACAGAGGAAATAAAGAATGCTTTGATAAACTTGAAATTTCCTGTAGGTGAGGAAATTATAAATAATAAGGGCGTTGTATTGTTTGATATTAGTCCGTTTGTCGGATTGTTGTTTGAAAGCACTTTCGCTGGAAAACATTCTTTTAAAATAAGAGTAGTTGATTCTTATGGTGACACCGCTGAAGAAGAATTGATAATTGACAGTACCTCTTCTGCACAATAATAATTTAAATGAGTATTCAAATGAGACATACATTATTATATGTAATTTCAGGATGCCTTTGTCTATTGGGATGCAGACAGGAAGATTCTTTCCTGAGTAATGCAGGTAGAGTTAAGATAGACTTTGGTGTAGATGATGAAGTTGCTGTAGTGGCATCACGCTCAACGTTAAGTGATGAGGAAAGCAAAGCCCTGAGGGAAAACTGTAAAATAAGGATTTTTAATAACGGTAAGTTGGTTAATCGCTATGGCAGATGGTCTGAAGTTCCTGAAGATGGTATATTAATGCCTGTGGGTGATAAATATTCTACTTTGGTTGTTGCCGGTGATTCTGTTCCTGCATCGTTTGAGGATAAATATTACAAGGGTACTGAGAGTTTTTCTGTCGTAAAAGGACAGACAACAGGGGTTAATGTCAATTGCAATATTGTGAATACCCTTGTTAAGATAGAATATTCTCAGGAATGGAATAATTTACTTGAAGAAGCTAAAGTTACAGTTTCGGTAGAAGGTGGTTCGTTGGAGTATCCTATGGCTGAAGAAGCAAAGACTGGGTATTTTATAGCACCTGAAAACAATCCGGTAATTAAATGTTTATTCAGTGGAAAAACAAAAACAGGAACAGACTTTTCATATGAAAACATTATTGAGTCTGTCAAGGAAGCTACTTTATATACAGTTACTTATTCACCTTCAGAAGGTGAACCTGTACCTGGTAATTACGGAGGTGGTTTCTTTGAACTGAAAGTTGATGAAACTCCTCTTTATACTCAAGATGAAACAGTTATGGTATATCAAAGACCTGTTGTATCGGCAACTAATGGTTCAGAAAAGATAGATTTGTCAGCTGATATGTTTGTGGCCACCGGTGCGACAATGTCGCCTGTATTTACATTCTCAGGTTCTACACCTCTGAAAACGGTAATAGTTGAGAGTGAATTGTTGACCGGACTTGGATTGAATTCAAACTCTCTTGATATCATTTCAGAGCAACAGCAGTTTATAGATAAAGGCTTGAATGTGGTTATCACCGAAGATAAGAAAAATGTGACATTGGAATTTGGTGACAAATTGAATTCTTATTTCATAAATGAATCTTCATATAGCATTAAATTCACAGCAACAGATACTTATGATGAAATTCAAGAAGGAGCAACTGCCAAGATGAGAGAAGTTGTTTGGAATATAATAGTATCTGATGCAAATGTAACGTCTATAAATATACCTGAAGATCGTAGATATGAAATATGGTCTGATAAAGCTGTATTCTATGGTCAGAACTTGGAAGGAAAAACTCCTACAGAAACTTTGTATTTCAGATACAGACAAAAGAATACTGATACATGGAGTGAAAATATTCCGGCAATAATAGATGGCGTTTATTATAAGACAGAGCAAGTAAAAGAACTTAAGCCTGGAACTACTTATCAGTATCAGATGGTGGAAGGAGCAAAGGTATCTAATGTTATTAGTGAGGTAACAACCGATGCTGTGCATATATTGGATAATTATAGTTTTGAGGATGTATCTTATGATGGTAAAACCTTAAGGATAAGTAAAGATCCTAATAATTATTGGTGGGATAGTGGAAATGAAGGTTCAGCTACTATGTCTGTAAATGTAACTAGTGTTGATACAAGTATAAAGCATTCCGGAAATCAGTCTTTGTATCTTAAATCTCAGTTTGTAAGTTTATTGGGCATTGGGAAATTTGCTGCAGGAAATCTTTTTGTAGGTGAGTTTCTTGGTACAGAGAAAACATATTATGGAATTTTGGGTTGGGGAAGACCTTTTGAAACAAGACCATACGCTCTGAAAGTATGGGTAAAATATACTCCTGGAACAGTCGATTATACAGATACTGATAAAATCAGTAAGGGAAATCTTGACATTGGTAAGATATATATTGCTGTTGGTGACTGGGTAGGTGATGATCCAAGTTATCCGCAGTGGCCTGTGGTTGTTAGAACTTTAGGACCTAAGCTGTTTGATCCTAACAGTTCAGGAACTATAGGATATGGAGAGGTAGAATTTACGGAAACTCTGCAGGCATCTGATGGAGGTATGGTAGAAGTTGAAATACCTATCAATTACGAGAATTATGGTGGGTTCAATAGGGTTCCTAAAAGCATAATAATTGTTGCAACAGCAAGTAAGTACGGAGACTATTATTCTGGTAGTACAAGTAGTGCAATGTGGCTTGATGATATTGAACTCATATACGAAGAAAGTGAACTAACAGAATAACCAGATAAACAACAGAACAGTGAAAAATAAATTATTATACATCTGCATCCTTTTGTGCCTGCCGTTAATGGCTACGGCACAAAAGAAGCAGAGAGAAATAGCCGATAATGTGTTTGTTCCTAAGGGGCAGTGGATTACAGGAGCCAGTGTGTCTTACTCTGAGCACACTGAGAAGAACTATCAGTTCCTGATAATCGATAAGTTTAATTCAGACGGATATAATTTCAAGTTCAGTCCGCTTGTGTCGTATGCCATAAGGGATAATATGACGCTTGGAGGTCGTTTCTCTTACGGACGTACGCTGACTAAGTTTGATGGTCTGTCTTTAGGTCTGGGAGATGACCTTTCATTTGATTTGGACGATACATATCAGCTTAAACATTCATATTCCGTGATGGGAATAATGAGAAATTATATCAATCTTGGTACAAGCAAGCGATTTGCATTGTTTGCTGAAACTCAACTGAAGTTCGGCGAAAGCAGGACAAAACTTGTGACAAGCAATGGAGATGAACTGACCGGAACATATACCAGTTCGGTAGATTTGGGTATTGGCGTAGTTCCGGGAATTGTTGCTTTCGTAAACAATTATACGGCAGTAGAAGTAAGTGTGGGTGTTCTTGGTGTGGATTTCAGCAGAACGAAACATAAGACAGACCAGCTTTATACGGGAGAGCAGTCGTCGAGCGTTGCCAATTTCAGAATCAATTTATTCTCTGTAGGCTTGGGTATAGCCTTTTACTTATAATATATGTGTATGAGGAAGATAATATTTACTATATTTGCACTGCTGTCTGTGGCAGCAGGCTTGATGGCGCAGGGACGTGACACTATAATTATACGTGATACGGTTTATATCGACATGAAGGAAAAGAAGACTGCTTTTGAAGACAAGTCGAAACTTATTCCAGAAAAGTCTATCGGGCGTTTTGACCGCGGTATATTGAACTACAAGCTTATAGAAAAAGGTAAATGGATGGGTGGACTTACATTCTCTTTCGTTAATTATGAGAGTGAGGAGGGGAGTCTGCTATATTCCATGCTTGGTGATTTCGATGCCAATTTTTCTGTTAAGGCTTTTAATCCTTATGTGGGATATGCCTATAGCAATAACAGTGTTGTGGGATTGAAGTTCGGATATAACCGTATGATTGGTGATTTGGGTAATCTTGATTTAAATCTTGGCTCGGACATGAGTTTCAGCTTTGGAGGAATGAGATATTCGGAGGATTTGTATTCCGTGGGTTTGTTTCATCGTTCATATATCGGTCTTGATCCGAGCGGTATGTTCGGACTGTTTAATGAAACGCATGTCACTTACAAGCGTGGACATTCCAACTTTACAAACGGAAAATCTGACAGTGCGGATATTACCAATACTGAAACTACTATCAACGAGCTTAGAGTTGGTATAAATCCTGGAGTGGCTGTATTCATCACGAAGAATGTATCGGCAGAAATGTCGTTTGGTGTGGCCGGATTCAAATATCGTTCAGAAAGACAGAACAATAGTCTGGGTGAAGAAGGAAAGCGCGATACGAGTGGTGCTGATTTTAAAATCAATATCCTGAATATCAATATAGGTTTAACTTTTTGTTTGTAATGCGACATGAATAACAGATTATATATATCGTTGGCAGGTGCTGTGGCTTTGATTTTTGCTATGTGTGGCTGCATAAAGAATGATTTGCCATATGGTAAAGTCCCATTGTCCATTACTGCTTTTTCAGTATCAGGACAGACGGGTGATGCGGTGATTTCCGAAAAGGACATGACTGTGACTGTAAATTTGGAGGAAACAGCCAATCCTGCAAAATCGGAATTGCTGAATATCGAGTATAAGGCTACTTTGAGGGATGGTAGTGACAATAACTATCACAATAATATTGAATCGAACGTAAAGAAAGGCGATGTACTCGATCTTACTCATAATTTTGATGTAAAACTTTCATTGTTTCAGGAATATAACTGGAAGATAGTTCCTGTACAGAATATTGAAAGAGTGTTCAAGGTTGCCAGTCAGATGGGTAAACCGGTGTTTGATGCCGAACAGAAAATGGCTGTGGCATATATTCAGAAAGATTTGCCTCTCTCCGGAGCAGAACTTCAGGACTTGAAACTTGGACCTCAGGGCAGTGAAGAGAGTGGAGTAGTGAAAGGTGTTGTAAGTAAGGAGAATGGATGGAAGTTTTATAAGAACTATATCGAGGCTTTTGTAACAGTTAAATTCAGCGATTTTATAGATGAAACATGGAGTATAAGAATCTATAATTTCGACCAGAACATGACTAAGGCTGCAAATCCGGGAGTAAGGGTGGCATGGCTTTATGGTATTGGAATGGAAGGTCAAACTTGCGGATTTGAGTACAGAAAGGCTGACGACACAGAATGGACTGCTGTTCCTTCTTCGGATATAGAAATGGATGGTACGGACTTCTCTACAGTGCTGACAGGTTTGACACCGGAAACAAAATATGTATGCCGTGCAAAAGTTGGCGACATAGAAGGCGGTGAAGTTGAATTCACTACACTCGGTGAGGTTGAAATACCTAATATGGGATTTGAAAACTGGAGCCAAAATGGAAAAGTGATATGTCCGTGGGCTGAAGGTGAAGAATCTTTCTGGGATTCAGGAAACAAGGGAAGTACAACCATAAGTGAGAATGACAATATTACCATGGGAGTGAATGAACCACGACCGGGAAGTAGTGGTTCTACAGCAGCGAAACTCGAAAGTAAGGCTATTGTGGGAGTTATGGCAGCCGGTAACCTCTTTATAGGAAAATATAAAGAAACTCAGGGTATGAACGGTTTGTTGGGATTCGGTAGAACTTTCCAGACTTTCCCAACCAAACTTACAGGATACTATAAATATACTCAGACAACTATTGACAAGACTTCGAAAGGGTATGAACATCTTCAGGGACAGCCCGACACAGGTATTGTGTGGGTAGCATTGGTCAGTGGCAATCCTGACAGCGACGGTACATATGTTGAAATTAAGACTGATAATCCGAACAACAACGGTAAGTACTTCGACAAAAATGCCGACTACGTCCTTGCCTATGGAGAAATGAATATCAACGAAACCGTGCCTGATTACAAGAAGTTTGAAATAGAGCTTGAATACAGACGTACTGATGTAATTCCTTCAGGAATAATAATAGTATGCTCAGCCAGCAAGTTGGGCGATTATTTCACCGGCGGAGCAGGTTCTACTCTTTGGGTTGATGATTTCGCATTGGAATATGATTATTAATTTATATCTTTGCACGATATGAAACGAAGGCTTATATACATGATTGTGGCAGTTATGGCTTTTGCAGTGTCGGCATGTACTGCAGAAGAGATAATTAATGCCCTTATGGGGTATTCCAACATGTATATAAGCCCTTACGTTATGGACGGGGCTTCGCAGAAAGGAGAGTCCGCGGATGAAGACAGCAATAATGGTTTCAGTAAAGGTGATTCTCTTGCGTTAGTTATTTTCTCCGAAGGGTATAGTCCCAACAGTTACGAGGAGGGATATATTCAGACTACAACATTCGATGGAAAGATCTGGAATGCTGATTGTGCTTCGGTTTTCCAGCCTAATAAAGTTGAATGGAAGGATATAGATAACCTTAAATGGAAAGCTATGGGGGAGAATTTTGAAATCTATGCATATACTCCCGATGTAAGACAGGTTTTGGCATGGCCTTCGTATAACGGATGTGTTTCTTTAAACCAGGATTCCATTAAAGAGTTCAGACATAGTGACTTTTTGTTTGGCAGGGTAGTAACGAAAAAGACCAACAGTTATGTGTCAATACCTATGGAGCACAAACTTGCCATGCTTTCAGTAGAATTGCTTCATTCAAAGGAGGCATCTGTACGTGTTGACAGTATGAGCGTGACTGCTTATCCTGATTCCTGGGCACATTTTGCACTTGACAAGGTTTATTGCATAAATAAAGAAAGGAAATCTGTTAAGGCTTGTCGCCGGAATGATAGTATCTTTTCTGTAATTCTTCCTGCCCAGAACATTGCAGACGGACAGATTACCCTTTCCATGTCTGACGGAACGCAGAAAGTACTTCCTGTGGTGATGGATATGGAATTTGGAATGAAGCATAAGGTTAAGGCTGTCTGCTCGGATAAAGGAAGCATAGATGTTGTAAGTGTCGATAAAATGCCATGGGGAATGATTGAAGGAGATGAAAATGACGATGAACCAAAATCATACGCCACAGGAAATGTGATAGTTTATCATAAAAGCAGTAATATAAATCCGGTCACTATGGTAGTGACGGGGGACGGATATACTGAAAATGACTTGCAATATGGAGGCAAGTTTGAGAAACAGGCACGCTCGGCTCTGGATTTTCTGTTTGGAGTGGAACCATACAAATCGTACATGGAATATTTTAATGTCTATATAATACCTGCTTTGTCGGCAGATTCCGGTGCTGATAATTATACAATAGGCCTCGATAGGAATACTTATTTTAATTCAGGCTGGAGCGACAACGGCAAGGATATGTATGCCAATGATATTTTGCTGATGAATTTTGTCCGGACTTTTTGTCCTGATTTGAGAGATGGGAAAATAAAGTTGGATAATCTGCCAATATGTTTGCTGGTTAATGATGTACGACACGGAGGTATTTGCTATTCGTGGAAGTCGGGAAAATCATTTGCAATTATTCCTACTACAGAGGGCTGTCTCT
>NZ_DXVR01000052.1:18727-19504 GCF_019417265.1 Bacteroides sp.
GGAAACTTCCAGGCAATGAGGAAACCGGTATAAGTGTGTGCAACTGGAGAAACACTTTTCTGCATGAATTTGGTGGACACTGTTTTGGAAGATTGATGGATGAGTATTACCAGAAAGAGAGCGGAGAAACATATGATTTAGGACCAATTGAGGGGCATTCATGGGAAATGCCTTTCGGACTGAATATTACAGCTGACGAAACCGGAGTGGAAGACTTGGTTTATTGGAAAGAAATGATTGGCGATGAGCGCTTCCCTAAAGTGGGAATGTATGAAGGTGGATATAATTATGAAAAAGGAATATGGCGCTCTGAGGTGGTCAGCGCGATGGATGATAACCGCAGATACTTTAATGCGATTTCCCGCCGGATTATAGTTGAACGTATTATGAAAACAGCTAAGCAGAAATTTAATTTTGAGGATTTCTGCAAGAAAGATGTGGATTATGATGAATTGCGCGATGCAAATTCGACGCCTTCAAGAAATAATTCCGGGCTAAAAGAGTTTCCACGTACTCCGGCTCCGGTGTTTATGGAGTAGCTATCTATTGGCCTTTTTCGTGTTAATCCTATACTTTTTTTTCAAATAATAAAAAATAAAGGTAATGAAAAGAACGGCATATGGATTTAGGGATGAGCATTACTTTAAACTAAGACTATATGCCCTACATGATTGCCGTATCACTCGAAATGTCGGATGAACCTCTTTCCTCTTTTTTTATAGATCCTAATTTCCGCAAATAATCTCAACTCTCGTGTTATTAATGGATATTATGTAA
>NZ_DXVR01000053.1:0-19118 GCF_019417265.1 Bacteroides sp.
TTTTGCGCCAAGAAATATAATTAACAACAAATGCTATTAGAAATATTGGTGGAAGTAAAACAGGAATACTTTGCACTATTACTGTAAATACTACCAATATTGCAAATATAATCGTAAATGCCAACAAACATCCTATAGTCTCTTTTATATTAGGGTCTTTTTTATCTGCCATATTCTTCTATTTTTTATATTTAACATATTCTGTTATTGATAATCCGCTACCTTTTAATCCTGTAGAAAATCTTATTCCATGTTTTCCTAAAGTTATTCGTACTATTTTATTGAAAAACGTTAATGATACTCCATGTTTACTTATATTCAAAGAAAATCTTCGAGACAATCTAATTCTTCTAAAAAAACGAATATATACCATTATTATGTTTTATAATTACAGTAACTTATTTTCCTACTTTTGAAGTCAAATTTTCCATAAATAAATATGTTTCATTTAAACTCTTAATAACTTTTTCTTTTTGGGTGTTCCAATCATCAATAGACTCACCAATTAAGATTTCCAGCAAATGAAGATATACTCTTCCACTCTTATCAATATTTAATCCTGGATATTGTTTTATTAGTTCATTCTCATAAATGTTCCAATAACATTCTCTCCAAACAGTTATATAACTTCTAAATACGACTTGCTTATCTTTATTGACTGCAAAAGAAGCTTCTATTCCTATAGGATTAGTGGCATTATTAAAGGAAGCGACCAAATCCCATGCAATATCTTTATTTTCAGGCCAAACCTTCCAGTCATGTTTTGTCATATTTCTCATTAAAACGCTCAATTCATTTATACATGACACCTCTCCATCAAGTTTATGAAATGTTTCTTCAATAATATTTTTAAGTTCTTTGACTTCTAAATAGGATTGATTAAAAAAATTATTCCTGCTATCAAGATTCATTTCGGCAAAAGGTTTATCACTATAGTACCATTTACATAGAGCATCGGAATTTTTATTGTTTTCAGAAAAAACCAACTCGTAATTTAAACTATAGGCCTTTTCTCTTAAAGCATCGTTTCTTGCTAATTTAAGCATGTTGAGATTTTCATTGTCATTTTCGACATGTAGTACCATACGATACGATGTACTGGTAAATAAATCTTTTTCATAAATAGGTATCCATTCAAAATGTATGTCACGATTTATGTTATTTAAAAATATTTGATAGTATCCATTTTTAATATCAGAATATACATTATTCATAAAATACATTTTTGCAACAGCATCCCAGTCTTCTAATGTCCTCTTAAAAGTTTCTTCCTTGATATTTTCCAAATCATTTCTCAACTCTGTTAATTGTTTTATAGTAGATTCAAGAAACTCCCATTTTTCTTTAGCTCCGATACTGTCCAATCCTAACTTATTTTTTATCATTTCATCCATAATATCATTAATATATTGGTCTTTTTCACTAATGTTTAATTTTCTCTCCAAATAATCTATATAAAGTACAATACTGCATTCTAATTGATTATCCTTTCGCATTATATTAGGTAAAATATCATTTTTAAGCCACGGAATTATATCACACTTATAATTCAACTCAATAAACCGATTACCCAACTTATCTCGCAACCACTCCGGAAGACTATCTGATGCAACTTTCTTTTCTCCATCTATAGTAAGATAAATTACATAAATGTTATCTTCGTTTACTCCATGCTGCTTTACCTGTGAATAATATCTTTCTATTTGTTTATACTGATCACGGGCACCATTTATTTTATTTTCAATTATTATAGAGTATTTTTTAGAATAATCTTCGATTAAGCCATCAATATATTCTTTGCATATTGTGATTTTAGGATTTTCAATCTTATTTTTTGACAATCCATCAATATTTTTTTTAATACATATTTGTGTTATAAAACTACGCAGAAAAGTATAATCCCCATTAACATTATAATTTAACAAATTCAATAATAGGCGCGTATGAGCATTTTCATCTGCTCTCAGTTCGTACATTAAATTAAAATTATAAGGTAATTTTTGTCGTTCTTTTTCTCTTAATCCGGATATCTCATTTGCAAAGTTTATCCAAAACATTTCATTATACATTTCGTCCATATTACCATTTTACAACTTTAAATATTATACAATCAATATAAATCTTCTCCATTAAATATATCAGTTTCAAAATAATCATTGGCAAATTTTTCGAACCCTTCTTTGTCATTACTGTATGACGGGTCTTCACCGGTACTTAATTGCATAAATAACTTGATTATTTCCTCAGTATCCATATCTTCAGGAACAGGGTCTGGCAAATGTGATTTAATAATTTTTATATATTCCGGATTCTTAAGTGCTGACTGTAATTCTGCTTCAATAGCTTTGTTTTGCAAATAGAAGACATATAATGTGTGAATGTTTATGTTGCTGTTATTTAATGAAGGTTGACCGAATAGCGTTTCTTTTTCTACTTGAGTTATTATTCCCATAGGACTGAAATCCTCAAGTTCAACATTCTTATAATCTGGATATTTACTTTTTAATTCTGAGATAGTGTAATACCGTCCTTCTGTGATATTCTGAGCTTTTGCGGGAATGGTATTTGTGTATAAAGAGTTTATATAGTTCCATAACTCTGTGGTAATATCATTTTCAAGGGCTTTCATATTGTAAGTTTCGGTTTCTCCGTTGAAATATTTTTCAAAGAATGCTGTTATTGCCGTTTCGTTGTATGAAGAAAGTTTAGATTCTGAATTATTTGTGGAAAAACCAAACATAGAACCTAATGCGTTTGCAGCAACAATTTTTTCATGTTCATTGATTGCATTTTTGAACACTAAAATTTCATCACCACCTGTTTCTGATAATTTATCTTCCAATAAATCGTTTATTTTCAGATATGCAATAATTGTAACATCATCTTCATCGTACGGTGAACAAGAGTGTAACAATAACGTCATCGAAACAAGAAGAGACATGATGATACGTAAAAAGTTTGCCACAAAACAATTAATGTTCTTGTTCGGAAAATTTAATGTGTACATAATATAAAAATTTTAGTTGCCTCTGATTTCCGGAAGGCGTTTAACATAGAATAGAAAAGTGCAGAAATCACATGTTTGTACATGACACTTTATTGCTGATTCCGGCAATAAGAAAAGGACACAAACTTGTCTTTTTCTTATTCTTCGGTTGGGCTCTGGTAAAGCCTGGAATCAAAATAATGAAAAAGCAGTCTGCGCCCTTGGAGGGTACAAACATGCAAGACTCATTATTCTTAGATTCCACGTTGAATTTACCAGATTTAACCGAATCAAATAATTGTCTGCAAGTTATGCAATATGTCTTCTATAAAGTTCTGTCTGTTTTGTAAATATTCTTATTAAAGTTACACTTCCAAAGTTAGTAAAAAAAAATTAATGAACAAAACAATAAACATAAAAAAGCATATCACAGACCACCTTATTCTTCACAAAGGTAAGTCTATGATATGCCACATCATTTCATATGCCGAGTATTTTTATCAACTATCTTTTATTACAAAAAATGTAATAACACTTTTTGTAACATGTACCAACATTCCTATTCATTTTTAATGAAACGAACGTCCATAAATTCTGAAATTCCCCGTTTCAGAAACCGTAACACGTACGTGTAACGGGTGGAACACGAACGTGTAACGAGCGGAACACGTAGGTGTTACGCGCGTGACACGAACGTGTTCCGCTTTGTATGTCTAAGAATTTCTACAATTATCCTTTTATCCGAGATAATATCTTTGGAAACTGCCATGCAAATAAAGCTGTACAACACACGGCAGCTGTGGCATCCGAGATGGCTTCGGCTGCGAATATACCTTCCACTCCCCAGAAATGAGGCAGTATCAATGCCAAAGGAACAAGGAGTATAACCTTTCTCAGCAAGGCTATGAAAATGGAAATCTTTGCCTGCCCCAAGGCCACAAACATATTCTGACATGCACGCTGCAAACCGAAAATGGACATCCCGGCAAGGAACAGAGGCATGACATGCGACACTGTTTCTATCAGAAATTCATCGTCCGTAAATACCGATGCTACCAGGTGAGGACAGAGTATCATAAAGAGTATCAGCAGGAAGTTGAAACCGAACATGAATGTCACAACTATCCGGAAACATTGCTTCACACGATCCTTGTTGGCATGACCGTAGTTATAGCTCACCACCGGGATAAATCCCTGGGCAAAACCGACGAGTGGCACACTGGCAAACTGCATGGCACTCTGCATAATGGCAAGGGCACTGACATAGATATCGCCAAAATGTTTCAGACTTCCGTTAAGTACGAAACCTACAAGGCTTTCCGTACTTGCCATAATAAACGGTGACACTCCAAGAGCTACCACAGACAGTACTATCTTCTTCTTAGGCCTCATATACTTCCGTTCGAGCGGAAGGGATGCCGAACGGGAAGTAAGGAAACGCAGTACCCAGATGGCACTCACGGCCTGCGAAATGACTGTCGCTATTGCGGCTCCCTTTACTCCCATATCGAAAGTGAAAATAAAAATCGGGTCGAGAATGATATTCAGTAATGCTCCTATCACTACCGACCACATGGCTATGGCAGGTCTTCCCTGTGAGTTTATAAATGTGTTAAGCCCTGTGGATATCTCCACGAAAAGCGTACCAAGCAGATAGACAGAGAGATAGTCTACGGCAAACGGCAGTGTCCTTTCGGAAGCTCCGGTAAGCAGAAGAATGGGTTCCATGAAGATGTATGCTATCAGCGAGGTGATGACAGTAAAAAGAATAAGCATCACAAAACCGTTTCCCAATATGCGTCCCGCTCTCTCGCGGTCTCCCTGACCTAAAGCCATGGCTGCAAGCGGAGCACCGCCGGCTCCCACTATCGACGAAAACGATGATATGAGTATTACTATCGAGGTAGTGACACCTACCCCGGCAAGAGCCTCTGTTCCTATACCGGGGATGTGTCCTATATAGATTCTGTCTACTATATTATAAAGCAGATTGACAAACTGGGCAACTACGGCAGGAAGTGCCATACGGAACACCAAAGGCAGCATTCTGTCCGTACCCAGTCTTTCTTCATAACGATTGTTCATTACATCAAACTTTCCAGATTTAGTTCAGTCTTTTTCCTGTAGCCGGAACTTGTGAATACAGCAACCGGATAACCTTCCTCGTCGGTGATACGAACCTCGACGAAAGGTATCTTGGCATGATTGAATGTCTCCACAGCCTCGGCATATACATATCCGCTGCTTACTGCACGCAGGAAAGTGATATTGGCATTAAGCGAAAGAGTAAGCAGATTGCGGCTGTTTGCCACTGCCGCAAAGGCAAGGTCGGCAAGTGTGAACAAGGCTCCTCCCTGACATACTCCTCCTCCGTTCAGGTGCTTGTCCGTAACGAGCATACGTGCCTTGGCATAACCTTCGCGCACCTCAAGCAGTTCCACTCCCGCCTCAGCTGCGAAGCGGTCGTGCGAAAGCATATCTTTTAGAGTTTTCATAAATTTGAGATTTATTTAATTATCACCATCGTAGCCCCATAGCCATATTCGCGGAACGAAGCATCCTGACTCAGGCATGTTCTGTATTTACGTTTAAGTTCGTCAAGCAATGCCTTGCGCAGAACACCGTCGCCCTTTCCGTGGATGAACACTATCTTCTGTCCGGTATTTCTCTTGTATTCCTCCATAGTCTTGCGGAACACATCAAGCTGATAGTTCAACATTTCCGCATTGCCCATACCGGTAGTATCGTCAAGAAGGGCATCTATATGAAGGTCTATTTCGATAATTCCATTCTTGATTTTCTTCTCCTCCTTACGCAAAACTTTCTTCGGAACATTGTTTCCTTCACCTTTTGAAAGGATGGCGTTCTTAATGTCATCGGCATTCACATAAACCTGCTTTGCCTCTTCATCATCTTTCACCACATCATAAATAAGTGCCGGCTCGTTGAAGAAATCATTTTCCTGGAATGTGTGGAGCTTGTAGAACTTCACTGTATCGATTCTTATTTCTGTAGATACCGCATTCTTGAGCAGGAAGGTACGGTCATCCTTATATGCAATAATCTGCACAGCCACGTGTTCCATCTCGTTGAGGTCTTTCTTCTCTAATTCCTCAAGAGCCTGTTTCATGTTAGGTTTGACAGTACCGCGGCTTCTCAGAGTCCAGCTCTTTCCTTCGGCAGAAAGATAGATATAGTCGATGAAATAGTTACTGTCGTTCACCAGGTATGCATCGAAACCAGTTGTTGTGATAGCCTTTATATCATGAGGAACAAAAGCCAGATATACATTAAGCACATCGTTACCTCTGATTTCAGGCGCACGATATGTTATCGGTCTGTCATCTTCTTCCTCTTCTTCGTCCTCCACAGGTGCCTGCTGCGGTTTTGAAGTTGTTTTCAACGGGATGTTATAATCATCGGTCTGAATAACCACGCATTCCTTTATCAGCATAGGTATTTCAAAACCGTCCTCACTCTCCACCAAGGCTGTGTTCTTGCCTTGAAAACCTCTTACTATACCGCCTCCCACTTCGCTGAGGAAGCGTACTTTATCTCCTATTTTCATATTCTTTCAGTATTATAGTTCAAGCAAAAGTAGTTACTTTTAAGCAGATACGAAAGTTTTTTATACTTTTGCAGAAAATATTGAACAAACTACACAGATGGAAGAAACAAAACACATAAAGATAAGCGATTACAACTATCCACTTCCGGACGAAAGAATAGCAAAATTCCCGCTGAAAGAGCGCGACAGTTCCAAACTGCTGGTTTACAATCACGGCGAAATAGAGAAAAGAGTATTCACTTCACTGCCGGAATATATAGAACCGGACTCACTGATGATTTTCAACAATACAAAGGTTATTCAGGCCAGACTGCATTTCAGAAAAGAGACCGGTGCACTGATAGAAATTTTCTGTCTTGAACCAATAAAGCCGAACGACTATGTACTGAACTTCCAGCAGACGGAACATTCGGCATGGCTCTGTATGGTGGGCAATCTGAAGAAATGGAAAGAAGGTCCGCTGCACAAAGAAATGACAGTGAAAGGCAAGCCACTTACACTGACTGCCACTCGCAGCGAATGTCACGGCACAAGCCACTGGATAGATTTCAGCTGGGATAACAGCGAGGTGACTTTTGCTGATATCCTCGAAGTGTTCGGCGAACTTCCTATCCCTCCATATCTGAACCGCGAGACACAGGAAAGCGACAAGGAGACTTATCAGACTGTGTATTCTAAGATAAAAGGTTCTGTGGCCGCACCTACAGCCGGATTGCATTTCACAGAGAGAGTGCTCGACACACTGAGGAATAAGGGGGTTGACCTGGAAGAAGTTACTCTGCACGTGGGAGCCGGAACTTTCCGCCCTGTGAAAAGTGAAGAGATAGCCGGACACGATATGCACACGGAATATATCTCCGTAAACAGACAGACCATTGAGAAACTTCTGAAACATGGAGGCGAAACCACTGCCGTAGGAACTACATCTGTAAGAACAATAGAAAGTCTGTACTATATAGGAGTAATCTTAGAGTCAAGACCTGAAGCATCGCAAGAGGAACTACACGTGAAACAATGGATGCCATACGAGAACGAAACAAACCTCACTCCGATTCAGGCTCTGCAGAATGTCCTCGACTATATGGAGAGAAATCATTTGGATGCGCTGCATACAAGCACTCAGATAATCATAGCTCCGGGGTATGAATATAAGATAGTGAAACGTATAGTAACCAATTTCCATCAGCCTCAAAGCACTCTACTGCTTCTGGTTTCGGCATTCGTGAAAGGCGACTGGAGAAAGATTTACGATTATGCACTGTCGCACGATTTCCGTTTCCTTAGCTACGGTGATTCGTCACTGCTGATTCCGTAATGATTGTCAGTTGTTAGTTTTTAGATATAAGAATATGAAAGATAATAGCGAAGAAATGTTCCCTATAGTGGACGAGGACGGAAACATAATTTCTGCAGCAACAAGAGGCGAGTGTCACAGCGGTAGTAAGCTGCTGCATCCTGTGGTACATCTGCATGTTTTCAACAGTCGTGGAGAGCTGTATCTCCAGAAACGTCCGGAATGGAAAGACATACAGCCGGGAAAATGGGATACGGCCGTAGGTGGTCATATCGACTTGGGAGAAAGTGTGGAAATGGCTCTGAAACGCGAAGTCAGAGAAGAACTCGGAATAGAGGATTTCACTCCTGAACTTCTTACACACTACGTGTTTGAGTCATCACGCGAGAAAGAGCTTGTTTTTGCCCACAAGACAGTTTATGACGGAGAAATACATCCTTCTGAAGAACTGGATGGAGGCAGATTCTGGAGTATAGAGGAAATCAAGGCAAACATGGGAAAAGAGGTTTTCACTCCTAATTTTGAGAGTGAGTTCAAGAGACTTGGGTTTTAACCAATATCCATATAACATTAAATGGCGTTTAAACAGCTTTTAAATACTGTTTAAACGCCATTCGATTTATGATTAATCTTAATGTTTATCAGAACATCTTGTTCACTCTTTCTATTCCGGCAACCAATGCATCAACTTCTTCTTTGGTATTATACATACCGAATGAGGCCCGCACTGTTCCCTCTATACCCAAACGGCGCATAAGAGGTTCGGCACAGTGATGTCCGGTGCGGACTGCTATTCCAAGACGGTCGAGCAGCGTTCCCATATCGAAATGGTGGATATCTCCAACAAGGAATGAAATAACACCTCCCTTGTGTTCTGCCTCACCAAAGATACGCATACACGGGATTTCTTTCATACGCTGCATGGCATACACAGTAAGTTCGTGTTCATGGGCAGCTATATTATCCATACCGATGGCAGATACATAGTCCAATGCTTTTGCCATTGCAGTAGAACCTACATAATCAGGCGTTCCGGCTTCGAACTTGAAAGGCAGTTCATTGAATGTTGTTCCTTCGAAACTTACATTCTTTATCATCTCTCCACCACCCTGATAAGGAGGCATCTTGTCGAGAAGTTCTTCCTTTCCGTAAAGAACTCCTATACCGGTAGGACCATAAATCTTATGTGCGCTGAACACATAGAAATCGGCATCAATATCCTGCACATCAACCTTCGTATGTGGAATACCCTGTGCTCCGTCTATCAATACCGGAACATTGTGGGCATGAGCTATTGCTGCAATCTGCTTCACCGGATTAATTGTTCCGAGAACATTTGAAACATGGGTCACGGAAACAAGTTTCGTACGAGGAGAGAACAGTTTCTCGTATTCGTCAATCAGCAATTCGCCACGGTCGTTCATAGGAATAACTTTCAGAACAATTCCCTTACGGAGTGCCTGAATCTGCCATGAAACGATGTTGCTGTGATGCTCCATCACCGAAACTATAACTTCATCTCCTTCCTTCATAAAGGCATCGGTGAATGATGAAGCTACGAGATTTATACTCTCGGTTGTGCCGCGAGTAAAGATTATCTCCGAAATGCTACGTGCATTTATAAACTTACGCACTGTTTCGCGCGATGCCTCATGCAAATTTGTTGCCTGCTGTGAAAGGAAATGAACACCGCGGTGTACATTGGCATTTACAGAATAATACTCATCGACAATTGCATCTACCACACACTTTGGTTTCTGTGTGGTAGCACCATTGTCCAAGTATATCAACGGCTTGCCATATACTGTTCTTGACAGTATCGGAAAGTCTTCTCTTATTTTCTGAATATCGTACATAGTGTTTTTTATTTTCCGCATATCGCACATCCCTGACACTTGTTCAGTTCGCCACGGAATCGTTTTTCTACAAGAAGATGCAGACGGTCTTTTAGTGCCTCCATACGAATCTTGTCGATTACTTCATTGACAAATGCAAACATCAACAACAGACGTGCTTCCTTCAGGCTGATACCACGCTGCTGCATATAGAACAATGCGTTTTCGTCAAGCTGTCCTACGGTAGCCCCGTGAGAACATTTCACGTCGTCTGCATAGATTTCAAGCTGTGGCTGTGTAAACATACGTGCTTCGCGTGTTGCACATATATTACTGTTAGTCTGCTGTGAATTTGTACGCTGGGCACCTTCACGAACAAGTACTTTACCTGCAAATGCACCTACAGCCTGGTCATCAAGTACATACTTGAAGAGTTCGGTACTTGTACAGTCAGAAGCCTTATGATCAATAAATGTATTATTATCTACCTGCTCGTTCTTATCAGCGATAGCCATTCCGCAAAGGGTGATTTCTGCTCCCTTACCGGCAAGGGTCACTTCTGAAGTATTACGTGTTGTACCGTTATGAAGTGTCATACCGTTTAGCAATACATTGCTGTTCGCTTCCTGATGTACATACAGATCGCTGAAACGTATAGTTGAGTTATGCGTTTCCTCCAGTTCGTACAAATCGAAATAGGAATTCTCGCCTACAAAGATTTCCACTACCTGAGTAGAAAGGAAATTCACATCGTCCATAGCATGGTCGCATACTAACAGTTTGGCCTGTGCACCATCTTCAAGAACGATTACCACACGGCGGTTAACCATGAAGTTGACATCTGCACGAAGGATATTGACCAACTGTATAGGTTTCTCCAATACTACATTCTTAGGTACATACATGAACACACCATCCTGTGCAAACATTGTGTTGAATGCAGTAATACTGTCTTTTGATGTATCAGCCAACTGAGAATAGTATTTCTTCACGAGTTCAGGATTTTCCTTTGCAATATCTTTCAGACTTCCGAAGATAACTCCGGATGGAAGTTGTGCAGCAGGATTGTCGTGCGTATCAAATGTATCGTTCACCACGAAATAGAGCGAAGTGCTCATATTCGGAACATCGCACTTGAACACTTCATACGGATTTACCGGTATCTCCAATCGGTTGAGATTCAATCCGTAATCCGGTGCAAAGAACTTTGCAACATCCGTATATTTGTACTTTTCAACTTTCTGTGAAGGAAATCCGGCAGCCTCAAAATCGGCAAACGCCTTGGCGCGCGGAGCGTTAAGCACGCCTGCGCTGTGGCGGCATATCATTGCTTCACATTGGGTGAAAAGGTCTATATATTGTTGTTCTGCTTTCATTTTTTCTTCTCTTTACTCTCCCAATTCTTTCTTAATCCAGTCATACCCCTTCTCTTCGAGTTCGAGTGCAAGCTCAGGACCTGCAGTCTTCACAATACGTCCTTTGTAAAGAACATGTACTATGTCTGGTTTGATATAGTCCAACAGACGCTGGTAGTGGGTAATAACGATACAGCTTGTTTCTGGTGTCTTGAGCTTGTTCACACCTTCTGCCACGATACGCAAAGCATCAATGTCAAGACCTGAGTCTGTTTCGTCAAGGATGCTCAACTTTGGCTCAAGCATCGCCATCTGGAAAATCTCGTTACGTTTCTTTTCACCACCGGAGAATCCTTCGTTTACAGAACGATTGGCAAGCTTGCTGTCAAGCTCAACTATTTCACGTTTCTGTCTCATCAGTTTCAGGAATTCACTTGCAGTAAGTGCAGGCAGACCTTTATATTTACGCTGCTCATTGACAGCAGCACGCATAAAGTTTACCATGCTTACTCCAGGAATCTCTACAGGATACTGGAACGATAGAAACAATCCTTCGTGGCTACGGTCTTCAGGTTTAAGACTAAGCAAGTCTTTGCCAAGGAATGTAACAGAACCTTTTGTAACTTCGTATGCAGGATGTCCTACAAGCACATTACTCAGTGTACTTTTGCCAGAACCGTTAGGTCCCATTATGGCATGAACTTCACCAGGATTTACAGTCAGGTTAATACCTTTCAATATTTCTTTGCCATCAATATTGGCATGTAAGTCTTTTATCTCTAACATAATATATCTATTTTATCCTACACTTCCTTCGAGTGACACTGACAGAAGCTTCTGAGCCTCAACAGCAAACTCCATAGGAAGCTTGTTTATAACTTCTTTTGCGTATCCGTTCACGATAAGTCCTATGGCATCCTCTGTATTTATACCTCTTTGGTTGCAATAAAACAACTGGTCCTCAGAAATCTTGGATGTAGTGGCCTCATGCTCTACTACTGCTGTTTCGTTGTGAATATCCATATATGGGAATGTATGGGCACCGCACTTGCTACCTAACAACAGTGAGTCGCACTGGCTATAGTTACGTGCATTGTCAGCTCTTTCAGATACACGTACAAGTCCGCGATATGAGTTCTGACTCTTTCCGGCACTGATACCCTTACTTACGATTGTCGAGCGGGTGTTCTTTCCGAGATGTATCATCTTGGTACCTGTATCCGCCTGCTGATAGTTATTTGTAACAGCTACAGAATAGAACTCTGCTGTCGAATTGTCACCGGCAAGAATACAGCTTGGATATTTCCATGTGATGGCAGAACCTGTTTCAACCTGTGTCCATGAAAGTTTGCTGTCATTACCCTTGCAGATACCGCGTTTTGTCACGAAGTTATAGACACCGCCCTTTCCTTCGGCATCACCCGGATACCAGTTCTGTACGGTAGAGTATTTCACTTCGGCACGGTCCATTACCACGATTTCAACAATAGCGGCATGCAACTGGTTTTCATCGCGCATAGGAGCGGTACATCCTTCGAGGTATGAAACATAGCTGTCGTCATCGGCCACAATCAGTGTTCTTTCAAACTGGCCTGTATTGGCCGCATTGATACGGAAGTATGTCGAAAGTTCCATAGGGCAACGTACTCCCTTAGGAATATATACGAACGAGCCGTCACTGAAAACAGCTGAATTAAGCGCAGCAAAGAAATTATCACGATAGCCTACAACCGAACCAAGGTATTTCTTCACCAAATCAGGGTGTTCTCTGACAGCCTCACTCATGGAGCAGAAGATGATGCCCTTCTCCATAAGTGTTTCCTTGAAAGTAGTCTTTACAGACACAGAGTCCATAACGGCATCTACAGCCATTCCGCTCAATGCCATCTGTTCTTCCAATGGAATACCAAGCTTGTTGAATGTTTTCAAGAGTTCCGGATCTACTTCATCCATGGATTTAGGTCCTTCCTTCTTCTTCGTAGGGTCGGCATAATATGATATTGCCTGATAATCTATCTCAGGAATATTAAGATGAGCCCATGTAGGCATCTCCATTGTCAGCCAATATCTGTATGCCTTCAGACGAAATTCAAGAAGCCATTCAGGTTCACCCTTCTTTTCAGAAATCAGACGAACGACATCTTCATTTAGTCCTTTTTCTATTATATCTGTATGAACATCCGTAGTGAAACCATATTTATATTTCTCCTGCGTCAGTTCCTTTACATATTTATTAGGTTCTTCTTGCATATGAATTATATTATATCTGTTTGAATAATCTCATTTGTTACATTCTTTATTGTCGGAATAAAGAAACCGGAAAGTTCCTTCACCGGATAATATAACAAAGAAGACTGCTTAACGGTTCGATTTATCAGTTCATCTTTATTGTCAATATATTCTAAAAAGCTAATAGCCAGGCTTACAATAAAGGCATATTTCAACGCTCCGAGCAATGCTCCCAACAGTCTGTTTACTATGCCTAAATGTACTATTTCCAACGCTTTGGTAAGCATGGAGGCCAAAAGAAGAAATACAACTGGGACAAGTATCCAAATCAGGAAAAAAGCTATTACTTGAGACACGGATACTGACGTTCCAAGTTCTACAGCCAGTCTTTCTCCCAACTGAGAGAACAAAGCACGCGCCAGTAACAGTCCGGCAACAAGTCCTACTATGGTTGCAGCCTGTTTTACAGCCCCTTTCATAAATCCTAACAAGAGACCTATTGCTATAATGGCGATAATAATCCAATCCAAAACGCTTAACTGCAAAAATAAGGCTTCAAGAATCATTGCTATATTAGTTTGTTAGTTTTCAAGTTCTTTAGATACCGATAAAACAAAGAATGAAAAATGAAGAATGTGAAGCCAGACAGAGCCGCCTTTTCATTCCTCACTTTTCACTCTAAAATATTGTTATTACAGTGTTTGCTTTACTTCTACTTCTTCGTAAGTTTCGATAATATCGCCCACTTTAATATCATTACAGTTAGTGAGGCTGATACCACACTCGAAGTTTGTACCTACTTCCTTAACATCATCCTTGAAGCGTTTCAAGGCATTGATAGAACCTGTAAATATAACGATACCGTCGCGGATAAGGCGAGCCTTGTCTGAACGCTTAACCTTACCGGTCTTAACCATAGCTCCGGCAACCTGTCCAACCTTGCTGATGTTGAACACTTCGCGAACTTCGATAGTAGCAGTAACCTGTTCCTTCAATGTTGGAGCAAGCATACCTTCCATTGCGGCCTTGACTTCTTCGATAGCATCGTAAATGATGGAATACTTACGGATATCAACTCCTTCCTGTTCTGCAAGCTTAGCAGCATTGCTTGAAGGACGTACCTGGAAACCGACAATGATGGCATCAGAAGCAGCAGCCAATGATACATCTGACTCTGAAATCTGACCAACTCCCTTATGTATAACATTGACCTGAATCTGTTCAGTAGAAAGTTTGATAAGTGAATCGCTCAATGCTTCTACAGAACCGTCCACGTCACCCTTAACGATGATGTTAAGTTCATGGAAGTCTCCCAATGCAAGACGGCGTCCCACTTCATCAAGAGTAAGCATCTTCTGAGTACGCAATCCCTGTTCGCGGGCAAGCTGTTCACGCTTGTTGGCAATTTCGCGAGCTTCCTGGTCTGTATCGAATACGTGGAATGTATCACCTGCAGCAGGAGCACCGTTAAGACCAAGTATCAATACCGGTTCTGCAGGACCTGCTTCTTTCATACGCTGGTTACGTTCGTTGAACATAGCCTTAACCTTACCGTATGAAGTACCAGCCAATACGATGTCACCCACGTGCAATGTACCGTTCGATACAAGTACTGTAGCAACATATCCGCGTCCCTTATCCAAAGACGATTCAATGATAGAACCTGTTGCCTTACGGTTAGGATTTGCTTTAAGGTCAAGCATTTCTGCTTCAAGCAATACTTTCTCCAACAAATCTTTAACGCCAAGACCAGTCTTGGCAGAAATATCCTGCGACTGATACTTACCACCCCATTCTTCTACAAGGAAGTTCATGGCTGCAAGTTCTTCTTTTATCTTATCAGGGTTAGCATTAGGCTTATCAACCTTATTGATTGCGAATACGATAGGTACTCCGGCAGCCATAGCATGGTTGATAGCTTCCTTAGTCTGAGGCATCACGTTATCATCGGCAGCAACGATGATGATTACCACGTCAGTAACCTTAGCGCCACGAGCACGCATTGCTGTAAACGCCTCATGTCCCGGAGTATCGAGGAATGTGATACGACGACCGTCATCCAGTTTCACATTGTAAGCACCGATGTGCTGAGTGATACCACCGGCCTCACCGGCAATAACGTTAGCTTTACGGATATAGTCAAGCAATGAAGTCTTACCGTGGTCTACGTGTCCCATCACAGTAACAATCGGAGCACGTGGTTCGAGATCTTCTTCAGCATCGGCTTCTTCTTCAATAGCCTGTGCAACTTCTGCACTTACATATTCAGTCTTATATCCGAATTCTTCAGCTACAAGATTGATAGTTTCAGCATCAAGACGCTGGTTGATAGAAACCATGATACCCACACTCATACATGTAGAGATAACCTGAGTAACAGATATATCCATCATGTTGGCAAGTTCATTTGCAGTAACGAACTCAGTAAGTTTAAGCACTTTGCTTTCTTCCATTTCGTGTTCTTCCTGCTCAAGCTGGCGGTTCTGGATATTTTCACGTTTTTCCTTACGATATTTGGCAGCCTTGTTCTTACCCTTGTTAGTCAGACGTGCAAGAGTTTCCTTAATCTGCTTAGCTACATCTTCATCGCTAACTTCCTGTTTTACTACAGGTTTCTTGAACTTTTCCTTACCGGAGTTCTTTCCGCCACCCTGATTTTTACCGGCTTTTTCACTCTTCGAACCAGAGTTATGCGACTGTGCCGGCTGCGCATTATATATATCTACGCGCTCTTTGTTTATTCTATTGCGTTTCTTCTTTTTAGATGCATCCTCACCACCCTTTTCTGACCTTTCGTCACTCTTGCGTATTTCCTTGATAATGGCATCCTTCATCTGCTTACGCTGTTCCTGACGCATCTTATCCTTTTCTTCTCTCTCCTTACGCTTTTCTTCTTTCGATTTCTTCTTCGGGCGTGTAGACTGGTTCAATGCTGCCAAATCAATCTGTCCGACAACATTAATCTTAGACTTAAACTCTGTAGGACGGATTTTAAAGACACCGTCATCATTTATTTTGTTTTCAGCTTCTTCTTTTTTTTCTTCCATCGGCTTATTTATAACTTCGTTTGCTTCTGCATCCGCGTGTTTGGTTTCTTTATCCTCTATTATTACAGGCTTCTGTTCCTGCGGTTTCTCCTCTACCACTTTCTCCTGTACAGGTTCCGCTTTCACTTCTTCTGTCATTTTTGTTTCAGCCTCAACCTGTTCTTTAACTTCTTTCTTCTCATTTTCAACCACGGCCGGCTTACTCTTTTTTCTATTCAGGCTATCCAAATCAATTTTCCCAATCGGTTTAAATTTCTGGCGCACTTCTTCTGCTGCTACAGTCTCCGCTTTCACTACATCACCTGCAATGTCGTCAATAGAAACCGAAGCCTTATTTCGTTCTTTATTCTGACGCTCTTGAATAATCTTTTCAGACTTCAACTTCAAATCCTTGTCTTTATTGAACTCTTTAACCAGTTCTGCATACTGTTCCTCTGTAATCTTTGTATTTGGATTAGCCTCGACGCTGTATCCTTTTTTCTGCAAGAAGTCAACAGCTGTCGCTATCCCTACATTCAAATCTCTTGCTACTTTATTAAGTCTTATCGTCATAAAATTCAATTAACAATTTAAAATTAACAATCCAAACCAGCCAAATGAATTAACTGGCCCATAGTCATCAAACAATATATAAGGCAGAACCGGCATTGAATAAAATAAAGAATGAACAGTTTTAATTCTGCACATTCTTTATTTTGTATCCATGATTATTCAAATTCAGCCTTCAAAATACGCAACACATCATCTACAGTATTTTCCTCGAGGTCAGCCTTTTCGATAAGCATTTCTCTTGGAGCGTTCAATACACCTTTAGCTGTATCAATACCTATACCTTTGATAGCATTGATTACCCATTCATCTATTTCATCCTTGAATTCATCCAAATAGATATCATCCTCTACTGCATTTTCATCAAGTTCACGATAAACATCTATCGTATATTCAGTAAGCATACTGGCAAGTTTAATATTCATACCACCCTTACCGATAGCCAAAGACACTTCTTCCGGTTTCAGGTAAACCTCAGCCCTCTTCTCATCTTCATGCATAATGATTGATGAAATCTTTGCAGGACTTAAAGCTCTCTGGATGAACAGCTGAATATTAGATGTATAGTTGATTACATCAATATTCTCATTACGCAACTCACGCACAATACCATGTATTCTTGAACCCTTCACACCGACACATGCTCCTACCGGGTCAATTCTCTCATCGTATGACTCAACAGCAATTTTAGCTCTTTCTCCCGGGATACGTGCAATCTTCTTAATAGTAATGATACCGTCATTTATTTCAGGAACTTCCTGTTCAAACAATCTCTGCAGGAAAACAGGAGAAGTACGGCTCAAAATGATTTTAGGATTATTGTTTCTGTTGTCCACTCTGGCAACAACCGCACGTGCAGTTTCGCCTTTTCTATAGAAATCGCCAGGAATCTGTTCTGTCTTAGGCAAGAGCAATTCATTACCTTCGTCATCCAACATCAGGATTTCCTTCTTCCAAATCTGATAAACTTCTGCACTGACAACTTTTCCAACCTGTTCAATATACTTATTATATAAGCTGTCCTTTTCAAGTTCAAGAATTTTGGAAGCCAATGTCTGTCTCAGATTCAAGATAGCTCTACGTCCGAATTTTTCAAAGATAACTTCATCCGTAACTTCCTCACCAACTTCATAAGAAGCATCAATTTTTCTTGCTTCTGTAAGTGAGATTTGTCTGTTGGCATTAGTGAAATCCTCATCAGCCACGACTTCACGGTTACGCCATATTTCAAAATCTCCCTTATCAGGATTTACTATCACATCGTAATTTTCATCCGAACCGAACATCTTAGCAATTACACTACGGAAAGACTCTTCCAATACTCCCACCATTGTGGTGCGGTCAATGTTCTTCAGCTCCTTGAACTCCGAAAACGTGTCAATCAAGCTTACAGTTTCCTCTTTTTTGGCCATAATTATTTGAAGCTAATTAAATATTTTGTGTACTTTATTTCATTGTAAGCGAACGAAAGCAACTGATCCACCAATTTCGGACGTTTACTTCCTTCCGGTTTGATTTTAGTCTGCACTGTGATTGAGAATTGATTGTCATCTACATCTGTCAAAACGCCTTTGTACTTTTTACCGTCATTAGCAAGAACCTCTACTTCACTGCCCTTGTGTATATAATATTGTTGTATAACCTTAAACGGCTGACCAATACCGGCAGAACCTACTTCAAGTTCATAATCCTCTTCTTCCCTATTGAGATTAGATTCAATATATCTGCTCAGTTCTACACAATCATCAATCCATACGCCTTCGGCATGGTCAATTTCTACAACAATTTTGTCGTCAGGACTAACGGTTACATCAACCAGAAAATAATCTTTATCTTCCAGCCACTTCGATACAATACCAATTACTACGTTTTTATCTATCATGGGTAAATTATTAAGAATAAAAAAGAGGAGCTTGATTGCCCCTCCACCTTTCATCCATATCGTTCGCAAAGATATAAATATTATATTGTACTACAAAATATTAATACTTTTTTTATTCATTTCATCCTATATTATTAACTATTTTCACTATCCAGCCATAAAAACCAGCAAACAAACCTATTAAAAAATTCACTGTTTCATCTACCAATTATTTACAAAAGACGAACACATTCAGGCTGAAAAAGATGTTTTTTTCAATAAAAGAGCCATCTAATGCAATATTTTTCTCAAAAAGTTTGGAGTTTAAAATAAAAGATTTACCTTTGCAACCGCAAACGAGAAACAACGGTGCCATAGCTCAGTTGGTAGAGCA
>NZ_DXVR01000054.1:0-18643 GCF_019417265.1 Bacteroides sp.
ACTGGATGGAGAACATCAAGGACTGGTGTATCAGCCGTCAGTTGTGGTGGGGACACAGAATCCCGGCTTACTTCTTGCCTCAGGGCGGATTCGTAGTGGCAGAAACAGCTGAAGAAGCTTTGAGACTTGCCATCGAGAAGACAGGAAACAAGGATATGAAGATTGAAGACCTGCGTCAGGACGAGGACTGTCTGGATACATGGTTCTCTTCATGGTTGTGGCCTATCTCTTTGTTCGACGGAATCAACAATCCCGGCAATGAAGAAATCAAATACTACTACCCTACTGCCGACCTTGTAACAGGACCGGACATTATCTTCTTCTGGGTAGCACGTATGATTATGGCAGGATATGAATACATGGGCGACATGCCTTTCAAGAACGTTTACTTCACAGGTATCGTACGTGATAAAATCGGTCGCAAGATGTCCAAGTCACTCGGTAACTCGCCTGATCCGCTTGAACTGATTGAGAAATATGGTGCCGACGGTGTTCGTATGGGTATGATGCTTGCAGCTCCTGCAGGAAACGATATTTTGTTTGACGACGCTCTCTGCGAACAGGGACGTAACTTCAACAACAAGATATGGAATGCATTCCGTCTGGTTAAGGGATGGAACGTAGAAGGCAACGAACAGCCTGAATATGCACGCCTGGCAACAGAATGGTTCGAGGCTATGCTTGCAAAAACAGCGGCAGAGGTAAACGACCTGTTCGGCAAATATCGTCTGAGCGAGGCTCTTATGGTGGTTTACAAACTGTTCTGGGACGAATTCTCAAGCTGGAATCTTGAAATGGTGAAACCTGCATACGGACAGCCTATCGACTGTGTGACTTACGAAAAGACTTTGAGTTTCTTCGATACACTGCTCAAGCTTCTGCATTCGTTCATGCCATTCATCACTGAAGAGTTGTGGCAGCACATCTACGACCGCAAGGATGGCGAAAGCATCATGACTCAGACTCTTAATATGACAGAAACTTACGATGAAACTATCATCAACAAGTTTGAAGCTGTAAAAGAAGTTATAGGTGGTATCCGTACTATCAGACTTCAGAAGAACATTGCTCAGAAAGAGGCTCTGAATCTTGAAGTGGTTGGAGAAAGCCCTGTAGCAGACTTCAATGCTGTGATAGAGAAATTGTGTAACCTGTCTGCAATAGCACAGGTAGATGCCAAGGCAGAAGGTGCAGCTTCGTTCATGGTTGGAACAACTGAATATGCAGTTCCTCTCGGAAATCTGATTAACGTGGAAGAAGAGCTTAAGAAACTTGAAGCAGACCTGAAATATCAGGAAGGATTCCTTATGAGCGTAATGAAGAAGCTAAGCAACGAGAAGTTTGTAAGCAAGGCTCCGGCTAACGTTATTGAAATGGAACGCAAGAAACAGGCTGATGCAGAAACCAAGATTGCAGCACTGAAAGAAAGCATCTCTGCTCTGAAAAAATAACTGCTGAACAGTGAATGAACACTATATGAACGAAAAAAGAACAGCTTTTGGCTGTTCTTTTTTTATTTTAGGGAGCTTTTAAACGCTATTTAAATGGTGTTTAAATGGTATTTAAAAGCACTTTAAAAGAATCTTATATCAGCCATCGCATAATTCATTCTGCGTTCATTAAGCGTTCACCGGACGTTCATTGGGGAATCATTTAAATAGATTTTATCTGATATGATGAAGCTTAATCACCTCACCTAACTCAGGAATAATGACATCCATACTCCTCTTTTCAGCCTCAGCTGCAAAAACATGAGGAGGGTCGAACAGAGGTTCGTCCGAAAGGTCGAATGTTCCGTAATGCATAGGTATCGTCACACGCGCCCCCATTTCTGCTGAAGCAGTAAGAGCATCGTACGGTGATATATGGTTTGGTTTCATAAACCAGCGTGGCTTATATGCACCTATTCCTATCATACAATAGTCAATATGTGGAAAGATTTCAGGCAATTCCTTGAAATGATGTGCATAGCCCGTATCACCACTGTTGTATATGGTTATTCCGTCTGCCTGTATCATAAATGCCCCCCAAAGACGTTCTCCGCCATCACTCACTCCTCTCTTGCTCCAATGCTGAGCCGGAAGGAAAGTAAGACATAGCCCTTCGTCCTTATGCTGCTGATACCAACCGGCCTCAATCACCTCCATATCCGGAAACCATCCCTTAATAAATCTGCCCGTTCCTATTCCACAGAATAGTTTCATACCCGGATTTTCCGAGAAAAGTCGTGCCACACTCAGTTTGTCAAGATGGTCGAAATGGTCATGGCTGATAAGCAGATAGTCTATATTCTTAAAGACAGAAGGATTGGCAGGAAAGGTACTGCGTCTTTTTACAAAAGGAATGCTTCCAAACACAGGATCTATCATAAAACGTTTTCCGCCAAGCTGAAGGAAAAACGAATTATGTCCGAGCCATATCAGAGCATTACCTGTAGCAGCATCAAGGTCATGAAGGTATTTTACTTTCGGTGTCCACTTTATGCTGCGTTTCTCCTTTCTCTGAGGATTGGGCGAGAACCGCCATTTCAATATGTTCCCCACTCCGGGACGCCATCTGTGCTGACGGTTAAAGAACTTACCTTTAACGGAAGGATTACCGCGCCATCGTGGGTTTACTGTGTGTAATTGCTCATTTCTTCTAAACGATATCCTTTCTCCCATATACTTCGAATAAATATAAAACAAAAGCCGGGGAAAGACTTCTGATGCAAAAGCATTGTGTCTTACCCCGACCGTCACAATATCTTCATTATTTCTCCAAGAGTTCTTTCAGGAAAGCATCGAGTTCCTCGTCAAGTCCCTTCAGAAGCTCGTCGTTAAGCAAAAGAGTGTCCTCATCGTCAACCAACATCAATTCAGCAACCGTTTCCTTGTCATCATCAACCAACACAAAAGAATATGGTTTCATCAAAGACAGTTTCTCGAAATATCCCTGGTCGCTCAATGCAACAATCTCCGAACGCAAAAGCGGTTCAACTTCCGCAATGAAGTTTTCCGAATCGCATTCCACCCATTCGTCTATTATGGTACGCGCCAATTCTTCATCGTCATCGTTAAAAATCAGAAGTTCGCCACTGTCCTGTTTCGGCTGCAGATGAATATCTGTAACTACAGTATTTTCATCTCCCGATACATATCGACATAATGCTTCTCTAATGGATGACGATATGGCTGCACGTGTTTTTTCGCTAACATTCATAGGCATAAAATATTTATTACCTCAAAATTACTAAAAATTATAATGTTTCAAAACAAACAGGTCAAAAATTGTTATTAAAACGTCCCATTTGAACATTCAGTTTACCCAATTCGTCTTTCCTTTTCATAAACTGAGGTATATAGTACTTCAGCACCATTTCTTCCTCAGAACCAGTCTTGACACAATCGGATGCCTTTTTCAGCCATTCCTCTGCTTTATCCATATCGGCTGTCATCTCGTACGAGAGTGCAATATTGTAGGCAGCCCTGAACTTGGCATTGCCTTTCTTCAGACGGTTATAAACCTGGGTCCACAACCCTCGCGCAGCGTCCCAATTCCCTTCGTTTACATATACTCCCGCATCACGCATTTCAACTCCACCGCCGTCAAAATACAATCTGTTTACAGTCTGCCAGTATGGAACTATCTTATTGCTTATAACAGACGTTGCATGCCTTGTAGCCTCCTCTATCACTTCTTTTTCCGATACTCTGTAACCCATGTCGAAATACAAAGAATCGGTAGCAGTAAGCTCTACCAATGGTTTCTGTCGTCCCGGTATATACAATCTGACTATAGGTGTTACCTGAACCTGCAAGACAGGAATTGAAACGTCCCATCCGGGATTAGTATATTCTTTCTTTTCAACATCGAGAAGCAGTCTTTCAAAAGACACCAACATGTCTACTCCCAACATTGAAGAAAGTTCATTTACTTCATCTGCAGTAAGAACGGTCGAAAAATCATCTGCACACAGAGCAGAATCACATATTACAACCTGATTAAAGAACTTGCTGTCAGCAAGCGAGCCGGCCAAAGCCTCTGCTGCACTCTTTCCCTCAGCGTCAATCATTCCCAGTGTCAGTATATTCTTCTTCGATTTCGGACGTGAAGGCATATTATTTACAACTCCTACAACAGAAACCTGATATGGGAAATTAACTTGGGCCGGAGCCAACTGGTCGAAAGTAAGTGTCTGTATGGAACTGCATGATGAAATGAGAACACTTACAAGCATGACGATATAAAGGGCATATTTCTTCATAATATGTACAGTTTTAGTCTGTACAAAATTAATATATTTCTGAATATTATGAAGTTAAAAGGTAATAAAGGTATAATAATAAAGGCCGTCCCTTTGTTAAGAGACGACCTTTTAAACATGTATTTTATTAAAATTCTTATACTTTTCCGTGACAGTTCTTATATTTCAACCCACTTCCGCAAGGACATGGATCGTTTCTGCCAACTGTTTTTTCTGCTTTATAAGGCTCATTTTTAACCTCTCTGGTATCTTTACCGGCAGCACTCTGCTGAGAAGCATCATTGAGGTCAACCTTTTCTTCCTTATACTGCTGTTTTCTTGGAGCCGGTTCCGGAGCAGCCTCACGAACCTGTTCCGGTTCCTGCACAGGTATCTGACCACGCATCAATACAGAAATTGTATTATTGTTGATTTTGGCAACCATATTGTCAAACAGTTTCACAGACTCAAGTTTGAAAATCAACAATGGGTCTTTCTGTTCATAGCTTGCATTCTGTACGGAATGTTTAAGTTCGTCAAGTTCGCGAAGATTTTCCTTCCATGCCTCATCTATAGTATGAAGAAGAATAGCCTTTTCGAAAGCCTTCACGATTTCTTTTGATTCAGACTCATAAGCAGCCTTCAAGTTGACAGGAATATTATACATACGTTTGCCGTCTGTAATAGGAATCATAATGTTTTCATACATCTGTCCCTGATTTTCATATACCTGTTTTATTACCGGATTGGCAATCTGAGCCATACGGTCAGTCTTACGCTTGAAGATTTCCATTGCAGCATCGAATGTTCTTTCAGTAAGTTCATTCTTATCTTTTGAAGTAAATTCATCTTCAGTGAACGGAGTTTCCATTGCAAGAGTCTGGAGTATTTCCATCTTGGCTTCAGAGTAAGTAGCCATATCCAGGGCATTGGCACAGCGTTCCCAAATCATATTAACGATATCCATACCGATACGTTCACCCATCAATGCATGACGACGTTTTGTATAAACCACATTACGCTGCTTGTTCATAACATCATCATATTCAAGCAAACGCTTACGGATACCGAAGTTGTTTTCTTCTACCTTCTTCTGTGCACGTTCGATAGAATTTGAAATCATCTTATGCTCAATCATTTCTCCTTCCTTGAAACCAAGTTTATCCATTACAGACGCGATACGGTCGGAAGAGAACAGACGCATCAAATCGTCTTCAAGAGAAACAAAGAATACTGAAGAACCCGGGTCACCCTGACGTCCTGCACGACCACGCAACTGACGGTCTACACGACGTGATTCGTGACGTTCTGTACCTATAATAGCCAAACCTCCGGCAGCCTTAACCTCGTCGCTCAACTTGATGTCGGTACCACGACCGGCCATGTTGGTAGCAATAGTTACTGTACGTCCCAAACCGGCTTTAGCTACGATGTCCGCTTCTTTCTGATGCAACTTGGCATTAAGTACGTTATGTTCAATCTTACGGAGAGTAAGCATCTTGCTCAACATTTCAGAGATTTCAACCGATGTTGTACCGACCAATACAGGACGACCCATTTCTACCATCTTTTCAATCTCTTCGATAACAGCTTTATATTTTTCGCGCTTAGTCTTATAAACGCGGTCGTTCATATCCTTACGTGCGATTGGACGGTTAGTAGGAATAGTTACAACATCGAGTTTGTAGATATCCCAGAATTCGCCTGCTTCTGTTTCTGCAGTACCTGTCATACCTGACAGTTTGTGATACATACGGAAGTAGTTCTGAAGTGTGATAGTAGCAAATGTCTGTGTAGCAGCTTCAACCTTAACACCTTCCTTAGCTTCGACAGCCTGATGCAAACCGTCGCTCCAACGACGACCGTCCATGATACGTCCTGTCTGCTCATCGACGATTTTAACCTGTCCGTCCATCACAACATAGTCAGTATCCTTTTCGAACATTGTATATGCCTTAAGCAACTGATTTATTGTATGTACACGTTCAGACTTGATAGCATAGTTAGTCATCAGTTCGTCTTTCTTAGCCAACTTTTCTTCGTCTGTCAAAGATGTTTCGTTTTCAAGTTCAGACAACTGTGCTGCTATATCAGGAAGAACGAAGAGTGTAGGGTCCTGAGAATTACCTGTGATAAGTTCGATACCCTTATCAGTAAGGTCGGCACTCTTCATCTTTTCATCAATTACGAAATAAAGAGGTTCTACAGCCTCAGGCATACGCTTGTTGTTTGCTTCCATATAGATAGCCTCAGTCTTCAGCATACCAGCCTTAATACCCGGTTCGCTGAGGAACTTGATGAGAGGTTTGTTCTTTGGAAGAGCCTTATGGCTACGGAACAATGAAAGGAAACCTTCTTCCACTTCTTCCTTCTTGTCGGAAGCGATAAGACGTTTTGCATCTGCCAGATACTGAGTAGCAAGCTTGCGCTGTGCCTCAACCAGACGTTCTACCAACGGACGAAGAACTTCGAACAGCTGCTGGTCACCCTTTGGGACAGGACCGGAAATGATAAGCGGAGTACGGGCATCGTCAATCAATACAGAGTCTACCTCGTCGACAATTGCAAAGTTATGTTTGCGCTGTACAAGGTCCTTAGGGCTGTTAGCCATATTGTCGCGCAAATAGTCGAAACCGAACTCATTGTTTGTACCGAATGTGATATCAGCCATATATGCACGACGACGTGCAGCAGAGTTTGGCTGATGCTTATCGATACAGTCAACGCTCAATCCATGAAACATATAGAGAGGTCCCATCCATTCAGAGTCACGTTTCGCAAGGTAGTCGTTCACAGTAACGACGTGTACACCATTACCGGTCAATGCATTAAGGAAGACAGGCAATGTAGCTACAAGTGTCTTACCTTCACCTGTTGCCATTTCCGCAATTTTTCCCTGATGAAGAACAACACCACCGAAGAGCTGTACATCGTAGTGAATCATTCCCCATTTCATATCGTTACCACCTGCTACCCAATGGTTCTGCCATATAGCATTGTCGCCTTCAATGCGTACAAAGTCTTTTCCCATAGCAGCCAGTTCACGGTCGAAATCAGTAGCAGTAACTTCTATTTCTTCGTTCTGAGTGAAACGTCTTGCTGTATCTTTTACGATAGAGAAAGCAACCGGAAGCACATCATTAAGTGCTTTTTCGTATTTTTCGAGTACTTCTTTCTCCAATTTATCTATCTGTGCAAAGATAGGTTCACGTTTTTCAATGTCTGTAGTTTCGATTGTAGCCTTCAGTTCTTCAATCTTCTTGTTTTCAGCAACGGCAGAATCTTTGATATACTTTTTAAGTTCTTCCGTTTTGGCACGCAGTTCATCATTACTCAGCTTCTCTATTTCAGGGTATGCTGCTTTAATTTTTTCTACCCATGGCTGGATTTCCTTCATGTCGCGAGAAGCTTTGTTCCCGAACAACTTGCTTATAAATTCATTAAATCCCATTATATATTTTATTTTTTATTTACTGATTAATGCCGTTAAATATGTTCAACGGCGTACAAAGATAATTAAAAACGCACAAAATGCGGCAAATACGGACATTTATTTGCGTATTCCTGTCAATGGAGCCGCCACACTTGCATTAGGAGCCCTGATACGCATGAAATGTGCCAGCGTAGGTGCTACAGCTGCCACTTTTACAGGTGAATACAGTATCTCAGGTTTGATATTATACCCGAAAAAGAATACCGGAACCGATGCATAAGCCTCGCGTTCCACTCTAACATTATTGGAATATTCATCTACCACCTTCCACCCCGGCAATATCTCGATATATAAATCGCCGGAACATTTGCGGGTAAATGAGTTTCTGATTTTATCAATCTTTGGATCCCAGGCACCAAGAAGAAGGCGCTGTGACGAATATGCAGAGCGTATGCCACTCATCTGTACAATAAATTCAGACGAGCGGTTCATAACCTCAGTAAGATTCAGGTTCTTATCTTCAATAAGCTTGTGATTCAGATATATCTGATTTCCATAATATGTTTCCACATACTGTCCCTGGCCATATATAGCCATCAGATACATATTAAGCAAGGCTGAACAGCGTTTCAGATGGAACTCCCCTGTCGGTATCCTATATTCCGGCAGGTCTTCAGGTTCGGGAGAACGATAGCCGGTAGAGGTTATAAATATCAATGTATTCTTCAAACCGACCTTCCTATCTACCATATCCAGCAAATCACCTATACTGTTATCCAGGCGTACATACATATCCTGTATCTGCATGGCATATTCAGAATCCGGTTTACCGTCATAATTTCCTGCATAATATCCTAAAGTCAGCAAATCAGGCGTATCATCCAGCCCTGCATTGGTATTATTGAGGAAGACATTCACTAATTTGTTTACCTCATCGTTTACATAAGGGCTTGTCTTGAACTTCTTGTACTTCAAAAGACGTTCGTCTGTGAAATTATGCTTGAAAGTGAGTTGTTTGGTTTCTGTCGTTATATATTTATAAGCCGTAACAGGCAGATAAGGTCCCCATGTTATCTGGTCTATTCTAAAATCAAGGCCGTTACGGTCGTTGAAATTTGTCACCCATTCAGGGAACGCGCCATAATATGTAGTACCACTCCACTTTCCGTTATCATCGTTTATCCAAAACGCACCTTTGGCAGCATGACCGGCCCCCATAATAGCCATTTCCTTTGTAGGAGCTATAGAATAGACATGAGATTCTCCATGGGTAGAAACCATAAGTTCGTCTGCTAAATTCGATACGGAGAGATGCTGAGGTGAAGCGTTTTCAGAAGTGTAAATTCCCATATACGCCTTATCATCGACACTCTTGACTACACAAAGCGTATTTCTGTCCATCCAATTGTTGCCAACTATACCATTATAATAAGGAGAGGTACCAGTATATATAGAAGCTACAGACGACGACTGATCCGGTTTTATAAAATCATATTCGCCATTCACATATACACGTCCTTCCTTGAAAAGACGCTTGAATCCTCTTTCGCCATACATGGCAGAAAAAGCCTCTATATAATCTGTACGCAACTGGTCGATAGTCAATCCTATAACGAACTTCGGCACAGCCGGAACCGTCTGTGCATTAATACCGGATATAACTATGGCAGTAATCAGGGATGTTATTAATTTTTCTTTCATTTCAATTTTCTACAAACTATAGTATGACTCATGGCATTGCACCACAAACCAAGTGCCAAAGGTAACACTGTTAAATTAAATTCCTGCGGTATAACCGGCATTAAGAGCATAAAAAATGTTAAATACACCAAATTAACAATGTGATACCTATCATTATTACGTTTTACGTCATTATAAACCATAAATGATAGATACAACAAAGGTATAGGATTAAACAGGAGAATCATCCAGTTAGAGCCTACAGTAGGGTGTACCGAAAAGAAAAACAGGAAAGAGATAATGCAACCGGCTATACCCTGTGAAAGATATAACACAATATCCCATCCCCAATAAATTTTCTTCTTAAGTACCTGAAGCACTGCAAACAGAACGTTTACAACCAAGAAAGCAATGGCACAAGTCATCGGACTGAAAGGAAATCCCACTTCATCTTCATCACGCTCTGCATTAACTATTACCTCTTCTTTTAATACCAGAGGACGAACTTTCCCGTCCGGTTCTTCTATATAGGCCCTATCTGCAAAAGCTCTCATATAGAAAGGTGAAAACATCTGCCGGCGTATATCTATCGTTTCATCGGCTTCAGCGCCAAGACACAGGTCCATCCCCAACTCTTCCCACTGAAATCCTTTAGTAAATTCATGGACTATACCACGAAAACTTTTCTCCTCTACTGAATCCGGATAAATCACTTTTCCGTCGATACAACGTTCTATCTGGTCGCGTGCTCTTGTGGTACAGTTGTCATAAAAATAATTATACCTGTAGATTCTGTTTTGCGGCTGATAATTCAGGACGAGGAGTTCCAGCAGCCTGTTTTTTTCTTCTTGCGTTAGATTCAGCACCTGCTGATAGACCGATGAACCACGAAACATGTATTCCGCTTCAAATGGTGCAAATTCTGTTATACCCAACTGATAATCAGTTTCCCCCTTTACGAAACGGAATATAAAATTAGGTGTAGAAAAACTGAACATACCATAGTTAAACACCAAATCTCTATTTTGTGTAAAATTCTGATATCGTATGGCAGTATGTCCAAACAGAGAATAGATTTCAGTTCCAGGTGCGCATGTAAGCAAACTAAACTGAATACTGTCGTTTTTCTGTGAATATGATTGCAGACTGATAAGAAGTGACAGCCCTATCAATAATACCCTAAATCTAATAGCAAACATTTTATTAATTTATGTATTTGTAATTTTCAGCGCAAAAATAAGACTAATTATCTATAAATATGAAACAAAACATCTATTTTATTGCTGTAAATTTCTTTTTTTTACTTTACTTTGCACGCAATAAAATTATATATTGTGAATTTAATTATAGACATTGGCAACACAGTAGCAAAACTTGCGGTTTTCGACGGAGATGAACAGGTAGAAATTCTCCGAGGCTCAAACCATTCATTGGACTGTATAAAGATATTATGCCATAAGTATCCTATAGACAGATGCATAATTGCCTCTGTAATAACTCTAAGCAATACCATAAAAAAGCAATTGGCAAATGTCAGCTTTCCGGTATTGACATTAGATTACAAAACTCCTATACCAATCACCAACAAGTACAAAACGCCCGAAACATTAGGTATGGACCGTCTGGCCGCCGTAGTGGGAGCCAATTATCTTATGCCTGACAGAAATCTGCTTGTAATTGATGCCGGCACAGCACTTACCTATGAGTTTATTGATGCCAGTGCAACGTACTGGGGCGGCAACATATCACCAGGCATTTACACCAGATTCAAATCATTGAGCGCATGCTGTGACAAACTTCCTTTAATAGAAAAAGGAGGAGAAGTTCCTGAATTAGGATTCAACACAGAAACAGCTATAAGAGCCGGAGTTATTAAAGGTATTGAATTCGAAATAATAGGCTACATCACTCAATTACAGAAAAAACATCCCGACCTTTTAGTTTTTTTAACTGGCGGAGATAAATTTTCTTTTGATACAAAATTAAAAAGTATCATCTTTGCAGATAGATTTTTAGTTTTAAAAGGTTTAAACAGAATACTGAATTATAATGTCAAATAAAAAGATACTCTTCAGCGTTATTTTTGCAATTGCTTATATGTGCACTTTCGCACAGTCAAGCACAAATTCTCCATACACAAGATTCGGGTTTGGGGACTTGTCAGACCAGGTCTTTACGAGCAATGCAGCCATGGGAGGTGTAGGTAACGCATTGCGCTCAAGCAGACATATCAATCCTATGAATCCGGCTTCATACACTTCTGTAGATTCGCTGTCGTTTATGTTCGACATCGGTTTCAGCATGAAAAGTTCAAACTATGAAGAGAATGGAATAAAAGCAAATGCAAGAAACTCCAGTTTCGACTATCTTGCCATTCAGTTCCGCCTTCATCCAAGATTAGGTATGGCCATCGGGTTTACACCTTTCTCTACAGTGGGTTACAATTTCAGTTCTACCAACAATATTAAGGACGAAGAAGGGAATATAAGCAACACTACAGTAACAAACCGATTTACCGGCAACGGAGGTACAAACCTTGTTTTTGCAGGATTGGGATATAAGATTTTAAAGAACCTGTCATTCGGTGCCAACATAGGATACCTGTACGGAAATCAGGAATATAGTACTACTGCAACACTCAGCAATAACGGTGATTACACTATCAACTATAGAAATCTTAATGTAAAAAGCTATAAACTTGATTTGGGATTACAATACACCCAACCTTTGGACAAGAACAACAGCATAACATTAGGATTGACTTATGGCCTCGGACATAAACTGAATTCTACCGAGGTTACAGGTACACAGGTTACAGACGGCAGCAGCTACAGTTCCACAAATGAAAAGACTGACTACGACGGATATGGCATCCCATCAACATACGGAGTTGGTTTAGCATATCAGTTTAAGAATAATCTTACGGTATGCTTGGATTATACATTGCAGGAATGGTCAAAAGTAAAACTGTCAAACGTGGCAGGAATGTATAACAACAGAAGCAAGATTGCTGCCGGAGTGGAATACACTCCTGATTACATCGGACGAAACTTCTTTAAAAGAATATCATACAGGGTCGGTGCATACTATAACTCACCATACATCAAAATACCAAATGATGTAAACGGAAGTTCTTTCTCTGATGGAGCCAAAGAAATAGGAGTAACAGCCGGTTTAGGTTTCCCACTGTCATTGTTCCAGAGAAAAACAGTATTGAGTATTACAGGTCAGTATGTCAATCTTTCTCCGAGCAACAGCAACCTGATGTCTGAAAACAGGTTTGTTCTGAAAATCGGACTTACACTGAATGAGCCTTGGTTCATGAAGTGGAGAGTTAACTAATCAATTCACACACAATAAACAATTAAATTAATATACGATGAGAATGAAGATGTTTACAATGCTGTGTGCCCTCTCATTAGGTGCAACAGCTACTTTTGCTCAAAAAGGAGTAGAAGACGGTTCTAGATTTGGACATGGTGAAGACAGTATCCGTTGTCTTCAGAACATCAGTATTTATACTGAATATGTTAAAACAGACAACTTCAAGGATGCATACACTCCTTGGAAGGCAGTTTTCACAGAAGCACCTTTCGCACAGGTTGGAACATATACCAACGGCGCTAAAATCCTTCGTGGTTTAATTCAGAGTACAAAAGACGCTGCTCAGCAGAAAGCTTACTTAGACGAACTTATGGCTGTACACGATCAGCGTATCAAGTATCTTGACCAACTTAACAAATTGGTAAGATCTAAATCTACTGAAGGTTCTATTTTAGGTATGAAAGTACACGACTACATCGTATTCTCAGGAAAGAACCTTGATTTGAATCAGGCATACGAATGGGCCAAGAAAGCAGTTGACATGGAGAAAGAAAAATCAGACTACTTCATGTTTCTTGATATGATGGATATGTCATCACGTAAACTGAAAGCTGACGATACCCACAAAGAACAGTTCATCCAGGACTATCTTACTGTTGCAGGATATGCTGACGCTGCATACAATGCAGAGAAGAAAGAAAAGATGAAAAACCTTTTCAAAACAACAAAAGACAACGTAGATGCATATTTCATCAACAGTGGAGCAGCTTCTTGCGAGAACCTGCAGTCAATCTACGGTCCTAAAGTTGCACAGAACAAAACAAATCTTGAATATCTGAAGCAGGTTATTTCTGTAATGCAGCTTTTGAAATGTACTGAAGAAGAAGCATATTTCGAAGCTTCTGAAGCAGCTCATGCTATTGAACCGACTGCTGCTACAGCTGCTGGTTGCGGATACATGTATTACAAGAAAGGCGATTTGGACAAGAGCATAGGTTACTTCGACCAGGCTATCGAACTGGAACAGGACCCTATGAAGAAAGCCGAATACTGCTACAATGCCGGTGTAATCCTTTTCAGCAAGAAACAGCTCAGCCGTGCTAAACAGTACTGCAACAAGGCTATCTCATTCAACAACAATTATGGAGATGCTTATATCCTTATTGCACAGATGTATGCATCAAGCCCTAACTGGAGTGATGAATCAGCTTTGAATAAATGTACATTCTTTGCAGTTATTGACAAGTTGCAACGTGCAAAGAGTGTTGACCCAAGCGTTGCCGACAAAGCTAACGAACTTATCAGAACATATTCTGCCTACACTCCGAAAGATGAAGACTTGTTCTTCCTTGGTTTGAGCAAGGGACACACAGTAACTATCGGTGGATGGATTGGCGAAACAACAACTATCAGATAAAATCTATGTCATATAGACAACACTTTTTCAAAACTAAATATTTTATAAGCATAACAGTTGCCGTATGGGCAACTGTTATGTTTCTTTTTTTCCCATCGTGTGGAAGCAAGGACAAGAAATTAGCTGCAGCTATCGACGAAAAAGACTCCCTGCCCGATATGCACACTACCGGGGTGGTATCTTATGTATCAGACTCAGGTATGATAAGATACAAGATTGTCACAGACGAATGGCTGGTTTTCACAAAGAAGAATCCCCCATACTGGGCATTCGAGAAAGGACTGTACCTTGAGAAATTCGACAGTCTGTTCAGGGTAAACGCCAGCATAAAGGCCGATACAGCATACTATCACGAAAAGAAAGAGATATGGGAACTAAGGGGGAATGTGCATATTCAAAACCAGTTAGGAGATAAATTCGACACCGAACTTCTGTTTTGGGACCAGTCGAAGGAACGAATATATTCTGACAAGTTCATAAAGATAGAACAGGAAGACAAGATTCTGACAGGATATGGCTTCGACTCGAATCAGGAAATGACAGAATATGAAATATTTACACCTACAGGAATTTTCACTGTTGAAGATACAGCTCCGCAAGATACAACAAATGCTATACAAAACACAAACAACTGATAATATACATTATTATATTGTCACCAACTTTATACATAAGAAATGGATATAATCATAGAACTAATTATCACAATGGCGTTTTCTGCATTCTTTTCCGGAATGGAGATAGCCTTTGTGTCTTCAAACAAGCTAAGGTTCGAAATGGAAAAGTCGAATAACTTTTCCACCAAAATCCTGACCGTATTCTACCAGAATCCAAACAATTTTATATCCACTATGCTGGTAGGCAACAACATTGCATTGGTAATATACGGTATATTAATGGCCGAAATAATAGAGAAGCACCTGTTGTATGGAATAATAAAAAGCGAAGCATTGATGGTCGTCGTACAGACTATCATTTCCACACTGATTATATTGATAACCGGGGAATTCATGCCTAAAACCCTGTTCAAAATCAACCCGAACTTTACGCTAAAGATTCTGTGTGTGCCTACATATATCTGTTATCTTGTACTATACCCTATAAGCAGATTTTCTTCTTTCCTTTCCACAAGCATTTTAAGACTGGCCGGAAAGAAGATTAAGAAAGAGGACAGTGAAAAGGCATTTTCAAAAGTCGACCTCGACTATCTGATTGAAAGCAGCATAGACGAATCGCAGAAGGAAAACGAAATAGAGCCTGAAATCCAGATATTCCGCAATGCCCTTGATTTTTCCAGCATCAAGGTAAAAGACTGTATGATTCCACGAACAGAAATCATTGCAGTTGAAACCGGAACACCGAAAAAAGAAATTATGTCGGTTTTCATTGAAAGCGGACTAAGCAAAATCATTGTATATCGCGACAATATAGACAATATCATCGGTTATATCCACTCGTCAGAAATGTTCGGAGCTACCGAAGAATGGGAAAAGAACATAAAATCCATTCCCGTAGTGCCTGAAAGCATGGGGGCAAACAAAGTGATGCAACTCCTTATGCAGCAGAAGAAATCGCTTGCAGTGGTAGTCGACGAATTTGGCGGAACGTCAGGAATCATTTCACTGGAAGACATCGTAGAAGAGCTGCTCGGTGACATCGAGGACGAACATGACAACAAAAATATCGTTGCTAAAGAATTGAATGAGAACGAATACATTTTGTCAGGTCGTCTGGAGATAGAAGAAATAAATGAGAAATTCGACTTAAACCTTCCTGAAAGTGACGAATATCAGACATTGGGAGGATTAATCATAAACGAGTTTCAGAGAATACCTAAACCGCACGAAAAGATTGTGATAGACAGATTTCAGTTCAACATTATCAAGGCTACGAGCACAAAAATCGAGCTTGTAAAGTTGAAAATACAGAAATAAGCATTTTTTTCTACAGAAAATAGCAACTCAAAAACATTTTTCGTATCTTCGTGCGCTAAATACAGAAAAACAATAAACAAAAAAATAATAATTTTAAATGGCAACTTTACAAACTATTAGAAGCAAAGGACCATTATTGGTCATTGTTATCGGTATTGCCCTCTTCGCTTTTATAGCAGGTGACGCTTGGAAAATATTCCAGCCACATCAGGGAAGGCAAGACGTAGGAAAGATTAATGGAGATAAAATCTCCGCACAGGATTACCAGAAACTGGTTGACGAATACACCGAAGTTATCAAACTGACTAACGGACTGTCTTCTCTTAACGAGACACAGTTGGCAAGCGTTAAAGACCAAGTATGGCAATCATACGTCAACAACAAGCTCATAGCTGAACAGGCTGAAGAATTGGGCCTTACAGTTACTGACGCTGAAATCCAGTCAATCATCGACGAAGGTACTCATCCAATGCTGATGAACACTCCGTTCCGCAACCCACAGACAGGTGCATTCGACAAGGATATGCTGAAGAAATTCCTCGTCGATTATTCCAACCTAAGCACAAGCCAGATGCCTGCACAGTATGTAGAATACTATCAAACAATGGGTAACTTCTGGAATTTTGTAGAAAAGACTTTAAGACAGTCTACATTGGCTGAAAAATATCAGAACCTTATCTCAAAATCTCTTATTTCAAACCCTGTAGCTGCAGAAGATGCATTCAAGGCACGTACAGAACAGAGCGACCTTCTTATGGCTGCTGTTCCATATTCTGCTGTAAACGATTCTTTGGTTAAAGTATCTGACGATGAAATCAAGGCACTTTACAAAGAAAGAAAAGAACAGTTCAAGCAGTTGACTGAAACTCGTAACATCCGTTTCGTAGATGTACAGGTATTGCCTTCAGACGCTGACAGAAAAGCTGTATTGGATGAAGTAACTGAATATAGCGAACAGCTGAACAACACAACTGCAGACTTCGGTACATTCGTACGTTCTACAGGTTCAGCAGTATCATATTCTGATATTCCTGTAAACAAATCAGTTCTTCCTTCAGACGTTGTAGCACGTCTTGACTCTATCGGTATGAACGAAGTGTTCGGTCCATACTACAGCCAGGCAGACGATTCATACAACGCTTTCAAGATTATAGCAAAGGTAAACGCTCCTGACTCTATCCAGTTCCGTCAAATTCAGGTTTACGCTGATACTGAAGAAAAGACAAAGACTCTTACAGACAGTATCTACGATGCTATCAAGGGTGGAGCAAGCTTCGAAGAAACAGCTAAGGTTTATGGCCAGACAGGCGAAGCTACATGGGTTAGCGCTTCTTCATGGGAAGGCGGACAGCTGAACACTGAAAACGAAACATTCATCAAGACTCTTATCAGCCAGTCTGTAAACGAAATCGCTAAACTGAACATCGGTCAGGCTAATGTAATCCTGCAGGTTATGAACAAGAAGAGCATGCAGGAAAAATACAAAGTGGCTGTTATCAAACGTAACGTAGAATTCAGCAACGATACATACAACGATGCTTACAACAAGTTCAGCCAGTTCGTAGCTCAGAGCACAACTATAGACGAACTTGAAAAGAATGCAGAAGAATACGGATACACAGTTATTCCTCGCACTGACTTCTCTTCTTCTGAACACTATGTAGGCGGTGTTCCTTCAACTAAGGAAGTTATCCGCTGGATATTCGGTGCTAAGGAAGGTGAAGTTTCTCCATTGTACGAATGTGGAAACAACGACCATATCATGGTAGTAGCACTTGACAGAATCAATCCTGTAGGCTATCGCAACATCAACTCTGTAGCTGATATGCTTCGCAGCGAAATCCGTCGTGACAAAAAAGCTGAACTTATCATGGCCGACATGAAATCATGCACTTCTATCGACCAGGCTAAAGCTGTCAAGAACGCAGTAAGCGACACAGTTAAGCACGTAACATTCTCTGCTCCTGCATACATTTCTATGACAAGAGGAAGCGAACCTGTTATCGGTGCTGTTGCATCAAAAACTGCAGTAAATGCTACAAGCGCAGCTGTAAAGGGTAATGCCGGTGTTTATATGGTACAGGTATTAAGCAAGGACAACGGTTCTGAAAAGCTTGATGTCAAGTCAGAAGAAACTACTCTGACAAACATGTATGCAAGATTTGCTACACAGTTCATCAACGACCTTTATCAGAAGGCAGAAGTTGTTGACAACCGTTACTTATATTTCTAATAATAAGGTACGATTCAATATACGGAAGTGTGGTATGCCCGACCGGACATACCACACTTTTTTTATGCTTTCTGAATCATCCGAAACTGTTATTACTGAAAAACAGAGGTTTATATAAAAAATAACAGTCAAACTATTGATTATATAAAGTATTTGAAGTATCTTTGCAGCCGATTTTAGTCCGCGGAGGTAAACAAGTGATTGCCGGAAGCAGTCCACCTTACGGAAGAAACCCGTTTAATAATTATAATAAAATGTACGTAATCGTAGAAATTAACGGTCAGCAGTTCAAAGCTGAAGAAGGCAAAAAACTGTTTGTACACCACATCCAAAATGCAGAAAACGGTACAACAGTAGAATTCGACAAGGTTCTTTTGGTAGACAAAGACGGAAACAT
>NZ_DXVR01000055.1:0-18143 GCF_019417265.1 Bacteroides sp.
TTATTTTCGATTGCGGATGCAAAGGTACGCACTTTTTTGATTCCTGCAATACTTTGTGCAACTTTTTTTCAAGAAAAATTGTCGATTTACATATAAATAACTGTTAATCAAGAAGAAATATAATAATATTTTTTCAATAGTATTACAAAGAAATGTTTTTGCGATATCGAATATACCTTATAATAATATCAGGAAGAACAAATCTTTCATAAAAAGTCATGTAAGAGAAAAAGAATCCCATTGAAAAAAGATAAAAAACCGAAGAATCTTTCTAAACGACCTAAATAAACAAGGAAAACGTACTGTCACGAAAACCGTGACACGTTCGTGTAACGCGCGGAACACGAACGTGACGCGAGAGTAACACGAACGTGTTCCACCCGTTACACGTACGTGTTCCGCTATCTGAAACAATGTATTTTATAAGATTAAAGCTTATATCTTTAATTTTAAAATGAGTCATATATATCAAGCAAATACTCTCAATAAAAAAGCTCGACCACTGAATACAATGATCGAGCTTATTAGGTTGTATAAAAACGTTTCGTCGTTTTAATAAAAACGCTTCGTCATTTTAGTCCAAACAACGAAGCGTTTTTTCATCAGTTCTTAAAGCTATGTATAGGAGCCGGAATACGTCCGCCTCTGTTTACGAATGCATCGCAGCTGAAACGGTTGATTGGCATTACAGGGGCATATCCCAAAAGACCGCCGAACTCTACTGTTTCGCCCACAGTCTTTCCTACCACAGGAATGACACGGACTGCCGTAGTCTTCTGGTTTATCATTCCGATAGCTGCCTCATCGGCAATCATACCGGCGATAGATGTAGCCGGAGTGTCGCCCGGAATAGCTATCATATCAAGTCCTACAGAGCATACGCATGTCATGGCTTCAAGCTTCTCTATAGTAAGAGCTCCCGCCACTACGGCATCTATCATTCCCTGGTCTTCGCTGACAGGGATAAACGCTCCACTAAGACCGCCAACGTATGATGACGCCATTACACCGCCCTTCTTCACCTGGTCGTTGAGAAGTGCAAGGGCTGCTGTTGTACCCGGTGCACCAGGATATTCAAGACCTATCTCCTGAAGGATTTCAGCCACACTGTCGCCTACCGCAGGTGTCGGTGCAAGCGAAAGGTCGATTATACCGAAAGGAATGCCAAGACGGTGTGATGCCTCCTGTGCTACAAGCTGGCCTACACGGGTAATCTTGAATGCTGTACGCTTGATTGTTTCGCAAAGGACCTCGAAACTTGCTCCTCTGATTTGTTCAAGTGCATATTTCACTACTCCAGGGCCGCTTACTCCCACGTTTATGACAGCATCGTCTTCCGATACTCCGTGGAATGCACCCGCCATGAACGGATTATCGTCCGGAGCATTGCAAAGCACTACAAGTTTAGCGCAACCGAGTGAGTCGCGGTCTTTTGTCAATTCTGCTGTTTCCTTTATGATATCGCCCATAAGACGTACCGCATTCATATTGAGGCCTGTCTTGGTAGAACCTACATTTACGGAACTGCATATTCTCTCTGTGCATGCCAATGCCTTAGGGATGGAACGGATGAAGAGTTCATCGCTATGGCTCATACCTTTCGATACGATGGCAGAGTAACCTCCTATGAAGTTCACTCCCAACTCGGCTGCTACACGGTCAAGAGTCTGAGCTATCTTTACATAATCGTCGGAAGTCTTACATGCCGAACCTCCTACAAGGGCTATAGGAGTAATGGAGATACGCTTATTGACGATAGGAATACCGAATTCCTTTGATATTTCCTCGCCTGTGCTTACTAATTTTCCGGCAAGACGGGTAATTTTGTTATATATATTCTGACAAAGGACATCAAGATTTCCGTCGGCACAATCAAGAAGGTTGATACCCATCGTGATAGTACGGACATCAAGATTTTCCTTTTCTATCATTTTATTGGTTTCAATAACCTCGGATATGTTTATCATTGAATCTATATGTTTTTATCTAACAACTAAAATCTAAAAACTAACAACTGAAAGCAACTCAAATACGATGCATCTTATCGAAGATTTCCTCTCTCTGGCATTTTACCTGTACACCCATTGTTCCTCCTAAGCTTGACATTTCTGTAGCAATCTGCTCGAAAGGTTTATTAATGGCTGACATGTCGACAATCATCATCATGTTGAAATATTCCTGAACGATAGTCTGAGAGATATCCAGAATGTTTACATTGTTCTCTGCCAGGTATGTACATACTTTGGCGATGATACCTATAGTATCTTTTCCTACTACGGTGATAATTGATTTATTCATCTTTTATTGAATTTTAATTACTAATTTTCGGCAAAGATAGTCAATTGATTCCAAAACGAAAGAATTATACACTAAAATATCGCAAAAATCTACAGCCCTTTGCTTTTTGCCTCATTCCACAGCTCGTCCATCTCGCTGAGTGTCATATCATTGAGATTTCTTCCGGCCTTGATGGTATGCTCTTCCAGATAGTTGAAACGGCGGATAAATTTCTGGTTTGTACGCTCCAGCGCATTGTCAGGATTTATCTTGTAGAGTCTTGCTGCATTGATAAGGCTGAACATGACATCGCCGAACTCTGCTTCGGCTTTGTCCTTGTCCATACTGCCCACCTCGGCCTCGAACTCTGTGATTTCTTCTTTCACCTTTTTCCAGACATCTTCCCTGTCCTCCCAGTCGAAACCGACATTGCGTGCCTTGTCCTGGATGCGGTATGCCTTTATCAATGAAGGAAGGGCGGCAGGAACTCCGCTCAGAACAGATTTGTTACCGTCTTTTTCTTTCAGTTTTATCTGTTCCCAGTTTTCAGAAACTTTCTCTGCAGTGTCTGCCTTTACTTCGCCAAACACATGCGGATGACGGAATATAAGTTTGTCGCACAGTTTGTCGCACACATCCTTTATATCGAAATCGCCTGTCTCACTACCTATCTTGGCATAGAATACTACGTGCAGAAGTACATCGCCAAGCTCCTTGCAGATGTTCTTTTTATCATTCTGAATCAGGGCGTCGCAAAGTTCGTAAACTTCTTCTATTGTATTGGGACGCAGACTTTCATTTGTCTGTTTTCTGTCCCACGGACATTTCTCGCGCAATTCGTCCAGCACATCAAGCAGACGGCCGAATGATTGCATCTGTTCTTCTCTTGTACTCATTATTACATATATATTATTTATTTTCTTTTCCGAGTCTGCTACGCACGAAACGCATGAAAAGCTGTGCCGCCTCTATCTCCTGCCCCTGCGTGGACACGAAGCAGAAATGACGGGTGAACTGGAGTCCCGATACGTCTATCACACGGAACAGACCTTCGCCCAACTCCTTCACCAGGGCTGCTATGGATATTATCCCCATACAGTCGCTGCATGCCAGGAATGATTTGAAGCTCTCGGTACTGCCCAAATGCATTCTTACGTTCAGCGACGAGAGTTTCAGACCTTCTTCGGCAAGAACTGTTTCTATGGCGTCAAGCGTACCTGAACCTCTCTCCCTCAAGACAAGCGGAATCTTGCAGAACTCTTCAAGAGTGATTTCCTCCACATCGGCAGGAAGGGCTGAGGAGCGCACCACAGGGACCAATTCATCGCAAAGGAATGCTTCATACTTCAGATACGGAGTACGGAATACTCCTTCCACCATGCCTAAATCTATAGTGTGTTCAGATACGGCATTCTCCACATTGCGGGAGTTGGTATCTATGAGCGAAACTTTTATCTGGTGGTATTTCTCCGTAAACTTGGCAAGTATGGGAGGAAGGATATACTGGGCTATGGTGGTACTGGCCCCCAAACGCAGCTCGCCGGCATACTCATTATTGAGCAGATGCATATCGTATTCCATTTTGCGGTATTCCGTAAGTATACGCTCGCAATGTTCCATCATCATTTTTCCGGCTTCGGTCAGGGAAATCTTGTTGTTTGTACGGTCGAACAGACGGACATGGTACATGCTTTCGAGTTCATGCACATGTTTAGTCACAGCCGGCTGACTGACGAACAGTTCCTGAGAAGCCTTGGTAAAGCTGAGGTTCTTGGCTACGCTGTAGAATACTTTTAGACGGAAATCGGACATGGGAGGATAATTAATAGTTAATAGTTCTTAGTTGTTGGTTGTTGGTTATTAGTTGTTGGTTGTTAGGGGGAACTAAAAACTAACAACTTAAAGACTAACAACTATTCTACAACTCTTCTGCTTTTATTCCCAAAGACTGGAGGACGGCAAAGCCTAACATTTCAAAGGAATATGCAGCCTCATCCTTAGGTGGATTCATACCGAAGAGTGTCACACTGTCTTTTCCCTTTATCTTATTAAGTGTGGAATGGGTTTTCTGCTGATAAGCGTCTTCATCGGCTACAGCGATAACCCTTTTCACATCCTTGGATTCCCCTGCCAACATAAGGGCCTCATTGAAAAGTTCCTCGCATGTAGCCATATCCGACGGCTGGAACGAATAGAGCGAGAACTCGCCAAGCTGGCTCTTGAAAGCTACATTATTAAGTTCCTTGTCCAAATCGGAAGGCGTGCAGAACGACATGCGCGGTTCTGCTGAATCGTATATGAAAATCACCTGAACGGCATTGTCGCCCAATACTACTCCTGCATCGAGCGCAAGACATTCGAGCAATGAGGCAAGGTCTGCTTTCGGCAACTCTCTATTTAATATAGGTGAAAAATGTTCGGCCATATCGCGGCCTACTCTATCAAGATATGATGCATCAATAAGCATCACGTTTGGTGCAAATTCTATTTTCTTTTCCATAATAATCAAATTGTCGGGTAAAGATACGAAAAGTTTGCAGACAAAAAGAATCACCCTTAACACTTTTTTTAGCATCAAGGGTGATCTCTCACATTAATTGTATTAATAAACTAACCTTAATCCACTGTCGTCATGCTCTTCCACCAGTTGGCATTTGGCTGCCAATCTTTTTGAAGCATCTTCTTTCTGCTCTTTTCTTGGGCATTCAAAGTTTTCGTTCGCCAATTCTTCTTGACTTCAGCCTCCTTTTTAGGATCGTACAATGGATCTGCAACCGGTTTGCGTGCATCTACTTCGTCAAGCCATGCCATAAGTTCACCTTCAAGTTCTTTTACCTTATCTGGGAACTGAACATTAAGCGGCTCGCTTTCTGACAAATCCATAGCAAGATTATACAATTCGCTATGGTTGCTCTCGTAATAATAAATCAGCTTCCAGTCGCCTTTACGGATAATAGACGAAGGTTCTCCGCCCTGATTTCCATAATGCGGATAATGCCAGAACAAAGAGCGTTCAGGTTTTGCACCTTCTTTCAGGACAGGCATTATACTGATACCGTCTTTATGCTGTTCAGGATGCATTTCCAGACCGGCATAGTCCAATATCGTAGGATAAAAATCCGTACCTATGACAGGAACATCACATACACTACCTGCATTACAACCTTTATAATACATCATTGCAGGAACACGTATACCGCCTTCCCACTGGCGGCCTTTACCACCACGCAAAGGCAATTGTGAAGAAGAATAAGAGTCGCCCGAAGTTACTCCACCATTATCGCTGGTAAAGATTACCAATGTATTTTCATCAAGTCCCAATCTTTTCAGTTCATCCAATACCATACCGACGGCATCGTCCATCTCCTTGATTACACCGGCATAAACCGGATTGTCCTGAACCTGACGTACCGGCAATGTTCGGTCTACTTCGAATGCCTTGTCGGCTATTCCCATCTTTTCAGCCTTATCCCTGAAATATGACCAGTTTTCTTTGGTAGTCTGAAGCGGGCCGTGCACGGCATAGAATGACAAATATGCAAAGAACGGTTTATTATTATGCTTCTTTTTGTGTTCACGCATGAAATTGACTGTCTCTTTACCAAGTCTTATCGAAAGGTTTTCTCCGGCAGGTCCGTCTTCCAGTTTAGGATTCTTGTAAGGAGAGAAATATCCTCCGGTAGGACTTCCGGCACTCCATCCGCCTTTATTAATCATAAAGCCGTGATCTTCAGGCCATGAGCCCTCATCGCCAAGATGCCATTTTCCCGCAATGAAAGTGGTATATCCGTTATCGCGAAGACACTCTGCGATAGTATATTCATTTGCAGGCAAGTTCCATGCATAATCGGCAGGCAACAATTTGCTATGACGTTTCATTTTTCGCCAATTTTCTCCTGATTTCTCTCCTATCCAGTCTGTTACCCCATGACGTGGAGTATATTTACCGGTCATCAAACTTGCTCGTGAAGGGCTGGAAACCTGGCATGCAGAATATGCATTCGTAAACTTCACTCCTTCCGAGGCCAATCGGTCGAGATTTGGCGTTTCATAAAACTTACTACCCATACATCCCAAATCCATCCAGCCATAATCGTCAGCCAAGATAAAAAGCACATTTGGATGTTTAGGCTTTTTAGCCTCCACTTGTGATGATGCCGCCAATAACGCAGCTGTCATCAATACTCCATTTACAATTTTTTCCATGATACTATTTTATAAGACTTATTTCTTGTACGGCAGGCCTCAAATGACCTCCATAAACCTTGAGTTTCGCCTTTCCGGCTTTAGTTGAAGATTGCAAAACAACGACAAGCTTACCATTAAAGGCACGCATATAATCGGATGCGAAAGAAGTCTGGTCTGTAGGGTCGCCATTACATACGGCTTTCAGTGTTGCATCACCTTCTACATCGAAGAACAACAGATTGTCGGCCTTAGGACAAAGGTTACCGTCCTTATCAAGTATTTCTACTGTGACATATGCCAAGTCTTTGCCGTCTGCTGATATTTCCTTGCGGTCGACTGTAGTTTTTATCCTAAAAGTACGGCCTGCTGTCTTAATGATTTCGGTATCGGCAATGCTGCCATCTTCATTGTAAGCCACCACCTTGATTTCTCCAGGTTGATATACGACATCTTTCCACATAAGCCTGTAGCGTTCGTACCTGCTGTTATTGTTTTTCTCGCGTACCCCCATGCTCTTTCCGTTTACAAACAGTTCGGCTTTAGGATAATTGGTATAACAATACACAGGGACATTCTGTCCGATACGTTCTTCCCAGTTCCAATGTGGCAATACGTGAAGTACAGGCTTGTCGCTCCATTTACTCTGATAAAGATAGAAACGGTCTTTCTTTAATCCACCCAAATCCACGATACCGAAATAAGAGCTGCGTGCCGGGGTTCCTTCATTATAAGGTGTAGGCTCGCCCAAATAATCGAATCCGGTCCATACAAACTCGCCTGCTATGAAATCGCAATCGTCCTGCTGTTCAAATTCTGTGTCAGGAGTACATGCCCATCCCGGATATTCCAAATCGTAGGACGACACATGATAGTCTTCATAATAAGCTCCTCTCCATTCCTTTACAGGGAACTTATATTCACCACGTGAACTTACGGTCGATGCAGTTTCGCTGCCATAAATCGTAAAGTCAGGATATTCCTCATGTTTCTTTTTGTAATCGCGAGGCTTATAGTTAAATCCTACCAAGTCAACTTCTGCTGCCAGTCCGTTCTTGATAGCATCATTATGATTGTTGAATCCCGCTGTCACAAGACGTGTAGGGTCTTCCCTATGGCATATTTCTGTAAGGAAGCGTGCAGTTTCAGCACCATTCGCATCTTTCTGCTCTCTGACTTCGTTTCCTATACTCCACATGATAACGCAAGGATGATTGCGGTCACGGTGAATCATTGCTGTAAGGTCACGTTCAGCCCATTTGTCGAAAAGCGTGTTATATCCATTGACATTCTTTCCTATGCGCCATTCGTCGAAAGCCTCTACCTGCACCAACAATCCCATCCTGTCGCAAAGTTCCAAAAGTTCCGGTGTAGGAGGATTGTGAGAAGTACGGATTGCATTACATCCCATTTCCTGCATTATCTGCAACTGACGCTCCAATGCCCTGTAATTCACAGCGGCTCCCAAAAGTCCCAAATCATGATGCAGGCATACGCCTTTAAGCTTCACGTGCTTGCCGTTCAGGAAAAATCCTTTTTCCCTGTCGAACTTTATACTGCGGAAACCTATAGGAGTTTCGTATGTATCTGTCAATTTATTATCAACATATACGTTAGACACCACTTTATACATATATGGGTTCTCCACACTCCACAACTCAGGATTGCTTACAGGCATCTCTTGAGTAAATGTAAGTTCCTTGCCGGAGATGTTCTTTACTGTCGAAGCCTTTTTTACCGTTTTTCCAACGGCATTTACCAATAACGATTCGAGTTTCACCTTAACACCCTTACCTGTGGCATTGGCAACCCTCGTCTGAATATTTATACTCGCCTTCTTCGATGAGACGCTTGGAGTCGTTACATATGTTCCCCAATGGTCTACGCTCACAGGGTCAGTCACAACCAGACGCACGTTACGATAAAGTCCGGCACCTGGATACCAGCGTGACGACTCCGGTTTATTTTCCAATCTTACGGCGATAACATTTTCACCCATAAAGTTCCACTTGTCGGTAATATCAAAAGCGAATGAAGAATATCCGTAAGGCCATTCACCTACAAACTCGCCATTAAGATAGACTTTGGCAAGGCTCATTGCACCGTCGAACTCTATTCTAATCCTTTTTCCTGTCAGACTTGCATCGGACTTAAATACAGTACGATAATATCCCACACCGAAAGCAGGCAAAGCTCCGGTTCTTCCGGTGCGCATCTTAGGAGCCTTGTCGCCATCTTCGAGCACCTGTACCGACTGCATATCGATACGCATATCGAAAGACTTGTCTATCGCCCAATCGTGAGGAACGGTCACATTCTCCCATCCCGCATCATTAAAACCCTTGTCCACAGCTTCGGCTATTTCGCCAAAATGAAATTTCCACTTTTCCAACGGCTTGAAATCTCTCGCCATGGCCGGAACAGCAAACAAAACAAAAAACAATAATATATTAAACTTATTTTTCATGTACAAATATTTTTCAATTAATAAAAAAAGGAGTTACCAAAAGAAACCGACGATAACTCCTTTTTTTCTTCCTAAAAACAAATCTTTTAAACCTTACCTAATTCCTATATTATTTTTTCTTTTCACCTTTCAATGTCCTATAATGAACTCCTCGTTCAACCTCTTGCAACAATTTTGAACGAAGGTCTTTTACCAATTCAGTATTCTCCTTGGCAATATTATTCCTTTCTCCCGGATCAGAAGCCAAATCATACAACTGATCTTCTTTCGGATTGTTTCCAAGTTCAGTGTTTGTCTGTTTATTCATGGCTGGACCATTTGCCGCAGGAATGTACTTCCACCTTCCGTCAGTGATTGAAAGATTATTCTGAATATTCTGTTCAACGATTATAGAACGACCTTTTGTAGAAGCGTCGAGCCACGAAGCCAACTGGTTCTCGCTATCAGGAGCAGCACCTTCAGGAATAGTCACACCACACATTTCGGCAAATGAAGCAAACCAGTCAAGCTGGCTCATCAGATTGTCCGATACTCCCGGCTGAACCTTACCCTTCCAGCGCAAAATACATGGCACACGAGTTCCACCTTCATAACTACTGTATTTACCACCACGATAAACACCTGTAGCCTTATGGTCGCCAAGAAGTTCCACAGCCTGGTCTTTATAACCATCGTCTATTACGGCACCATTGTCGCTTGAAAGGACCACGATAGTATTATCGTCAAGGTTCAAACGTTTTAAAGTTTTCATGACTTCACCCACTGTATTATCGAACGAAAGCAAAGCATCGCCACGAGGGCCGAGACCGCTCTTTCCTGCAAATCTTTCATGAGGCACGCGAGGCACATGAATGTCGTTTGTAGCCAGATACAAGAAGAAAGGTTCGCCCGAAGCCTGGCTTCTTTCGATGAATCTGACAGCATGGGCAGTAATGCTGTCGGCTATATCTTCGTCACGCCACAAGGCACTCTTTCCGCCCTTCATGTAACCGATACGTGAAATACCGTTCACGATAGACTGGTCATGACCATGCGAAGGATGCATACGCAACAGTTCCGGATTATCCTTTCCTGTTGGTTCTCCAGGGAAATTCTCCTTATAACTTACATATACAGGGTCGTTAGGATCAAGTCCTACACCCTTTCCGTTTTCCATGAACATACATGGAGTACGGTCGGCTGTAGCAGCCATAATATATGAATAGTCGAAACCTATGTCAGAAGGATTAGGTTTTACCACACCGTTCCAGTCCTGTTCGCCAGTCTTGTCGCCAAGTCCCAGATGCCATTTACCTACAACAGCAGTCTGATAACCCGCATCCTTGAACATATCCGCAAGGGTATATCTTTCTGGAGTGATAATCATGGCAGCATTTCCGGCTGCAATACCTGTACCTTCACGTCTCCATGCATATTCACCCGTGAGCATGGCATAACGCGACGGAGTACTTGTGGCAGCACCACAATGGGCATTCGTGAAACGGATACCTTCAGATGCCAGAGCATCAACGTTTGGAGTACATACTGAAGAAGTACCGTTACAACTCAAATCACCGAAACCTATATCGTCTGCATAAATAAACAATACATTTGGTTTTTCAGGCAGTTGCTTTTCGCCTGCAGAGGAACATGCTGCAAGAGCCAATGTTCCAAGTGGAAAAATAAACTTCAAATTCTTCATGGTAAACTTTCATTTTTTTGTTTTGATGACACAAAATTACTTCTTTACATCTAAAACATACACAAAAATCCATTCATTAAGGTCGATTTTTAATTCACGAATGATTTTTTATACAACTTGTTCATATAATCAACCCTCCAATCCACGCCATTGCACTTATTTCGTATCTCGTCCAAAGAAATCGGGAACGCTTTCATCAATCCACTTTCAACCATAAAAGCCACATCGTTCATTATCAGAAGAGATTCCGAATCCGCTTTTGTCTTTCCAAGCACTTTCATCAAATCATCTTTCGAGAACTCTTTTCCAAACATCGAAAGGAACACCATTGCACGCGCCCTGACGTAAGAAATATCGTCTGACAACATCTTCTCAACCATTTCTTTCAATGACTCTGCCTCTTTGCCAAAAGAAGCGCATACCGTAAGAGCCCACCAACGCTCTACAGGATCGTCCGAGTTCAAACTCTTCTTCAAAGTGGGACAAACGGATTTAAAGTTTCCAAGTTCCATATCAGCCACCGCTTTGATTTTCTTGATTCTTTGCCTGGACTTACGTCCGTATCCATACGGATTTTCACGTCCTTCCTCCAGCCATACACATTCAGGCAATAATCCCAGGTCGCACTGCTTAATCATATTTTCATCCAAAATGCCACGAAGTTCCTTCAACTTATCTTTATATTCGGGTAGTGCAGCCAAGTTTCGTGTTTCAAACGGATCGTTACTTAAGTCATAAAGCTCTTCCGCGCCTTGAGGTTTGAAAAATGCCGATTGAATGTCGTTCAGTTTGCCATTCTCATACAGTTCTTTCCATTCCTTGAAAGCAAGCTGCTTGTATCTGTAGAATGCAAACAAAGATTTGGAGTGATAAGGCTGGAAATTTCTGGAGTACTTGAAGTTTCCTTTTCTGACAGTACGATTGAATGCATAAAGTTCGTCGAAACGGTCGCCATAACCATATACCACATCCCTGTCGTTCATTTCCTTTTCAGTGATATCTTTACCGAGGAACGGAGTTCCGTCCATATGTGCAGGAACGTCAAGTCCGGCAAGATGGAGCAAGGTAGGTCCCAAATCCATAAAACTTACAAATCCATGAACACGTCCGCCGCACTTCACAGGAAGATTGTCCCTCCATTTTTCCGGTACATATACCACCAAAGGAACCTTCAAACCTGTTTCGCCGGTATATCCCTTACTGCCAGGAAGGCTACCGCCGTTATCTCCAAAATAGAAAATAAAAGTATTGTCCAGCACCCCGTCTTCACGGAGCATCTCAATCATTTTGCCAAGCTCGCTGTCCACCTTTTGTATCTTGTCATAGAAAGTGGCATAAGTATATCTGAATAAAGGAGTATCGGGATGAACCGGAAGCAGATTAACGGAATTAGCATCATGCACCGTCTTCCTCTCATTCATCTGTTTGGCAGTAAAATGCAAGCAACTTTCATGACTTGCAGCATTTGTTCTGACGAAGAAAAACGGCTGATTTTTGTCTTTACGTTTACGCCAGTCGCCAAGATTACTCTTTATCATGTCCCAGGCATTTGTATCGAGCACACAGTTATAATCCGTTTTGCTGGAATTGGCTGTGAAATATCCTGCACGGCGCAAATAAGTAGGGAACATATGAAATTCTTCAGGCATATTCAGAAGTTCCAGCTTTCTGTGAAAGCTTATACCGAACTTAGGGGCATAACATCCCGTTATCAGTGTCGACCTGGCAGCCGAACTTACCGGAGCATTGCTGTAGGCATTTTCGAAAACTATACCGTTTTCTGCCATATAATCTATGTTGGGAGTCTTTGCACCCAAACCGTCATTATACAATCCCATAAAATGAGGAGCCGTATCCTCACCCATCATCCATACGAAATTAGGACGTCCGTCTGTCTGGGAAAAGACAGACGAAACCGACATAAGTCCGAGAAACGGACATAACACTCTTTTCATAATACTATATCGCAATTAAAAGATTATCAAATCAAAATTCATTTTATACACACCGTCTTTCACCTGATATTTACCCATCGCCTGCGGGCCGCAACTGGCATTGCCCACCGGAGCCATCACAGCATCAATAAACAGGGTGTAATATCCGTCCGGTACAAGTTCACAGGAATGATTCGCATCCATCATTTTCTTGACCGAATAAGGGCTCAACGAGAAATTAAAACATTCGTTTCCATTGACAAGCATCATGCAGTCATCCTCATTGAAGACTTTCACCCATCCGGTGTCTGTCCTGTTTCCGTTTTCCTGAGGTTTCGCATAATTGTCGAACATTTCATTCGCCTTCGCCTCATGTATTCCCAAAAATGCAGAATTTCCACGGTCGGAATATGAGCTCCATGGCCCTGCACCATACCACTGGAGTTTGTCTAACGACAATGGCAAAGGACACTGATAACCTATTCTCGGCAGTTGCGAGCAACCGGTATTAGCCTTTATCTCTGCATTCACGTTTATTCCGCCATCAATCAAAGAATAACTTTCTTTCACCTTAAACAATGTTTTGCCTTTAGCGCTCTTATAGATTTTCTCTGTCTGTATTCCTTCTTTTCCGGCTTTGAAATCCACCAGTTCCATTACGAGATTATCCAATCCGGCATTTCTCCACATCTTGTCCAGGCTCTTGTTGCCTCCACGGTCGTTGTCGGTAGAAGCTCGCATGAAGATATGTTCCAATGCACCGGCAGTAATCTTTTTGCCATCCCTTGAAATCTCTATTATGTTTCCGCTTTTCTTGTCAACGACCATGGTCAGTCCGTCATTTGACAGTATCTCTTTGCCGGCCTCACTCTCTATTTTTGCAAAGTTAATTATCTCAGGCATACGGAAAGGCTTATGCTCGCCAAAAACAAACTGTTCTGCCGCCACCTGTACGGGTTTGCCGTCCCAGATGTTTCGTTCAAACGCTTTTACAGTCAGGGCATATTCGGCTTTGTCGTCAAAACCGGTTTTCATCTCAATCTTGCAATTGCCGGTATTTCCCGCCTTCAACTCAGGCACCACGAACCAGCCGCCTTCTGTAAACACTCCGTTCTTATATAGTGTCCACTCGAAATTATGCTCTTTCAAATCCTTGAAAAGATATTTGTTCTTAATCGTCAAAGTCCTGTCGGACGGATTCCAATCGGAGAATTCAATGTTCTGATATACATATTTCACTTCTTCCGATTTGGGAGTTGAAGAAAAGTCCACAGGGAATATTCCGTTCAAGCAGAAATTTCCAGAATTAGGCGTATCGCCAAAGTCCCCACCGTAGGCAATAAAATATTCACTGTCCGGATTTTTTACACACTTCAAGGCCTCATCCCTGTCTGCTATATCCAAACCGAACTTGCCGGTCTTGCTGCTTTTAATTATGCCCTGGTCTACCCAGTCCCATATACATCCGCCTATCAGTCCCGGATAATTCTCGAACGCATCCATATATTCCTTGAAATTACCCAAAGCATTACCCATAGAGTGTGCAAACTCGCCAAGCAGGAAAGGACGTGAAATGTTTTTCTCGGAAATCATCTTCAAGTCTTCCACGGAATGATATCTGGCTCCGCCATTATTCTTTCCACCCTTAATCACACCTCCGGCAATGATGTCGCCGGTCTCAGGCCCTTCCCAAAAATGATATACCACCGGACGTACCTCGTCGAACTCCTTGATTTTTCTTTCCATGGCAAGCATATTCTCGCCATTCCCGGCCTCGTTACCGAGCGACCACATTATCACCGACGGATGGTTGTAATCTCTAAGAAGCATATCCACGGCGCGCTCCACGTGCATCTGTTCCCACGATGATTGTTTTGCCAGACATTCGTCCTTATACCCCATTCCGTGTGATTCCACGTTAGCCTCATCCATTATCAGAATGCCATACTTGTCGCACAGGTCATAGAAATAAGGATGAGCCGGTGCATGGGCCGTTCTCACACAGTTTATGTTGTGCTCCTTCATCAGCTTGACCTCTTTTTCCATCTGTACTGCCGGAACGTATTTCCCTGTAAAAGGATTGTGTTCCACCCTGTTCACACCTTTAACTATGAGAGGCCGTCCGTTTAGATAGAGTTTTCTGTCGCGCAATTCCACGCTTCTGAATCCGACGTTCGACATCTGTTTTTCCACCACATCGCCTTTATTGTCCTTAATCGTGAAAGTCATCTTATACAAAGCCGGATTTTCGTGCGACCAATATTCCAAGCCCTCAACAACAGCCGAGAACTCATCTTCAAGAACAGTCTTATTCTTGAAACGGGCATCAACGGTTTTCGAGAATACACACTTCCCATCGTTCGAAATGATATTTACATCGATGGTATAAGTTTTCCTCTGTTTCTCTGATGCGTCCAGCTGATACCAAAGTTTCAGTCCACCCTTGCCATCGCCCAACGCATCAGTACTTATACGATAATTATTAAGATGCACATCAGCCACCGAATACAGGTAAACATCACGCTGTATGCCGCTGAAACGCCATCCGTCCTGGTCTTCCAGGTAACTTCCGTCACACCATCTATACACCTTTACCTCCATGTCGGCCTTACCAGATTTGAGATATGGGGTGATATCAAATTCAGAAGGAGAATAGCTGTCCTCGCTATACCCTACGAACTTACCGTTCAGATACAGGTCGAATGCCGAAGACACTCCCTCGAAACAAATCCTCACACGCCTATCCGACCAGTTTTCGGGTATTTTTATTTCCTTACGGTAAAGTCCTACAGGATTACCGTTTATACCATCGATGTATGGAGGATTGGCATCGAAAGGATAAATGATATTAGTATAAATAGGACGATCATAACCTTCCATCTGCCAAGAGCATGGCACTTTCACCATATCGTATTCTATCGATTTCCTGTCGGCCTTGGCAAACTCTTCAGGCGAGGGGAACCATGCAAATTCCCAGTCGCCGTTCAAGTTCCTGCAATAAGAAGTATTGACATTATATCGGAAATCGTTGTCAAAGTCCTTTACCGGAATCGTACGAACGTGGCCCGGCAATTCGTTGACTTTGTTTGTTTTCTCGTTCTCAATATAATTGTGGGCATATACAGAACTGCATAACATACCCATAATCAGAAAGATACTTGTTTTTTTATTCATCATGGTAAAATTTTATCGTTAATCATTTTCACATTCAATGGCCCCCAAATCAGGCTTACCGACAACAGGATTTCCCAAGAAGTCTCTGCCAAGCGGTTCAATGCCTCCCGTCAGCGGGATTTCCACACCTCTGTCCTTCACTGCGGCATTGTTCATAGGTATATAATCCTTCGGACACATTCCTCCTTCGTTTTTGAAATCAGGATTTCCTGAAAAACTATTTTTCGATGCAAATTCCACTGCCTTGTTCCAGTCTTCCACATCCACAAAAAGATTATTGCATACCATCACACCCTTTGCCTGGCTCTCTCCTTTCTTCTCTGCACGATACTGGTCGCCCAACACGCTTTTTATTCCACCTTTCATATAGATGATATTGTTGGCTATCCACAGTTTGTTCGTAGTATTTCCTATAGCCATCTGCGATTTTATATCGTCCGATGCATATATCGTATTATTATATATATACGAATTAAAAGGTCCTTTAGGCTTCTGCTTCTTGCCAACATATCCGCTGGTCCACAAGGTCTTTCCTTCCTGGAAAGCGCCACCTTGCCCCTTTCGGCGGAAACCGTCGTTCACGCTTATATTATAACGATACACACAGTTGTAGTTGTTACCTAAAATCTCGCAGAATCCACCTGCATTATATGCGCTCAGATTGTACTGCATTATTATGTTGCCACAATTGAAGTCAATATGGGCACCGGCTGAATCGCCGGGCCCGTTTGAATACATAAAGCGGTTCTTTTCTATGAGCACATCTTTAGTTCCCCAAGTCCATAGACCGCTTCCTCTTCCCCATTTCCTTGTGTCATCTTCCGAACCGGAATATGCCACTTCATTATTATGAACATGTCCCTTTTCTCCTCCCGAAATCTGGATGCCCGGACCGCCCGAACGAAGCACATCGTTGTAAGCCAAGACAAAATTCCTGATATTACGTTTCTTTCCCGTAATCTTTATTCCTGTATGAGCCACGTCTTCTATCGTAGAATGACATACTGATATATTTTCCAACACGGCATTGTCCATAGGATTGATGAAACGGATACCCCATCCATAAGTCTGCGTTCCGTTCGACGTACGTACTTCCGCCTTTCCGCGCTTAAACCCTGCCTGATTGTAATACACATCTTTTATATGCAACTGTTCAAGGCTTATATCGCCGTACGAACCTTCTTTCGACACTTTGACAAGGACTCCACTTCTCATCTTCTCTTTCCTTGCAAGTTCATCAGCCGCCCCACCATTGGCAGTAATCATCAGGCGGGACACCGCTATGTGTTTGCAATTTTCCATATAGACACCGGCCACACTCTCTGCCGCATCTATCCTGGCCAGTCTCCTTCTTCCTTTCATAGTATCGTATGCAGACACATACACAGGACTGTCATTACCGCCGCAAACGTCTATAAGTTTCAGTACTCCCTTATGCATCCCCTCGGTATGCAGCAAAACAGAGTCGCCCGGCATAAGTTCTATTTCCGCTATCCTGTCCAAAGTCTTGAAAGGCACTACTGCAGAAGTTCCCTTATTCGAGTCGTTGCCCATCACTGGACTCACATAATATGTCTTGGCAGAAACCATTCCCGCCATAAACATCAAAGCTGATATCACTAATCCTTTTTTCATTTCTTATTTTTCATAAAAGAAATAACCTTATTCTTAATCTGCGACATACCCTTAATCGAAGGATGTCCTTTTTGTTTATCTATTTCTGGCAATTTGATACATGGAACATTATAATGTTGACAGATTTTATTTATTGACTGATTGAAACCTTTCTTTAGTCCAAAGTTCAATATAAAATATATTTCCGCATTTTTATGGTGCTTTGTAAGATAATCAAGCATATAAGCCATTGCCGGACGGAAACTCTTCAAATCCTCATCACTGAAATCCTCAAACTTGAACTCCCCTAACGGAGATTTGGCCCAGCAGTCGTTTGTTCCTCCAAAAACAAATATCACATCAGGCGAACCCAATTTTTTCATTCTTGTCACAAATGAGCTTTCCGAAGAATCCATTTTACCATATCCGGTATTACATATTGTTGAGCCAGAAAATGAATTATTCACTTCTATTTTGTAATTCAAATCCTTAGCCAACTGATACCACCATGTCTGTTCCACACGCGCAACATCGTTCACATCATTGCTTCCTTCAAAGTACCATGTCTTGTTACCTTTCACTATATGTCCTTCAAACGTGGAATATGAATCACCTAAGATTGATACACTTTTCGTCTGCTGAGAAAAAGCAACGTTTAATGAAGACAATAAAAACATTCCTGTAAAAAGAATTCTTTTAATAATTTTGCTGTTCATAGTTCTTATATTTAAATTTTCAATTGCGAAAATAACAATATACAATATAAGACAGGGCTAATATTTCTCCAAATTGGTTGAATATAGCATCATAG
>NZ_DXVR01000056.1:0-17580 GCF_019417265.1 Bacteroides sp.
ACTCTAACAAAGTATTGGATTTGATCGCTCACATGGCTTCTGTAAACTGCTAATTAGTTATATAACCATAAATAGCGAGGCTGCCCTGATTTTTTTCAGGGCAGCTTTTTTTATGCCTAATGGCTTGTGTCATTTTTTTATTTTTTTTCTTATCATTTTATATAGTTGTATGTTGCTGTAAAATAAACTATCTTTGTAGACAGTTATTCATACATTATATTATTGATTATATGAAATATGATTTTATAACCATACTGGGACCTACGGCATCAGGTAAAACGACTTTGGCTGCATCATTGGCTAAATGTATTGATGCTGAGATAATCAGTGCTGACAGCAGACAGGTGTATCGTGGTATGGACATTGGTACTGGGAAAGATTTGAAGGATTACAATGTAGAAGGGTATAATGTTCCTTACCATCTGATTGATATAGTTGCTCCGGGTTATAAATATAATGTATTTGAATTCCAACGGGATTTTCTTAATGCTTATGAAGACATTAAGTCAAGAGGAAAGAATGCGATTCTGTGTGGTGGAACAGGGCTTTATATAGAGTCTGTCTTGAAAGGATACAGGCTTGTACCTGTGCCTGAGAATAAAGAACTTAGAGAAAGTCTTTCCGGTAAGTCCTTGGAGGAACTGGCAGATATCCTGTCCAAATATAAGAAACTTCATAATTCTACAGATATTGACACGGCCAAGAGAGCTATCAGGGCTATAGAGATAGAAGATTATTATCAGAAGAATGAGGTAGATGCGCGTCAGTTCCCGCATTTTAACAGTTTAATTATCGGAGTAGATATCAGCAGAGAACTACGAAGAGAAAAAATCTCGAAACGTTTAAGGCAAAGACTGGATGAAGGAATGGTGGATGAAGTGAAGTCTCTTTTAAATTCCGGTCTTACTCCCGATGATTTGATTTATTATGGACTTGAATATAAGTATCTGACATTGTATGTAACAGGGGCTTTGACTTTCGATGAAATGTGCTCACAGCTTGAAGTTGCAATTCATCAGTTTGCCAAGCGTCAGATGACATGGTTCAGAGGAATGGAAAGACGAGGATTTACTATATCATGGATAAATGCTGAATGGGATTTACAGCATAAGATAGATGTCATACAGTCCATGTTGTGATGATATAGTATTTTAATAGTCGAGAGTCTTGTATTTTAAATTTGTCTTATAATCTAAACTTTTTATACATTATGGCAGTTGAACCTAACAGATGGGGGATTATTTATAATCCAAAAGCCGGTAGCAGGAAAGCACAGAAAAGATGGACTAAAATCCGTGAGTATATGGATAGTCAGAATGTGATGTACGATTATGTCCAGTCGGAAGGCTTCGGTTCTGTAGAACGTCTTGCACGAACTATGGCCAACAATGGATATAAGACTATTGTAGTGGTGGGTGGAGACGGCGCCATCAACGATGCCGTAAACGGTATAATGCATTCTGATGTAGAGAATTTACATGAGATAGCATTCGGAATTATTCCCAATGGTATAGGAAATGATTTTGCCAAATATTGGGGCCTTGATTCAGACGACTATAAAGGGGCTGTGGATGTGCTGATAAACAGACGTCTGAGAAAAGTTGATGTCGGTGTTTTTGGATTTTATAATGAAGGTCAGCATACAGACAGATATTTCCTTAATGCTGTTTATATGGGTTTGGGAGCAAAAATCGTTATGATAACCAATGAAACAAAACGATTTTGGGGAATACCTCTGATTTCTTACCTGTCGTCGTTGTTGCTGGTTGCGTTCGAGCGTAAACTGCACAGAATGCATCTTAAACTGAACAATGAACATATCAGGGGGCGTATTATGGCTGTGTGTATAGGCAGTTGTAGGGGATATGGGCTTACCCCGAGTGCTGTACCTTATAATGGATGGCTTGATGTGTCGGTTATATACAGACCACAACTGCGTGAGTTGATTTCAGGATTATGGATGTTGCAGCAGGGAAGACTGCTTAACCATAAGATAGTTAAACCTTATCGTACAAAATCCGTGAAGGTATTGCGTGCCAGAAATGCAGAAATAAGTATTGACGGAAGGTTATGGACAGAAAAGTCATATCCATTTGAGGTTACTATTGCACCGGAAGCTTTAACTTTGATAATTCCTCGTTGATAAGTCCGTTGTTTGAACTTTTTGTGAGTCAGTGTTGTTTATGTATTGTTAAACATTCTTTTTATGAGCAAAAAATTATCATTAAACAACAAATTATTATTTGCAGTGTTATATTGCTGCAGTTTCTCTCTTGATGTTAATTCACAGAATATATCAATGGTTTCCTCTGAAGAAAAAACATTGCTTCAGCGTGTAACGGACGGAAAACGTGATATAGACTGGACTAACATGAATATACAGTTCTGCACAGCAGCCGATGCGTCTTTCAGTAATGGGCATTTTGATGATATGGCATTTAAAGTTCATCGTGTGCGACTGGAAGTTTTAGGTGCTTTCAGAGAGAAATTCTCATATCATTTCCGACAATCATTCAATAAATATACTAATCCGAATATCCCGTTGGACAATCTGGCCGGTTCAGTGGAACTGGCAATGGTAGGGTGGCAGCTTAACGACAGATGGCATCTTACGGCAGGAAAGCAGCCTGTACAGTTCAGCGGTTACGAGTGTTGGGTAAATGCTATTAAAGTAAGGCATTATTCTGATTTTAACAATACTATACCAGCCTATCAGGTAGGACTGAATATGGCATATAATATCAATGATAATCAGATGCTGAATTTCCAGGTTACAAACAACAGGAACTCAACCATTGATGATCAGTTCATGTATCCTTTGCCTGAGGGAGTAGAGGATTCCAAGGTGCCACTTCTTGGTACAGCCAACTGGGACGGATATTTTGTTGACAGGGCAATGCAGTTAAGGTACTCCTTATCTTATGGTCAGTTGGCAAAGGGTAAAAACATATTCTATTTTACTTGTGGAAATGTGTGGGACAAGAAGCCGTTTCTCGGATATATAGATTTTATGTATTCAAGAGAAGGTTTGGACACAAAAGGACTTATCACTTCTTCATTTGATACAGAAACAGGAACGCCTACAACTGTCAGTAATGTAGAATATTTTACTACTATAGCCAATTTAGATTATCGTATATCTACACATTTGAACATTTATGCTAAAGGTGTCTATGAAATAGGTAATATATATAAGTCATCAGGAGGCCTGGAGAAAGGTAATTACCGGAGGACATGGAATGTGCAGCTTTGTGCTGAGTATTATCCGATGAAGGACAGTGAGCTGATAGTGTATTTGCATCTGTTGCATAAGAACGTTCATCTTACGGAAAAAGCTACAGCGTTTGGGGCAGGTAGCCATAATTTGCAGCGTGTTTCGCTCGGACTGGTATATACTTTGCCTGTTTTCTGATTAAAAAATAATTACTCTCTGTATAATTGATAAAAAAAATATATCTTTGCATATCTTTTTATTAGGAACGTTTATAAAAGTAGAAAAATATGCTCACTATTAAACAAATTACAGAGGATACCGACAAGGTAATTCGTGGACTTGAGAAGAAGCACTTCGCAAACGCTAAAGGAACTATAGCTAAGGTGCTTGAATGTAATGACAGAAGACGTAACGCCCAGAATCAATTAGATAGAAATCTTGCTGAAGTTAATACTATTTCGAAGAGTATCGGCCTGCTGATGAAAGAAGGCAAGAAAGAAGAGGCTGAAGCTGCTAAACTAAAAGTGGCTGAAATCAAAGAAGCAAGTAAAACTTTGCAGGCTGAAATGGACAAGGCTTCTGAAGAAATGCAGGAAATATTATATACAATACCTAATGTTCCATACGATGAAGTTCCGGAAGGAAGTTGTGCGGAAGACAATGTTATTGTAAAGCATGGAGGTATGGAAACAGAACTTCCTAAGAATGCATTGCCACACTGGGAGCTTGCAAAAAAATACGATTTGATAGACTTCGATCTTGGAGTAAAGATTACAGGTGCAGGATTCCCTGTATATAAAGGTAAGGGAGCACGCTTGCAGAGAGCTTTGATTAATTTCTTCCTTGATGAAGCACGTGCTTCAGGTTATGAGGAAATTATGCCTCCAACTGTAGTAAACGCTGCATCAGGCTACGGTACAGGTCAGCTGCCTGATAAGGAAGGCCAGATGTATCACTGCAATCTTGATGATTTGTATTTGATTCCAACAGCTGAGGTTCCTGTAACCAACATATATCGCGATGTCATTCTTGATGAGAAACAATTGCCTATCAAGAACTGTGCATATACACAGTGTTTCCGTCGTGAGGCCGGTTCATACGGTAAAGATGTTCGTGGATTGAACCGTCTGCACGAATTCTCTAAGGTTGAACTTGTCAGAATAGACAAACCAGAACATTCAAAACAATCACATCAGGAAATGCTTGACCATGTAGAAGGATTGTTGAAGAAGCTGGAATTGCCTTATAGAATCCTGCGCTTATGTGGTGGAGATATGAGTTTCACTGCTGCAATCTGTTATGACTTTGAGGTATATTCTGAAGCTCAGCAGAGATGGCTTGAAGTAAGTTCTGTTTCTAACTTCGATACATATCAGGCAAACCGTTTGAAATGTAGATACAGAAATGCAGACAAGAAAACAGAGTTGTGTCATACTTTGAATGGTTCAGCTTTGGCATTGCCAAGAATCGTTGCTGCTCTGCTTGAAAATAACCAGACTCCTGAAGGTATAAGGATACCTAAAGCTTTGGTTCCATATTGTGGTTTTGATATTATAGATTAATATATAAAGTCTAAAATCCTGGGTTTTTAACTCAGGATTTTTTTATATTTTCCAATGTATAATATAGCCTTTCATTACATTGTGATAGGTTTTTTCAATTAAAAACCTTATTTATCCCGAAAATATACCCTAAAGAGAAAAAAAAACGAGTTTTACGTTTTGATTTGATTTTTTAATTACTAAATTTGGGGTGAGAATTATAACATATTTATTGAACAATTTAATAACCTTAATATAACATCTATGAGTTATTTACGTTTTGATAAAACTCTGATGACGAATCTTGAGGAATCTTTGCCACGTGAGATTCTTCGTACAAATCGTTCAGGAGCTTACCATTGTTCTACTATCGTAGATTGTAATACTCGCAAGTATCATGGATTATTAGTCATTCCGGTTCCGGAACTTGATGATGAAAATCACGTACTTTTGTCGGCAATGGACGAAACAGTGATACAGCATGGTGCTGAGTTTAATTTAGGTCTCCATAAATATCATGGTGACAATTTTAGTCCGCGTGGTCATAAATATATACGTGAGTATGAGTGTGAAAAAGTACCTACAACATGGTATCGTGTTGGTGGTGTAATATTGAAGAAGGAAAAGGTTTTTGTTCATCACGAACACCGTATCCTGATAAGATATACTTTGGTTGATGCCCACTCTGAAACAATTCTCCGCCTGCGTCCTTATTTGGCTTTCAGAAGTGTGAGGGAATATACTCATGAAAATTCCCAGGCAAGCCGTAAATATGACATCATCGACAATGGAATAAAGACTTGTATGTATCCCGGTTATCCGGAATTGCATATGCAGTTCAGCAAGGAAAACGAGTTCCATTTCACTCCTGACTGGTATAGGGGAATTGAGTATCCGAAAGAACAGGAGCGTGGTTACGACTTCAATGAGGACCTTTATGTTCCGGGATATTTCGAGTTCAAAATAAATAAAGGCGAAAGTGTCACATTCTCAGGTGGTATCTCTCCGGTTGACACTTCCAAACTTAACCAGCTTTTTGCTGATGAGGCAGAACAGAGAACACCGAGAAAAGACTTCAAGAATTGCCTTATCAATGCGGCGCACCAGTTCCTTAACAAGCAGGGTGGTGAATCATATATCTTGGCTGGTTATCCATGGTTTAAATGCCGTGCCAGGGATATGTTCGTTTCGTTGCCCGGACTTACGCTGTCAGTAGGCGAGACTGGTAAATTCGAGATGATAATGGATACAGCCATAAAAGCAATCTATGCATTTATGAATGGCGAAAAATCCACATTGAAAGTTTACGAGATATATCATCCGGATGTGTTGCTTTGGGCTGTATGGACAATCCAGCAATATGCAAAGATGGTTTCACGCGATGCAGCAAAAGAAAAATATCTTGTATTGCTGAAAGATATAATGTCATTCCTGCTTGATGGCAAGCATCCTAATCTTGAAGTAAGGGAAAATGGTCTTGTATATTCAGATGGCAGGGATAATGCAATCACATGGATGAACTCAACGGTTAACGGTCGTCCGGTAGTTGGTAGAACAGGTTATATCGTAGAATTCAATTCTTTGTGGTATAATGCTTTGTGCTTCACTGCCGACATGATGTCTGAGGTAGGCGACAATGACTTTGCATGGCGCTTGAAACAGACAGCTGAAAAGGCCGGAAAATCATTCGTTGATACATTCCTCAATGAATATGGCTATCTGCTTGATTTCGTTGATGGAGACATGATGGATTGGAGTGTTCGTCCTAATATGATTTTTGCCGCTGCATTCGATTACTCACCACTTGATGCAAAACAGAAGAAGGGTGTGATTGATATCGTTACCAAGGAACTGCTTACTCCTAAGGGACTTCGTTCTTTGAGTCCTAAGAGTGGAGGCTACAATCCTAACTATGTAGGACCTCAGATGCAGAGAGATTATGCATACCATCAGGGTACTGCATGGCCTTGGCTGGAAGGTTTCTACATGGAAGCTTACCTGAAGATTTACAAGAGAAGCGCTATCTCTTTCTTGTGGAGACAATTTGTTAGCTACGAGGACGAAATGACATGCCATTGTCTGGGAACACTTCCAGAGTTGTTTGATGGTAATCCACCTTTCAAAGGTAGGGGAGCTGTATCGTTTGCTATGAACGTTGCGGAAATTCTTCGTGGTTTGTATTTGTTGGATAAATTTGAGAATCAATAAAGAAGGAGGAGTTTTATGAAAGTTTTAATGTTTGGTTGGGAATTTCCTCCAAAAATATACGGTGGTCTTGCGGTAGCTTCATACGGTATAACGAAAGGTTTGAGTCTGCAAGGTGATGTAGAAACAGTATTCTGTATGCCTAAGCCGACCGGCGAGGAGGAAGGATTCCTTAAGATTGTTGGTATGAATCAAGTGCCTATTGTATGGCGTGACGTAAACTATGATTATCTCAAGTCTCGTTTGCATGCCCAGATGACACCTGAAGAATATTATGCTTACCGTGATAAGATTTATGCTGATTTCTCATACATGAATGTCAACGACTTGGGATGTATGGAGTTTGCGGGAGGATATCCTGGAAATTTGCATGATGAAATTAATAATTTCTCTATTATTGCAGGTGTAGTGGCACGTCAGCAGCAGTTCGACATTATCCATGCTCACGACTGGCTTACTTATCCGGCCGGAGTGCATGCGAAAATGGTGAGTGGAAAACCTCTCTGTATCCATGTCCATGCAACTGATTTCGACCGTTCCCGCGGAAAAGTTAATCCTACGGTATATTCCATTGAAAAGAACGGCATGGACTATGCGGACTGTATTATGTGTGTATCTGAGCTTACTCGTCGTACAGTAATTAATGAGTATCATCAGGACCCACGAAAGGTATTTGCCGTACATAATGCCGTTTATCCGTTGTCACAGGAATATCAGGATATACCACGTCCGGATCATTCTAAAGAAAAGATTGTTACTTTCCTTGGACGTATCACAATGCAGAAAGGACCGGAATATTTTGTTGAAGCGGCAGCTATGGTCTTGAAACGTACGCGTAACATCCGTTTCGTAATGGCAGGTTCCGGCGATATGTTGAACGCCATGATTAATCTGGTTGCGGAACGTGGCATCGCAGACCGTTTCCACTTCCCTGGATTTATGAAAGGTAAACAGGTATATGAGGTTTACAAGAACAGCGATGTATTTGTTATGCCTTCTGTTTCCGAACCATTCGGTATTGCTCCATTGGAAGCTATGCAGTGCGGAACTCCTTCTATTATTTCCAAGCAGTCAGGATGCGGTGAAATTCTTAATAAGGTTATAAAGACAGACTATTGGGACATTCATGCTATGGCAGACGCTATATATTCAATATGTACCAATCAGTCGCTGTTTGAATATCTTCAGAAAGAAGGAAAAACCGAGGTGGACGGAATTACCTGGGAAAAAGTCGGTCTTAAAGTCCGTTCTTTGTATGAAGATGTCCTGAGAAATTATAATAAGTAAAATATTAGTCTTAAATTGATATGAAAACAATCTGTTTATATTTTGAGATTCATCAGATAATACATCTGAAACGTTACCGTTTCTTTGAAATAGGCTCTGATCATTACTACTATGATGATTTTGCCAATGAGCAGGGTATTAATGAAATAGCAGAATGCTCATATATACCGGCACTCAACACTCTTATCCAGATGGCTAAGGAAAATGAAGGAGCATTTAAGGTTGCTCTGTCAATTTCCGGAGTTGCTTTGGAACAGTTGGAAATTTATGCTCCTGCTGTTATCGAATTATTGCAGGAATTGAATAGTACAGGATGTTGCGAATTCTTGTGTGAACCATATTCACACGGTTTGTCATCGTTGGCTAATGAAGACTGCTTCAAGGAAGAAGTCAACCGTATGCGCCGCAAGATTAAAGACTATTTCGGTCAGGAACCTAAGGTATTCCGTAACTCAAGCTTGATTTATGATAATGAAATTGGTGGACTTGTTGCCGGAATGGGATTCAAGGGAATGTTGATAGAAGGTGCAAAACACGTTCTCGGATGGAAGAGTCCTCACTATTTATATCATTGTGTTGAGAATCCTAATCTGAAACTTCTTATGAGAGATTTCAAACTTTCAGATGATATAAGTTTGCGTTTCTCTAACAGCGAATGGAGCGAATATCCTTTATTTGCTGATAAGTATATCAGTTGGATAGATTCAATGCCTGAAAGCGAACAGGTAATCAATATCTTTATGGAATTGTCTGCATTGGGATATTTCCAACCATTGTCATCAAACATTCTTGACTTTATGAAGGCTCTTCCTGCATGCGCTAAGCAGAAAGGTATAACATTCTCTACTCCTTCTGAGATTGTATCGAAGTTGAAGTCTGTAGACGGAATGGATGTTCCTTATCCTATGTCATGGGTAGATGAAGAAAGAGATATCAGCCCATGGTTGGGTAACATTATGCAGCGTGAGGCGTTCAATAAACTTTACAGTGTTGCAGAAAGAGTTTATTTGTGTGACGACAAGAGAATAAAGCAGGATTGGGATTATCTGCAGGCAAGTAACAACTTCCGCTTTATGACTACAAAGGAAACCGGTGTTGCTTTCAACCGTGATATCTATGATTCACCTTTCGATGCTTTCACAAATTATATGAACATTCTTGGTGATTTCATCAAACGAGTAAATTCTCTCTATCCTGTGGACATGGAGAATGAAGAGCTCGGTTCTTTGCTTACAACAATAAAGAATCAGGGTGAAGAACTTGTACAGTTGAATGCTGAAATAGCAAAACTGCAGAAGAAGCTGACAGATGCTGAAAAGAAACTTGCCAAAGTGGAGAAACCTGAGGCTAAGAAGACTACTACAAAGAAGTCAACTTCAAAAACAGCTTCTGCCGATAAGTCTACCGGCAAGTAATCAATATTATTCATAACAGAAGGATGGGATGTATTTAAGCGTATGTCCCATCTTTTTTTATTGCATTCGCGGTTAGAGGTCAGTTCTGAATGGTATGTAAAAATAAAAATGGCATGCTATAGTGTAAGTGCTATAACATGCCATTTTTTATTAGAAAGAATATCTTTATGGTCGTGTATAAATAACCTCCATTTTTAGTTTTTCACCGTCTTCCCCTCCAAACAGTCTTGCGGCATTAACTTCCATATCATGCGATACGCCTATAATATTACCTTCAGTATCTGTTTCGGTTGTTACAGGAATAAGTACTACTACATCTCTGTCAGCGTCATTATTGCCTTGTCTTTTTTCTGAGAAGATATGACTTATCAGACGGTTTAGTTTAGAGAATGTATATGAGTTGGTACTACTGTCATAAGTTCCTAAGAATGAAGTTTCATTGTCGAAAGTCTTGTTCTTCTCGAAGAAGTCATTCATGTCGCCTTTTCTTATCATAAGAACGTTCTGAGGTACTCCCATTTTGTATTGTGACTTGTCAGCGTTATCTTCATTCAAGTCATTATTATATCTGTATTTCTTAATGGATAGTGTTACTGAGTTTAAAGTATCATTCTTATGCTTCTCAAATATACCATCCTTACCATCTTTACTTTCTATTGGTAGAGTTATCTCCGTATAAAGTCCGGCGGGAGTTTTTAGGTATGTATGATTTTTGTTTGCTTTTAATTCTTGAAGTTTATCCGTATTATTTTGCATTCGTGTAGACATCAGTACCTCCTTACTTGCTGCAAGAATAGAACTGCCAATAGCTGTAGAGTCCTGTCCTTGTGAGCCGGTAACGGTATATTTCATGTTTATTCTTAACCAAATATCTTTGATATACACTATAGAACCGTCTCCTTGTACTGTATGCACATAAAATCCTTTTAAAACATTGTTGATGAAAGTATTGGCATCTTTGAAATTGTTAGGGTCCTTTGATTTATCATCAAGATTCTTTCTGAACTCTTCGCCTAAGTCTATTTTAATGTTAGGGTAATATCCTTTACTGTTTCTGAGTGAATCGCTAACAGATTTATCTACAGCTGCGTATGATTTTTGGGCTGTATATTTCCCAGTTTCATCGTAGTAATTTTTAGGTTCGTAATTGGTATAATACAAAGCCTCGTCACTGTCATCAATAACCTTGTCCAATTCGTCTACTTGAACTGTAAGAGTTGCCAATGAATCTCCATAAAATCCTGTGTAGTATAATTCAAGAGAAACATCTGTGATCTCTTTAAGCCTTTCTGGAAATTCAAATCCTTCCGGACAGTTTATCTGAGTTATAAAACTTGCAGAATATTCTCCGAAGTCAGCATCTGTATATTTTCCTAAATAAGCTCTGTTGGTACGTGAGTAGATTCCTTTTGTAAATGTTTCAGTAAATATTTCTGTTTCAGATGTAGCCTCATATGTACTTGAGAAAGCTTCTATCTTATCTATATTTGAAACAAAGTCTCCGACTCCGGATGTGGAATCATCACAGCTATAGAGTGCGGCCGTACATGCTATTACAGCCATTAACTTGAATTTCATGTTATACTACAATTATGGTTATAAAAACAAATCAATGCAGTTTTTTTCTCACTACATTGATTCTTATGAATTATTCGTTATTTCCCAATACCTGGTCATATAGCGAGTTGCATGCATCGGCATAGGTATCGAAACCTTGCTGATTTTCTACAACAGGTATATTCAGGCTCTTAGCATAATCCAATATCTCAGGGTTTACATTTTCTCCATTCTGTATAACACCGTCGGAATATGCTACAGCCAATTTACACAACTCATTATAGTTTACAGGATTTTCTATCATCTTGAGGTTTTCAGATGTAATGTCCTTAAACTTAAGCTGCTCCTTGAAGTTTTCTACAAAATTAGATTTGAAACCATCGTCATAAACAGAGAATACAACTTTTGAATCGCGGAATGACGGCTCGTCGTAATATGCTTTCTTTATATAAAGCGGTACAACGGCACTCATCCATCCGTGACAGTGTATTACGTCCGGACACCAGCGTAGTTTTTTCACTGTTTCCAATACACCTCTTGCATAGAATATTGCTCTTTCTCCATTGTCTTCGTACTCATTTCCATTCTCATCGGTTGTCATAAGTCTGTGCTGGAAATAATCGTCATTGTCAATGAAGTAAATCTGTCGGCGTGCTGCCTGGACAGAAGCCACTTTGATGATAAGCGGATGGTCTGTATCGTCAATTATCAGGTTCATTCCTGACAGGCGGATTACCTCGTGCAACTGATTTCTGCGTTCGTTTATGATACCCCACTTTGGCATGAATGTTCTGATTTCACGACCTTTGTCCTGAATAGCCTGTGGAAGATTCTGTCCGATAAGCGACAGTTCGCTTTCCGGAACGTAAGGAGTAATTTCTTGTGTAATGAATAAAACTTTCTTTGCGCTCATGTTTATTATTATATGCTCAAAATGTTTTGCAAAGGTACAAAAAAAAGGGTAGATATAAAAATGCAGTCTTAAATAATTCCTTATAGTATGTTAATAGGTGTAGGATTTACATGCAAATTGTATGTTTTGTAATGCATTTTTCCTCTATAATGCGATAAATAAAGCACTTTTTTATGTTTATCTTTCATTATGTGCCAAATAATGGTTTACTTTGCATCCGATTTCAGGAACTATATAAATAGCTCTGTATTTGATTCTAATATAGAATAGTATATAAACTATAGAAAAGAAATGAAGTTAATTCAGGCAATCAGTGAACTGCGTGAAGAATTGCAGGCAGTTCGTAAACAAGGGAAGTCAATAGGTTTAGTCCCTACTATGGGCGCACTGCATGACGGCCATGCATCTTTGGTCAAGCGTGCCGTTAAGGAAAACGATGTAGTGGTGGTCAGTGATTTCGTCAACCCGACTCAGTTTAACGACAAAAACGATTTGTTGAAATATCCAAGAACTTTGGACGCCGACTGTGCTTTGCTTGAAAAGCACGGTGCTGCTTTTGTATTTGCTCCTTCGGTAGAAGAAATCTATCCGGAGCCTGACACTCGTCAGTTCAGCTATGCTCCTCTTGACACTGTAATGGAGGGTAAATACCGTCCGGGACATTTCAACGGAGTATGCCAGATAGTGAGCAAGCTGTTTCTTATCGTTGAACCTGACAGGGCTTATTTCGGTGAAAAAGACTTCCAGCAGCTGGCAATCATTCGCGAGATGGTTCGCAAGTATCCTTTCAATCTTGAGATTGTAGGATGTCCTATCGTGCGTGAATCAGATGGTTTGGCTTTAAGTAGCAGAAATACACGTCTTTCTGCAGAACAGAGATTGCAGGCCTTGCAGATTTCAAAGACACTGTTCAGCAGTGTTGATTTTGCAAAGGAGCATACATTGGAAGAAACAAAACAGTTTGTGGAAAACAGAATAGCAGAGTCTGAAGGACTGGAGTTGGAGTATTTCGAAATAGTTGACGGTAATACTCTTCAGACTGTTTCCAACTGGAATGACAGCGATTACATAGTAGGATGTATCACAGTATTCTGCGGAGAAGTCAGATTGATTGATAACATTAAATATAAAGGATAAACCAGATTAGCTATGATGATAGAAGTTTTGAAGTCGAAGATACACCGTGTTACAGTTACTCAGTCTAACTTGAACTATGTGGGAAGCATCACTATTGATGAAGACTTGCTTGATGCTGCAAACATCATACCGGGCGAGAAGGTACACATAGTAGACAATAACAACGGCGAAAGATTTGAGACTTATGTTATTAAGGGAGAGCGTGGCTCGGGATGTATTTGTCTTAACGGTGCTGCGGCCCGTAAGGTGCAGGTAGGAGATATCGTGATAATCATATCATATGCGCTTATGGACTTTGAGGAAGCCAAGACATTTAAGCCTTCTGTAATCTTCCCTGATACATGCACCAATAAGCTGGTATAATATAAGGTATAAGAGAGAGAAAAAACGAACCGTCATTCAATGTCGAACGCTTCGGCGTTTGAGATTGAATGACGGCTCGTTTTTTTTTATTATGTATTACGATATCATATCGCTTTTTCCTTTAGAATACCTGTCCTGTATGCTATAAGCAGTTTTTTCAGGTCTTCAATCTGAATTTTCAGCTCTTCACCTTTGTCGGTATCTTTCACCATCATGCGCTGGGTGCTCAATTCTACAATCTGTGTCGTAGACTTGATGTCTTTGCCTTGCTCTATTGCAGCCTGAGTAGAAGTGAAAGGTTCGTGCTGTACAAGCTGGAATCCGCGGGAGTGATATACCAGTGTATATCCTGCTATGCCCGTTTCAGGCTGGTAGGCTTTCGAGAATCCACCGTCAATGACCATCAGCTTTCCGTTAGCCTTGATAGGTTTCTCTCCCTGAACGGCTTTCACCGGAACATGTCCGTTGATGATGTGTCGGTGTTCGCCTTTCACATTAAATTCGTCCAGAATGATGTCGCATACAGCCTCGTTGTCCCTTTTTGAGTAATAATATCCTTTTATTTCCTTATGTGTAGATTTGTCGGTCAGGAAATATCTCTCAAAAGTAGCCATCTTGCTTTTGTCGAAAGCAGGCGAATTCTTGCCGCACCACAGATACCATACATAGTCAACGGCAAAATCCTTTTCTTCGTTGTCCTTGTCTGCAAAATAGGCTGTGCGTATCAGTTGTCCCACTTTGTTCAGCAGTTCCTTACCCTTGTATTTTCTGTCGCCTATACTGACTTCTTTCAGACTTCCGTCTTCGTTGAGCGGCATCGAAGCGTGGAACAGCAGGTTGGAGTTGCATACGTTATACATACATCCGTATCTGAACAGACACTTCATATGTTTGCGCAGCTTCTCGCTCCTTGTGAATGAGTCGTGCAGTTTGTTTATCACGTCCTCTTCCTCTGGTGTCAGTTTGTACGGGTCTGCCGGATTGACAGTAGGCATCAGGCAATCCCTCATTTCGTATTCCTTGTCGTCCAGTCGGAGAACCTTCTTTTCGAAATCGATATGATGAAGCAACAGTCTGTCTTCCATCTCGAATTCCGGTCTTCGTCTGATTATCTCAGCCTCAAGTTTGAACTGGATGATACTGATGGCCTTATGCATCTGTGCTATCATTCGCAGTGTCTTGTCGCTGTATTGTGCGTCGTATTCCTTAGGATAGAATTGTGTACACGGGTCGTCCGCATAGGTTTCCATAGCGAAAGTGGCGAGTGGCAGCAGATTGATGCCGTAGCCGTCTTCCAGTGCCGGAAGATTGCCGTATCTCATGGCAAGGCGTAATACGTTTGCTATGCTGCATTTGTTGCCCGATGCAGCTCCCATCCACAATATGTCATGGTTTCCCCATTGGATATCGAAGTTATGGTAGTTGCACAGCGTATCCATTATTATGTGCGGACCCGGTCCTCTGTCGAATATGTCTCCGAGGATGTGCAGAGAGTCTATTGTAAGTCTTTGGATAAGATTACACAGGGCAATTATGAAATCATCAGCCCTGTCTGTCTCTATTATAGTGCTGATAATTACGTTGATATATGCCTGTTTGTTCTGTGTGGTACTGCTTTCGTGGAGTAACTCCTGAATGATGTATGAGAACTCCTCAGGCAGTGCCTTTCTGACTTTAGAGCGTGTATATTTCGATGATACGTTCTGGCATACGCTTACCAGTTGGTTTAGCGTTATCACATACCAGTCGTTCATGTCTTCTTCAGATTCCTTTACCCTAATCAGTTTCTGTTCCGGATAATAAATCAGCGTACACAGTTCTTTCTTTTCCGCCTCTCTCAGTGTGTTGCCGAAAATCTCGTTTACTTTTCTTTTGATTGCTCCGGAAGCATTCCTGAGTACATGGTTGAACGCTTCATACTCCCCGTGTAAATCGGCCAAGAAATGTTCTGTTCCTTTTGGCAGGTTAAGGATAGCCTCAAGATTTATTATCTCTGTACTTGCCGCAGCTATGGTCGGGAAGCTTTGCGACAGCAGTTCCAGATATCTCAAGTCGCTTTTTATCTCCTCTATTTTCGCCTTGTTTGTTACTGTCATGGTTTTTAGATTTATATTGTCAATATTAAATTCCTATAAGAATAGCATCAGTATTATTTGTATCATTATCACCCTTGTAAACATGCCTAAGGGATATACCGTTGCATAGCTTACTGCAGGATTATCATTAGGTATGATATCGTTGGCGTAGTTCAGTGCCATTGGGTTGGCCATACTTCCGCACAGCATTCCGCAAGTGCTTCCAAAATCGAGGTTGAAGATTTTGAGTGCCACTATAGCCATTATCACTACGGGGATGAATGTAATAGCAAATCCTATACCTATCCATAATGCACCTTCCGGCCTCATGACGGTTTCGAAGAAATGGGAGCCGGCATCCAGCCCTAAACATGCCAGATACATGGAGAGTCCTATTCCTCTGAGCATCAGGTTCGCACTTCGTGTAGTGTAAGTCACTAAGTGAAATCTTGGTCCGTATGCACCGATAAGTATGCCTATTATGATTGGTCCGCCTGCAAGCCCTAATTTGACCGGTGAGCTTATACCTGGAATCCAGATAGGTATAGAACCGATGATAAGTCCTACCACTATTCCGATGAATATGGATGCCATGTTTGGGTCCTTGAGAGTTTTTACTGTATTGCCCAACACTTTTTCTACATTCTGTATTGCTGCTGCTTCGCCTACCACTGTCAGACGGTCGCCCAACTGCAGTACAAGTCCCGGAGTAGCCAATAGCTGTACACCGCTTCGGGTCACACGGCTTATGTTTATTCCATATGAGTTTCTCAGACGCAGACTTCCAAGCTTCTTGCCGTTAATTTCCGGACGTGTGATTATCACGTGTTTTGAAATAAGCTGGCTGTCGATGGCATTCCAGTCGATGTCCTCCTTGTTCCAGTCCCTGTTCTCCTGTTCTCCGAATAGAATAGTAAGGGTAGGAGCATCCTTTTCTGTCGTGATGACCAATATTCTGTCGTTCTCTTTGAGAATCTTTTCTGAAGTAGGGATACTCACATTGCCGTCCCTCCAAAGTCTTGAGATAACGAATTTCGGATAACTCAGTTTGGCTATATCCTGAACACTCTTGTTGAATATGGCCGGATTGTGAACCTGGAATGTGGCGATATATGTATGGTTTGAGTCGTCGTGTTCGTGACTCTCCATATCCTTAGGCTTTACAACGAGTTTCTTCAGTACTATTATTGCAAGGATAACACCTACCACTCCGAGTGGATAGGTTATGGCGCAACTCAGTGCTGCTCCGCTTGTAGGTTCGCCCATTTGTTTCAGTGTCTGTTGTGCGGCACCGAGGGCAGGGGTGTTAGTTGTTGCTCCGCATAATATACCTGCCATGTCCGACAGAGGTATTGACGCTGTCTTGCTTATTATAACGGCCATTGCCGTACCTATAAGGATGACTCCCAATCCAAGCATGTTCAGTTTATACCCTCCTTTGTGGAACGAACTGAAGAAACCCGGACCAACTTGAAGTCCTAAAGAATAAACGAAAAGTACCAGGCCGAAGCTTTCTACATATATAAGCATCTGCGGGTCGATGGAGAATCCAAGATGTCCGGCCATGATTCCGACAAAGAAAACAAATGTCACTCCGAGTGAAACCCCAAAAAGATGGAGCTTCCCGAATCCTAATCCTATTGCTGTTATAAGTGACAATATAATGACAGCCTGTAAGGCTGAATGCTCAAAAAATAAATTTGTTAACCATTCCATGCTGCAAATTTACACACTTTTTTTGAGGAATGCTTATATTGTGTTATTTTATTTTTGTCGAAACAGGCCTTTCGTCGTGTATTTATTAAAACAGTTCAGCGGCTGTTTGTCTTACCCTGAAAAAAGTTGACTCATAAAACCAACATTATGAGTTCAC
>NZ_DXVR01000057.1:0-17475 GCF_019417265.1 Bacteroides sp.
CTATAATCAGTGGTAATGACATTATAACAGTCAACCAAAATCAGGAAAAGACAAACGCTCTCCGAACAGCATTCGAATGGTATTTAAACAGTATTTAAATAGCGTTCAAACAGTGTTCAGAGAGCGTTCAGTAAATGTTCGGTAATATAATTTTCTTACTTATTCAGTTTCCAAGTAAATCCATCTTTTGTATCTTTCACCTCGAAGCCAAGAGCTGCAAGGTTGTCACGTATCTTGTCGCTTGTAGCCCAATCCTTGTTAGCCTTGGCTATCATACGCTGTTCAAGCAACATGTCAACCACCTTGCCGTAAGCCTCCTCGCGTGCAGCATTGTTCTCAGCATCAGCCTTCAAGCCTAAAATATCAAATACAAACATATTGAATACGTGTTTCAGTTCCTCAAGGTCAGCTTCACTTATAGTCGCCTTCTTGTCGATTACAGTATTAATCATGCGTGTAGCATCGAAAAGCTGTGATATTACGATAGGAGTATTAAGGTCATCGTTCATAGCATCATAACATTTCTCACGCAAACCTGCCGGTTCAATACCGCTTGTAGTCTTAGAAGGAGTTATACGCTCAAGGTTCTTTACACCTTCCATCAATCGTTCAAGACCTTTCTCTGCGGCCTGAAGAGCCTCGTTGCTGAAATCCACAGTACTTCGGTAATGTGCCTGAAGGATGAAGAAACGGATTGTCATTGGCGAGTATGCCTGTGCAAGCAACTTGTTGCTGCCGGTAAAGAACTCATCAAGAGTGATGAAATTACCCAATGACTTACCCATCTTCTGACCGTTGATGGTTATCATATTGTTATGCATCCAGTAGCGCACCATGTCATGTCCCTGCGAAGCCACACTCTGAGCAATCTCACATTCATGATGAGGGAACACAAGATCCATACCGCCACCGTGAATATCAAACGTATCGCCCAGATACTTCTTTCCCATGGCTGTACATTCGCAATGCCATCCCGGGAATCCGTCACTCCATGGCGAAGGCCAACGCATGATATGTTCCGGCTGAGCACATTTCCAGAGGGCGAAATCCGCAGGATTACGTTTCTCCTGCTGTCCGTCAAGCTCGCGGGTAGTATTGATTACATCGTCAAGATTTCTTCCTGAGAGTTTTCCGTAATGATGGTCCTTGTTATATTTCGCGACATCGAAATATACAGAGCCCCGGCTTTCGTATGCATATCCGTTCTTCAGGATTTCCTCTACCAGCTGAATCTGCTCGATGATATGTCCCGACGCATGAGGTTCTATGCTTGGAGGAAGAACATTAAGCGCTTCCATAGCCTTATGATAGCGGTTCAGATAATATTGCACCACCTCCATAGGTTCAAGCTGTTCAAGGCGTGCCTTCTTTGCTATCTTGTCCTCACCGTCGTCGGCATCATGTTCCAAATGGCCCACATCAGTGATATTGCGAACATAACGTACTTTATATCCAAGATGTGTAAGATAACGGAAAAGAATGTCGAAAGTAATTGCCGGACGTGCATGTCCAAGATGGGCATCACCATACACGGTAGGTCCGCACACATACATGCCTACATGCGGTGCGTGAGCCGGCTTGAAAAGTTCCTTCGTACGGCTCAGTGTATTGTAGATTAAGAGTTTATTTTCCATAATGCATAAAAATTATGTTAGACCGCAAAGTTAAAAATAAATTCTTTGACAGACATATACTACCGGCAATTTTCTTTTATAGAATCACCTCAATACCACGTTCTAATAGAAATAACAAAAACAGAGCAAAAATCTATCCTACAATAGGCCACCCATCTTCTGTCCATTTTATTGTCCGTACATACAGCATAGGAGTACCGTCATTCTTAACGGAATAAGCATGAGCTATAAAATAATATTTCCCTTCAAACTTATATGCCGCACAATGTCCTATACCGGCCCAATTCTTATCTCCTTTTACAATTATTGTTCCTCCTCCATACTCCATTGATTTGCCATCACGGTCAAGGTAAGGGCCACGAACATCTTTGGAACGTCCCACAGCAACCTTATAATCACTCTTCAACCCACGGCAACAATAATCAAACGAAACAAACAGATAGTAATATTCACCGTGCTTCATAATGAAAGGAGCCTCAACCGCACCATCACCCGCATCCTCGCTTTTCACACTGACAGAGCGCTGACGGCGCGAAATGGAATACCACTCCTGTGGCTCGGCCACAGCGTTAAGGTCGTCGGTAAGACGGACTAACTTTATTCCGTCCCAGAAAGAACCGAAAGTCATCCACGGTGTACCCTTCTCGTCAATTATTATGTTAGGGTCTATGGCGTTCCATGAATCGCGGTTCGGAACAGACTGAATCACCATTCCGTGGTCGGTCCATTTGAAACGCGGGTCTTCCCTGTCGAGAGTGGGAGTTGTGGCATGCCCTATAGCCGAAGTGTTCTTTCCGAAAGCCGAACATGAATAAAACAAGTGGTACAACCCGTTGTGATAAATCACATCCGGTGCCCAAGTATGTCCGTTATATCCGTCAATCAGGTCTACAGCCCATTTGGGTGCTTCTGCAAAGACAGACGGTTCGAACTTCCAGTTCTTCATGTCGCGCGAGGACATCACGCTTATCCCCTGCCCCGTGGCAAAGAGATAATATGTATCTTTTTCTTTTATCATCACCGGGTCGTGAGTCATTACCTTATCGACGGTGATAATATCATCCGCTGCTGCCCGCGCTGATACGGGCAGGATAGCGAATGATGAACCAACAATAAATGTCATTAATGACTGAACTCCAAGTCTCATAAATTAAAGCCTTATAAACTAATTATTGTACTTTCTTCATCCAGTTAGTTATGCTTCCGCCGTCTTCATAACCACCACTTACGATAGTTGCCTTGCGTGGACTTGCTTCCCAGTCTACTTCTCGCTGGATATATATTTTATTTGTTCCTATTGAAATCACATTATTTTCTGCATCGAACGACCATGCAACATCATTACCCCAAGCTTCTGAAGTAACTTTTCCGTCCTCACCCAATGTTATAACTTTAGAAGCATATTGTGTTGCATTAACGTCATTAGTACTATTTTTAGGAGTAGGCACGAACTGTATAAGTTCCCATTTTCCAACGAGTTCAGACTTAGATATTGCAAGCTGAGGAACCGCTCCGTAACGTTCCGGCATAACAACAGGCCATCCGTCTTCTGTCCAAAGGATGCTGCGTACATGTCCCATCATAATGGCATTACTATACTGGTTTCCTCCTACGTTTGAGGGGAATCTGCCTTGTGAGGTATAGAACCAGTTACCGTTTCCATCATCAAAGATACCACAATGCGATATACCTACCCATCCATAACCACTGCTAAACTTATATGGAGCGGTCACAGCCGGATACATATCCTGACAACTAGTTGCCTGATTACCTTTCATATCCACATATGGTCCGTCAGGATTTTCAGAACGTACAACACGTGTATTATAGGCCACAGCAAGCTGGCCATATGCAATAAACATATAATAGTATCCTGTCTGAGGATTGTAGATTATATCCGGACCTTCTGAAGCCTGCCAGCGGTTGTTGTTTCTTCTTTCAACAAGTTTACCGTATGTATTTGCACTCCAATCAGATATCGCCCAAGGTTTACCCAATTCTGTTTTTGTCTTACCAGTAGCCGGGTCAATTTCTACTGCTGCAAAACCACTGTGCCATGAACCGTAAATCATCCAGTGTTCTCCTCCTTCTGTTACTACATAAGCGGGGTCTATAGCATTGAAATAGAAATATGCATCCCAGTTTCCGGTACTATTTCTGCTCCAGCCATCCGAAGCCTTGTCAGATGACGAGCATATCACCATCCCTTTGTCTTCCCACACGTTTGAAGCAGGGTCTGATGTTTCCATAAGACCTATAAACGCGCGTTCTGTCCAGGAATTGTCAAAGTTTTCACTTGCATTCGGTTTGCCGGTCTTTATATAATTATCAATCACAATGCTGTAGTACATCCTGTACAGTCCGTTTCTGACTTTTCTTACCACAGGAGCCCAGAATCCATAAACAGGTTCTTCTATAGGTTCCAGTCCCATGTCTGCCCTATAGGCATTAAGCCGGGTTTTGACCCATTCAGGAGCATCCTGCATTGTAGCTCCTAAATATTCCCAGTTTACCAAATCTTTAGACCTGCGACAATGGAAGTGTCCGTGTCCTTCATGAGCATTACCATATGAAGCGTCTGTCTGATACATATAGTAAAAACCATCTTCAGCCTTGAACACAGAAGGGTCGTGAACATTTGCCAGATTCCATTCATTACGTTTGTCCCAAGCTGCCATGGAAGTATAGTCATCAGCATAGTCCGGAGCTACATAATTCTCGAACTGTTCTTCCAGACTTTGGTCTGCTGTTGTTGCAGTAATAGTTTCCGAATATATGTAACGGCTGTTACCGTAGATATAAGCACGTACATAATAAGGAGTGTTGCTTTTCAGTCCTGAAATAGTAACACTGAAATTTTCGTCCGCATCCAAGACATTATCCTTGATAGTAGGATTCTGAACATTCAGGCTATAACAGAAACCTTTTTTCACTACATTATTTACATCACCGCTCGCAGTCGATGTAACAGTCAAAGAGAAGCCTGTCTTTTCAGTTACAACAGGTGCGGATGCCACTATACCGCTGTCGCTGCTGTATTCTATGTTATCCAGTCCATCGGTACAAGCCGTAAAGCCGAAAGCCGTAAACAAGGATATCAGAAAGTATGATATTTTTTTCATTTGATTATTTTGTTTAGACATACCGCTACTCCAAAAGAGTAACGGCATGTATTGTTATAAAAAATTTATTCAAAAACGAGATGACAGCCATCAACTGAAAGTGCAAAATTCAAATCATCAGGATTAACAGTATTGATACCCAAATAATACTGTATAGATGTTGTACCTGTAGAACCTATCATAACAGCCTGAATATCGGCCGTACTATTGCCACAGTTTGTTACATATACTGTAACTTTGGCACCATTCATTCCGGCAAGCCAAGTAGCCCAGTCGGCTTGACCTCCACTAGTTACACAAGCAGCATATCCGTCACCCCATCCATAGTTATCAGCACGAACTACAGCATATTCGGTATAATCAGTCATTCGCAACACTACCAAGAAGTTATTCCAGTTATTGGCCAGACTACTGTTGTTGACAAATTCAACAGACCTAGTTTCACCAACTGGCACATTGAAATCATCAGAAAAATCTCCCCAAAATACAGTGCTATTATCTATAGCTCCTACAGTGCCAGTATAACTAATAGGTGAGACTTGAGATTCTTTAACTGTTATACTAACTTCTGCAGTAACACCCTCATCAGCAGTAATAGTTACTTTATGGATACCAACAGTTGCTGGAACCGCTGAGAAAGTAAGTTTTGAATTATCAAGAACTCTTAGTTTTCCAGTAGATTCAGTAGCCGTAACAACCATTCCTGTAGGATCGAAAGCTAAAGTGCGATTTGTAAGAGTTTCTGTAGCTTCTGATATGTAATAATAGTATGTAGTACGTGATGGTTGAGTTGTCACTTCAATAGATTCAATACTTTCAACAACCTCAAACTTGGCATTAGCCATAATAGGAGTATCACAGTTTTCACCCTTAAAAGTCTTATTATATACAGCTACAAGTGTTTTTTCTCCGGCAGTATTCATATCCGGAATAGCCGAGAAACTAAGTTCCGATGCTGTAACAGTTTTCGTGACACCTTCTTCGAAAGTAACCAAAGCGGCAGCTCCAGCCATAGCATCTTCAAGAGAAGTTCCTAAATTCACCTGAGCCGGTACATTCTGTAATACCATAGATACCGGATTCTTGTCAGCCGCAGAGGTACAACCACCTATCGGTTCAATATTTGTCTGTAGAAAGTCAATATAAGAGCCTTCGGGAACCATGAAACAACGAATATTCTTGTTATTGGCATCAGCATTTAAATCAACAAGCGTATAAGGTTGCTTATAAGTTTTTGTAACTGTTCCATTAGTCATAGTTATACTAAAAGCCTCAGGATTGGTTCTGTCAACTGTAAGCGTTACTTTTCCTCCAAGTTTCTCAACACCGGCATCCGTATCGGTTTCAAAAGTAAGAGTACTCTGTATATAAGAACGGTCAATATAATCCCCCCATTCAGAGTTACCGGATGGTTGATTATCAAAACGTATTGCCCCATACTCTTTATATCCGCTACCTTCTCGATTATCATCCGCACTGATTATCAAAGCAAAATTCTTATAAGTATTTGGTGCACTTGGATTAATATTAAGATTGAACACCGCATTCCATTTCTGTCCGTCAGGTATCACGTAATATTTAGAAAAAGCAGACCACCAACCACTTGAATAATCAGTTTTTCCAATAGTATATACATCCTCCATCATGCCTTCCAGCACTTCCTCTTCCTGTTTATTACTGTCTTCTATTTCCTGAACCTTATCAGAAATCCAGTCCGGTGCATTAACCTCAAAGATTTCTCCACCTTCGCAACCTGTCAATGCAAACAGCCCAAAAGCTGCAGAACAACATGCTAATGCTATTTTATTATAATTTCTCATTGTCTTAAACATTATTAGGTTATTTATTCACTTAAATCAACTACCGGACGTACTGTCCATCCTTTTTCACTGAAATAGACTGAATTGTCAGAACTGTTGTTTGCAGAGTTTCCTTTAAGATTAGGGTTCTTGTTTGTCAATGTCTGAACAATAGGCAAGAATTCATGACCGGTAATATAAGTATCAAAAGAACTCTTAAATTCAGAATCGGATGATATATCCGCATATCTTACAGGGGCTTTTACATTCTTGGTAGAACGGCGGAAAGTTCCATGTTCCTTAAGCTGTTGCAAACGTCCGTTGTCATAGAAGAATCCCCATCTTATCAAATCAAATCCACGTCCAAACTCACAGCCAAATTCCTTTGGTCTTTCTACATTGGCTATCTGCTCAAACAGTTTGTCGGGTGTATCAAAGTCTTCAAGTTCCAAATCAGGCAAATCAGCACGTCCGCGTACCTCGTTAATCCAGTCAATGGCTCTCTGTGTAGGACCGTTCACTTCATTCTCACACTCCGCTGCACGAAGCAACACATCGGAATAACGCATCAGGCGGATGTTTATACCGTCACGCAAACCTGTAACTACTGTGCTATACAAACCTGTACGAAGATTGGTAAATTTGGCGATAGGCAATCCACCGTTAGTATTATTGGTATAAATGTCTTCTGTAGCAGAAAGTTCGTGAGTATAGGCTACATTTCCAAACTCAAAACCTTCCCATCCGGTTTCATATGTACCGATAGTCCAATAAAGGCGTGGATCAAGTTTACCATCTTTTGTACGTTCTTTCTTAAACAGTTCATATAACCAAGGAGATGCAGATATATCAGCCCAACCACCATATTTTCCGGGAGCAAAGTTACTTTCTATGGCAGAACCTTGAGTCGCGTTAGGACTTGTGTTTACCGGAGTCCATTCATCGTCTGTTCCCTGCGAGCCATAATCGAGGAACTGTACCTCGAAAAGACTTTCGTCATTGTTTTCGTAAGCGGAACCTTCTCTGAAGTTATCACCATAATTATCCATCAGTCTGTATGTTCCATATTTCTTATCGATAATATCAGTCAGAACTGTAAGTGCCTCTGAGAATTTATGGCGAACCATCAGAGTACGTGCATAATAGCCGGCTGCAGAACCACAGGTGGCACGTCCGCCGGACCATTCACCACCCATATCGCGTGATGGAAGCAGTTCCATAGCTCCGGAGAAATCCTTTTCTACCCGGTCGAGCACCTCATCGTAAGAACTGTTCTCACCGTAAAGGCCTTCAAGTGAAGAATAGCCCGCATAATCAAGAATGAGAGGTGGGTTCTGATAATAACCTGACAGATTGTAATATGACAAACCTCTGAGGAACAAAGCCTGACCTTTAATGCGTCGCATGCTTTCAGACAGCTTGCTGTTGTCTTCATCACAACGTGAAAGGATAAAGTTACATACATTTATTGTGTAATACCACTCGCGCCATGGCCACCATGTAATATCGGAAGTTACCTCGGCATTAAGGTCATCGAAAGGCAGGTACCATACCTGAGAAGAGTTCCAGGCTTCATCACCACGACATACGTCAATAGTATAGCCTACACGTGCATAAGAACCTTCCATACGGATATGGTTATAGGCAGCGATAACACTTTCTTCCAAATCATCGGCATTGAAACCGAAAGTGCTTGAAGTCTGTTGATTAGGATTTATCATTTCAAGTCTGTCAATACAAGAAGTAAATGTTCCTAATCCGAAAAGGAGAGCAAGTGAATATATATTTAGTTTCATACGATATATTTTTAGTATTTATATATATTGGATGACAATTAGAATGTAAAATGAACTCCGCACATGAATGTACGCGCTGTTGGATATGAACAGAAGTTATAACCCGGTGTGAATGTACCACCTGCATAATCCACATTATAGCCATGATAACCGGTAAATGTATGCAAGTTCTGTGCAGATACATATAGACGTACATCTGATACATACTTACCAAACCATTCATTAGGGAAGTTATAACCTAATTCAACATTTGCAATTTTCCAGTAAGCTGCATTCTGAATCTTACGCTGGCTGAAGAGGTCATTCCATGCCAAGCTGGCATTATTAGTTATGTAGGTACGTGGAACATCTGAGATATAAGTGCTTCCATCTTCACTGAAACGGTTGGCATCAAGAATAGCAACGGCTTTATTACCCCAACCATAGCAAGAATTCAATGAGTTGTAGATATCGTCACTTACATGATAGTTCAAAGCACCGAATGTAGAGATACTTAAATCAAAACCTTTATATTCAAAACGTGCGCTAAGACCGAAGTTTACCTTTGGCAGACCGCTGCCAAGCACAACTTGGTCGTATGCATCCACTTTACCATCAGGAGTACCTTCAGGACCGCTCAAGTCTTTATAAAGACAGTCACCAATCCGGGCGCCTTCCTGTACAGCATGGTTATCAAGGTCTTCTTGTGTACGAGCTATACCTTCATACACCCAACCATAGAACTGACCGATTTCTTCACCTACGTTTGTTATATAAGCTCCTGAAATATAAGAGTCTGTACCGAAGCCTAATGAAGTTACACGGTTTTTCAATGTACTAAGGTTACCTGAGAATTCATATTTGAAAGGATTGTCATGGTTACGATAAGTAGCAGAGAATTCAAAACCTGAGTTTTCCATCGATGCAGCATTCATTATTACCGTTGTATTGGAAACTCCTGCCTGTTCCGGAACAGGAACTTCATACAGCAAATCTGTACTTGTGTTCTTATACCATTCAGCTGTGAACTCCAGTCTGTTACGGAAGAATGCGAGGTCAACACCGACATTGTATGTTTTCTTCTTTTCCCAAGCCAAGTTGTTATCCACAAAAGTAGAAATAGCAGAACCTGTCACAGGTGAATTATTGAAATTATAAGTCATATTGTTACGCGACATTACTGCCTGATACATGTACTCACCGATATTCTCGTTACCAAGTTCACCATAGCTGGCACGGAACTTGAACATATTTACAACATCAGGATTGAAAGGGAAGAAATTTTCCTTATCAAAACGCCAACCGACAGATACAGAAGGGAAAGTTCCCCAACGGATACTTTTGGTCAGACGAGAACTGGCATCTCTACGGACCGTTGCCGAAAACAAATATCTGTCATCATAATTGTAATTGACACGACCGATATAAGATAAAATGGCATGCTTATACTCAAAACTTTCCGAAAATCTGTCCGAACCGTTCTGAAGTTGGAGGAAGTAAGGTTCAGTGAAATCCAACCCCCATCCTGTCAACAAATCTGTGTTTTCCTCCTCAAAAGTCTGACCGGCAATCACATTTATATGATGCTTTCCTATTGTACCATCATAAGTAAGCACATTTTCTATCAATGCATCCGAGTATATACGCGAAGCTTTTGTCAGGCGTTCATTGCTCTTTGCCAGATAAACACGGTTACTCTGTACCCATGAAGGAATCCATGTAAAGTCTTTACAGTTGGTTTTACTGTAAGAAAGATTCAATTTATAATTTAGTTTATGATTCTTGCTGTCAACACCTATCATTTTGAGAAGGTCAACATCTGCCGACGCAGTTCCCACAAATCTGTCAACACGTGTATTACGCTGCATCAGATTGTTTACGAGCAATGGATTGGATGCAGAGATATCACCATGTATGTCATCATAATAAACCCCATAACCGTAAGCATCGTAATTGAAGTCTTTTGCAATACCGACTTTGTCGTCCAATACCCATGTTGACTCATCATAGGCCTTTATGGTAGGCTGCATAAGCAATGTTCCACGAAGAACATTAGTCACGTCACCATATAATCCCTGAACATATTCCGAAGCATTTGACAATCCCATGTTATCCTGATCCGAATGGGAATAAACAATACTGGTATGGAATTTCACGAACTTAGTGTCCATAGTATTGTTGACACGTGCTGTGAAACGTTCATAATTAGGGCCTGCACCTTCGAGAGTCCCTTTCTGGTTAAAATAATCCAATGCCACATTATAAGTATTGTGCGCACCGCCACCGGAAAGATTTACATTATGATTTTGGCGGATACCGGTTTTGAATACTTCTTTAAACCAATCTGTATTGGTGTCATCCTGGAAACGGTATTTACCTGTAGCACTGTCAAGGTGATATCCTCCCGGAATAGGAGTATTAGAATTAACACATGCCTGACCGACATATTGACTGTACCGGTCTGCATCCATTACATCATATACATTGTTAGGAATATAATCGACACCAAAATATCCATTATAATCCACTTTCAGCGGTTGGTCTTTCTGACCACGTTTTGTAGTAATGATAACCACACCATTAGCAGCACGGGAACCGTAAATAGCAGCTGCAGAGGCATCCTTCAACACCTGAATTGTTTCTATATCATTAGAAGAGAAATCACGAATGGAAGTTCCCATCGGAACACCGTCGATTACATAAAGAGGTGCAGTGCTTCCGAAAGAGCCGATACCACGGATACGAACTGAAGGGTCGGCACCGGGCTGACCGTCAGATGTAATTTGCACACCTGCCACCTTTCCTTCAAGCATAGAAGATATATTTGAATGTGAAACCTGTTTCAAAGCTTCTGCATCTACTACAGATACGGCACCTGTCAAATCTGACTTTTTCTGTGTACCGTAACCTACAACGACTACCTGCTCAAGCATCAAATCGTCTGTCTGCAGTTGAATCGGTTCCAGGACTGCTCTATTGCGAACAGCTATTTCACGGTCCTTATATCCGACATAACTTATCAATAAAACAGAGTTACCGGGAACCTCAATCTGGAAATTTCCATCAAAGTCGGTTGTTGTTCCCGTTTGTCCATCTTTAACTCTGATAGTAGCACCAAGCAAAGGAAGACCTTGCTCATCAATAACCTGACCACTTACCTTAATTGAAGGAGATTGTGCCACAGCAGCCAAAGCAGATGAAGGATATACCATTGTTCCTCCAAAGGCACATAAACCAAGCATTGCAGAAAAAATAAATTGTTTTTTCATTTTAAATGGTATTAAATTTAAATTTTTCAATAAACCAATTAGATTGTTCTAACATAACAAAGATGAGTTTTTATCCATTTTCGCACAGATAAGATTAATACAATAACCTATAAGGGAAAATCTTTACGTTACGGTGTAATATCGTATTCTGCAAATCCCTTGCAAAATACTAATGACTGTTTTTGTAGCATTCTCCATAATACATTCTTTTAAAATATAACAAATTATTTTATGCCACAAAAATATAGGAGATAGCCAAAACGGAAGTGGACAAAAAAAGATAATAAGTGGACAAAAGCATGTTTTTACTTAAGTCCACCTATTAATATCTGATTTATACACTTTATAACTTACAAATCATTATTTACACCTGATTATCATGTTATACCCGTTCAAACACTTGCCGTCATTTATCCTCCATTATACTGCTCGGAGTTACATTGAAATGTTTTGTAAAGCAGCGTGTAAAATATTTGGGGTCGTTGAACCCGACCTGATATGCAATTTCTGATATGTTCATATTGTGTGTCACCTTGTTTTTCAACAAAAGTTCACGCGCAAGGTTCAATCTGTAATTTCTCATAAACTGATTTGCAGACTGTCCCGTCAGGCTCTGCATCTTCTTGTTCAGAAGACTCTTGCTCATACCCACCGCATTGATAAAATCAGCGACATCAAAGTCCGGATTCATGTAATTTTCTTTTACTGTTTTCATAGCCTTGTCAAGAAACTTCTTGTCGCCCGACTCTTCTTCTATTCCCAAAGAATCCACATCCATTGTCAGATAGAACTTCTGCTGGAAACGCTTTCTGTTTTCCAATATACCTAAAATTCGTGCCAACAATAAATTCTCATCGAAAGGTTTCAACAGATAGGAGTCTACACCAGCTTTATAGCCTTCCAATCTTGCTTCGTCAGAAGTCTTTGCCGTAAGCATAAGAATAGGTATATGTGATATAGAGAAATCACTCCTTATTCTATGCGACAGTTCCATTCCATCCATCACAGGCATCATAAGGTCGCTGATTACGAAGTCTACATTCGAAGAACTCAGGACATGCAGGGCTTCCTCACCATTAGATGCTTCCAGTACATTATAATATTCTGCCAGAATGGACCTTATATAATCTCTCATATCCTTATTGTCCTCTACGATAAGAATATTCAGTTTACCGTTCTTTTCAGGCGACAACGATACTTCGTCATGTTCATCGTCATATACTTCATCTACTATCTCATTCTTATCTCCTCTTTCTACAGGCAATAATATTCTGAAAGACGAGCCTTGCACCGGATTGTTCATAGCAACCAGACTACCTTCCAGCAGTGTTATAAGTTTCTTGCAGAGGTACAGTCCTATGCCTGTTCCACTTTGTCCGCTTACCGACTCCAGGCCCTGATTATCTGCCTGATAAAAGCGGTTGAAGATTTTCTCGATATCGCCTTCGGGGATTCCCTTTCCGGTATCTCTTACACATATGTACAGTTTCTCCTCGCCGTTGTCGTTCACTGTTGCAGCATAAACAGATACCATACCTCCTTTCTCTGTAAACTTTATGGCATTGCTTATAAGATTTGTTATCACCTTACGCATTATATCTTCATCGAACATCATATACGGATTGTCAATGCGCTTATAAGACTTCAACGTAATGCCATGGTCGCCTGCAAATGCGACAAAAGGGGTAAGCAAGTCATCGAGGAACGTATTTATATTTCCATGATGGCATATAATCCTCATCCTTCCATCCTCCACTTTTCTGAAGTCCAACAGCTGGTTTATCAGCGAGAGAAGATATTTGCTGTTTTTCTCAACCAGATTGAGCTGTTCGATAACCTGCGGATTATAACTCAACTTCAAGGCCCTTTCGATAGGGCCTACTATAAGCGTAAGCGGAGTTCTGAACTCATGTGTGATGTTTGTAAAGAAAGTCAGTTTGTCAATAGTCAGTTCCTCTACCTTGCGGGACATTTCAAGTATCTTGTTTTTCTGTTCCGTTATCTGGATATTCTGTTCTTTCAACAGTCCGTTCTGTTTTGACAGTTCCTCTGTCTGTACAGAAAGCAGTTTCTGCTGTTCCTTGAGTTCGCGGGTTCGTTCTTCTACCTTGTCATGCAGTATAATCTGCTGTCGTTTCATCTCGTTAAACCTCCAGGTCTCTATTCTGTAGCCTATAAGAACCGACAGCAGCATAACCGACAATACAAACCACGGAGTCTTGTAGAAATATGGCGAAACTTCTATCTGAAGTCCATTACCCGCACTTATCCAGTTCTTACCATCGGGGGTATATCTCAACTGGAAACTGTATTTCCCCGGTTTCAGATTAGTATAAGTCACCGTGCGTCTGTCTCTTCTCGTATCTATCCAGTTATCGTCAAAACCAACAAGGCGATAAGAATATGCCGCCAACGAAGAAGGATTATAATCGAGGGCCGCAAACTCTATGGTCAATGACTTGTCATTCTCATGGAGTTCCAACAGTCCATCTTCAGGATGGCATGCCCCACCTATTACATTTATCCGGGTGATAGCCAACGGGAAATTCATACGGCTTTCATTTTCCATTACCGTATGTACTTCGGAAAGGCCTCCCAAGCTTCCCAGATAGATTTTCTCGCCATTGCCGGACACGGCAGTGGCATTCCAGTAGAAATTATCCGATGGCAATCCGTCTTTTGACGTATAACCTACAAACATATCATCCTTGGGATAATACCTTGAAAGACCATTTACAGTGGTAATCCAGATATTGCCATACCAGTCTTCCTGTATGCCGCGCACATTATTACTTATCAACCCATCCTGAACATTATATGATGAGAACACGTAATTCTCGCCTTCTTTTACGGCACGATATATCCCTGCACCGTTGCTGCCAATCCACAAATCACCGTTTCCGGCCTCATGTACACACGTAATTCGTTCACCCTTAGGCATATTTACTCCATCGGTATATTTCTTATAGACCAACTCACCGCGTGAATAAGCCTTGAGGTCCACTCTCAACAATCCGTAAACGGAAGACAGCCATAAATCTCCGGACCCCGAAATACAGCTTCCCAAAGCATTTATGTTTACTATCTCTTTCTCAGTATCCTTGAAAGGCTCTTTTACAGTATTATCCTTCGGATTATAGACATATGCACTATGCTGTGAACCAATCCAAAGTAAATCATTTATTCTGTCATAAATTAATGTAGATATGAAAATGTCATCTATACCATCTATCCTGTTGAAGCGTTTGCCGGTTCCCGTTTTCCGGTTTATCCATCCTACGCCTCCTCCCCATGTACCTACATAAAGTCTTTCCTTTCCATCGAGAGCCAAAGAACTGACTGTGTTATGACTGAGATAAGAAGGCGCATCTGTAGTGAAATGGATAAAACCGTTCATTCCCATAGGTTTACAGTTGAGTCCTCCCTCTACCACTCCTACCCATAATGTACCGTCATTGTCTTCAATAATTGAGTTTACAAGATTTCTCGACAGACTGGATGCCTGGTTCTGCAAATGCAGATAGTTTGTAACATATAAGCGTGAAGCATACATTTTTGCAAGCCCACCGGTTTCTGTACCTATCCACACAATGTCATTTCCATCGTCATAAAAAAGTACATTGACAAAGTTTGAGTTTAGCTGAGAACCACCTCCCAATCCGCCTTCATCGTCATTTATAACATGCTGGAAGTTGTCATAGACAGGGTTGTAGATATTAAGCCCCATCAAAGTTCCGACAATCAGCGTTCCATCCCCTGCCGATGTGATATCTGTTATATAGTTCTGTGATAAAGAATGTCCGTCCTCCCTATTGTGCATATAATATCGCACAGTATCTGTCAATATGCTGTATCTGAACAGGCCGAAACTTGTTCCTATCCATACGTCATTATTAAGAACGTGCATGCAAAAGACCGACTGACCGGATAACGAGGCTAAAGATGATGAAGCGGCATTAGGCTCCTGCCACTCCATAACCGTATCAGCTACGCGACACAGCATATCATCTTTCTGGAACCAGATATATCCACCAATCTCACATAATGCGGTACCGCGCTCGTTCGTATTGACATGCGATACTTTTATCACATCACTCACGCCACCTTTATCATCAAGCACCACCTTATAAAGAATGTTCTTGCTACTCAACCATATATTGCCCGACTTAGAAACGAGCATCCCGGATATAGGAGAATCAATAAATGGCATTAAGGAAGATGCCACTTCCGATGTCCTTAGGTCAAGGTCGTTTATAGATATAAGGTCTATTCCGTCATCTCCGGACACCCATAAACGTCCGAACCTATCTTCACATAAATGGCTTATAAAGTTAGATTTCAGTTTGTTAGTTCCTGTATTGGTACTGAAATTCACAAACTCATATCCATCGTATCGGGAAACTCCTCCTCCCATAGTGGAAAGCCACAGATATCCACGACTGTCCTTTACCACATCATCAACAAAGACGTGCGGCAAACCGTCCTGCATTGTGATACAGGAAAATGTATATCTGTTTGTGTAGTTCACAATTTCCTGCCTGTCTGCATTCCTTGCGGATGACTGCAGTATTCCCACAAGACAATATAATATAAACAATGAATAAGATAGAATGTGCTTTAAATTCATAATTCCAGGTTTTAATTATCCACAAAAATAAAATCTATTTCCTAATTTCATACTACTCCGGACACTGTTTTTCACCACATTTGCAAGTTTATCCACCTAACATGTTTATTTGTCCACCTGCCCAATAAGCTCCAAAAGGTATTTTTGCAAAAAATTAATTTCTGACAGTATGAAAAATATGATTAAACCTTTAATTGTTACATTGCTTGCAAGCTTCGTATGCCACACATTGTATGCGGCGAAAGAAGACACTACTTTCGTAGCCAAAGGTAATCCTGTAATTACACACAAATACTTGGGCGACCCGGCTGCTTTGGTACACAACGGTACGGTATATATCTATGCCGGACACGACGAATGTCCGGAACCTCATCAATATTATCTGATGAACGAATGGTGTATTTTCTCTACCAAGGACATGAAAACATTCACCGAACATTCTTACACTCTTAAGGCAAAGGATTTCAAATGGGCAAAGGGTGATGCATGGGCAAGCCAGGTAATAGAAAGGAACGGTAAATTCTACTGGTATGTAACTGTCGAGCATGCTACTATACCGGGAAAATCAATCGGTGTGGCAGTGGCTGATTCTCCAACAGGTCCTTTCAAGGATGCAAGGGGCAGTGCATTAATCACTAATGATATGACTACCGAATATACTTCCATAGCATGGGACGACATTGACCCGACCGTAATAATAGATGACGACGGACAGGCATATCTGTTCTGGGGTAACACTCAGTGCTATTATGCAAAACTGAAAGAAAACATGACAGAGCTTGACGGCCCTATAATTCCGATAAATCTTCCACGCTTCACTGAAGCTCCATGGATACACAAACATGGCGACTGGTATTATCTGTCGTTCGCATCGGAATTTCCGGAGAAAATCTGCTATGCCATGAGCAAAAGCATCAACGGGCCATGGGAGTATAAAGGGACACTGAACGAACTGGCCGGAAACTCCAATACAAACCACCAATCAATAATAGACTTCAACGGTAAATCGTATTTCATTTACCATAACGGCGGAATAAATACTCATGGAGGCAGTTTCCGACGCTCTATCTGCATTGACCGTCTATATTATAATGAAGACGGAACGATAAAAAGAATACAGATGACGAGCGAAGGAACTAACGTACGATGAACATGCAGTGAACAGCTAATGAACGCTCAGTAAACGTTCCGTTCATTGTCTTACCCTGAAAAAAGTTGACTCATAAAACCAACATTATGAGTTCACAAA
>NZ_DXVR01000058.1:0-17365 GCF_019417265.1 Bacteroides sp.
ATATGCAATATTTACAAATTAAAACTAGCAAGCTGAACTTGCGAAACTTAAATAAAGTATATAAATGTCAGAACCGCAAATGGTCCAAGACTGTTGCTTGTGTTTTTGTTAACTTGTGTATTCATGATGTGTGGTCTGATTCAGGGTTTATATGTTTTTCTGTTATTTCAGGATGCCTTCAAGCGTTTTCATCGCTCCGTTGGCTTTTATTTCCTCAACAAAATTCAGATACAGACTGCAGAAAGATTCCGAAGCTTTAAGATTTACACTGCCAAATGCTGAAAGAGCAAGGAAATCCATAGCATTGTCACTTCCTATTACCTGTAAATCCTCTGCAGTGATCCATGGTTCTGCTACCTCAAATGCAGCGCCATTATCATCAACTTTATATTTCAGATAGTGACGATAGGCAGCTATAAGATAGGCTACTCTTGTCAGGTCGGCTCCGTCATTTATCATTTTGCCTAAGTTAGGCATTACATATACAGGGAACTTAGATATACCATCGAAACACAAACGTGCTATCTGGTCGCTTACGGAACGGTTTCCGAAACGTTCGATAAGTGTTTTCTTGTAGAGTTCAAGGTCAGTATTTCCCGGTGCAGGCACGTAAGGAGTAATGTCAATATCCATAAACTGACGTACAAACTTCTCTATTCTCTCATCATGCATCGCGTCATCAACCTTTCTGTATCCGCTCAGGAATGAAGGATATGAAAGCAGTGTGTGCGAAGCATTCAGCAGACTCAGCTTCATGTTTTCGTAAGCTGTTACATCGTCTGTAAATTCTACTCCCACTCTCTCCCATGCAGGACGTCCGGCAATGAACTTATCCTCTATAACCCACTGGATGAAGTCTTCACAATATACAGGTGCTTCGTCGCATACACCATTCTTCTTATTTAATCTTGATATGTCTTCCGGACGTGTAGCAGGAGTGATTCTGTCAACCATACTGTTAGGGAATGTCACATTCTTTTCAACCCAAGCAGCCAATTTCATATCCTGTGCGCAGAAGAACGACATGAACGCTTTCTTTGCAGTATTACCGTTGTGCTGCAAATTGTCGCATGAAAGAATAGTAACAGATCCGTTACCTAAGTTCATTCTTCTTCTCAATCCTTCTGCCACATAACCGAATGCAGTCTTAGGAGTTGTGTGGTGCTGCAAATCATGTCTTATATTTTCGTCTTCAAGAATAAATGCTCCGGTAGCCTTTTCTATGTTATATCCACCCTCAGTAATAGTCAGGGTAATGATTTTAATATCCTTATCCGCAATCTTGTTGATAATTTTCTCAGGTTCTTCAATACCCCAGTAAAGTTCGTTCAGAGCTCCGAGTCTGTAAGCAGTATCTTCACCATTGCGACCGCATACTGTAAGGGTATATTCCCCACCCTGGCCTTTCAGAGCCTTATAAAGACGTTCATCCGATGGAAGGATCATTGCTCCGCAAATACCCCAGTTCTGCTGGTCCTCATTTTCGAGCAGAAGGCTTGTATAGTACTCCTGATGAGCACGATGGAAATTACCTACACCAATGTGCAAAATACCTGATTTAACATTTTCACGATTGTAACCGAAAGAAATAACCTGTGTTTTCATGATTGTAAAATTTTTGATTGTTTATAATATGTTGTTAATTGTTTCTCTATCAGTATCTTGTTTTTGATTACACCACAAATATATGCTTTAACATTGAATATTTTTTTTATTTTCTGCAGTTTCCCATTGCAAACGTTTGCGGGAACGTTCCCAAAATCTGCAAACGTTCTCATAATTAGGATTTATGAGATATATGTTTTATATTTGTGGATGAAAAATTCATCAGACCATGAAACACGTTACCATAAAAGACATAGCAAAACACCTCTCAATATCTGTTTCCACAGTATCAAGAGCATTATGCAACGATAAGAATATACGCCGTGAGACAAAAGATACGGTGTTGGCTGCTGCAAAGGAACTGGGATATAAACCTAACCCTGTAGCGACAAATCTAAAATACGGACATACAAACACTGTGGGAGTCATAGTGCCGGAGATGGTTACTCCATTTGCTTCGAAAGTAATAAACGGAATCCAGGAAATATTATATTCCAAAGGTATAAAGGTTATAATAGCAAGTTCTGATGAGGATCCGGAAAAAGAGAAAGATATCCTCAGAATGATGGAGCAGTTTATGGTGGACGGAATAATCATAAGTATCTGCAGTTACAAAAAGAATATGGAGGAATATTCAAGACTTAAAGATAGTGGGATGCCAATGGTGTTTTACGACCGTATTCCTCACGGTATGAATGTTTCGCAGGTGATAGTGGATGATTATATGAAGTCATTCTTCCTCGTAGAAAACCTAATAAGAAGCGGATATAAAAACATTGCGCATATCAAGGGCAGTGATGACATATACAACTCAACAGAACGCTTTAACGGCTACAAGGATGCGCTTGCCAAATTCGGAATAGAATATAACGATAAACTAGTGATAAAGTGTGGAATGGAGCTGGAGGATGGGGCAATGGCTGCTGATGAACTTCTGAAAAGAGATTTGAAGATTGATGCTGTTTTTGCATTTACTGATACTTTGGCCATAGGATGTATGAACAGGCTGAGGACATTAGGAAAAAAAATTCCGGAGGAAGTGGCCATAGCCAGTTTCTCCGGAACAAGTCTGTCGACGATAGTACATCCACAGCTAACAACAGTTGAACCTCCTTTGATGGAAATGGGAAAGAATGCAGCCCAACTGATTCTTGAAAAGATATCAAACCCTGAATCACCAAACCGTTCTATAGTTCTTAATGCAGAAATAAAGATAAGGGAATCAAGCACAAAAGTCAACTGATCAACTGAAAAACATGGAATCCATAAACTGACATTTTCTAAAAGGAAAACAGCTGTACTCCGGCTTGAAAAAATCCCTTGTCAGACTGTGGATTCCAAAGAGCCATTATACTGACAGGAAAATCCCTCTCAAATATTTTAAGTTTATATACCACATTTAGGCTGAGATGTACTATTCCGGGAGCTTCTCCATAAAAATGATACAAATCGCCAGAGTCTGTCATCGTCCGGTCAGGGCTTAAAGCGAAAGCGGCACCGATTCCGGGACTTACATTCCACTTCTCATTGTCGAGTACAGAGTATTCTGCATAAACAAAGGTGGAATACAGATTCTTGGTATTTTGTATGTTTCTGTCTCTACCGTAAATTATAGTCGACCAGCTCAATCTAAGCGGAATAAATCTCTTGAAATCGTACGACACTGTTGCATCCAGGAATCGTCCCGTCTCGTCGGGCTTGTAGTTGAAATATTCTTTGTTGTTGTAGTTTGCACCGGGAGAGAAATTATATGTGTCCCATAATGCAATCTTCAGTCCTCTGTCAGCATAAGAAACATAGTGATTGAACTCCTTGTAGGAGCCGTTCACATTTGTACCGCCCCACAATCCGAAAGTAAAATGCTCATTTTTATCTGTCACAGACAGGTCGGTTATAAAAACCAACCCATCCGTAACTTCCATACCACGCCAAAGATGCATATTCTGCATATTGGCTTTAAGATGTAATTGGGCATCAGCCTGCTTCACACATACCAGAGTGAGCATCAGCAAAATATATCTTAACGATATACCTGCAAAACATGTATTTTTCATAGCCGATGAAACTTTAATCAGACTATTCTTGATATGTAGTTCTCGGGAAGTCTTGGCATGGCACCATTCTGAGTACAAACAAATGCTGATACATTTACAGCAAGCTGATGCGCCTCACGGACGGATTTCTTCATCAGCAAAGCTGATATGAATGCGGCTGTAAATGAATCTCCGGCACCTACAGTATCGGCTACTTCCACCTTAGGAGTTTCTACAAATGATACATTTCCAGGTGTAAACACATAACTGCCATTAACACCGCAAGTAAGAATAAGCATTTCCAGATTATATTTTGCAAGCAATATCCAGCACTTATCCTGAAGGTCTATTCCCGGATAACCGAAAAGTCGGCTTACAGTGACAAGTTCTTCATCATTGATTTTGAGTATATTGCACTGTTCCATCGAACGACATAGTATTTCTTTGGTATAGAATCCCTGACGAAGGTTTATATCGAAAATCTTATACACCCCTTTTTTGTTTGGAATAAGGCTCAGGAATGTATTTATTGTTTCCCTTGACACTACGTTTCTTTGTGCCAAAGAGCCAAAACATACAGCAGTAGTTCTCTCGGCTATTGACTTCAGGCTGTCAGTAAAAGGTATATTATCCCAAGCCACATTTTCTTTAATATCATAACATGGTATTCCCTCACTGTCGAGTTCCACCTGTACAGTACCGGTAGGATACTGAACTTCTTCGATAAGCATGTTAAGTTTCTTTTCTGAAAGATTGTCGAGAATCTCATTGCCCAACTTGTCATCTCCTACAGCACTGACTACCATACTTTCCAATCCGAATTGCGACACATGATATGCAAAATTTGCCGGTGCTCCACCTAGTTTCTTTCCTTCAGGAAGAATGTCCCACAATGCTTCTCCAGTACCTACAACCAGATTTCTTTTTGTTTTCATGATAAGATAAATTTAAAGATGAATACTATTTTGTTTTGTTTCTTATCACAAAAATATTATCTATATGTATTGATTTTATGGTTTGTAGAATATATTATTATGCAAACGTTTGCGGGAACGTTCCCAAAATCTGCAAACGTTACCAAATATTATGAGGTTGATGAATATTTTAAGAAAAAACAACAAGACACTGTAAAAACCACTTTCATGCGGTCTTTACAGTGTCTTGGTTATATCGTAATAGATATAGTTTATAATACAATCTCGCTAATGTGAGATATATAGTATGGAAACTAAAAAGGCTATATTCCAGTCCTCTCGTTCGGGATATGAAATATAGCCTTTATTATTTGTTTCAATGTTTTTTATTTTGCGAAGCTTACGGCGCGTGTTTCTCTTATCACTGTAATCTTTACCTGACCCGGATAAGTCATTTCGTCCTGTATCTTCTTGGCGATTTCTGTTGACAGGCTTTCTGTCTGCTTGTCGTCAATCTTGTCTGCACCGACAATCACGCGTAATTCGCGTCCTGCCTGGATGGCATAAGTCTTGGTAACACCAGGATAAGACATTGCAAGCTGTTCAAGGTCGTTCAGACGTTTGATGTAAGCTTCAACAATTTCGCGGCGGGCACCAGGACGTGCACCTGAGATAGCATCGCACACCTGTACGATAGGAGCCAGCAGGCTGTTCATTTCCACTTCGTCGTGGTGGGCACCGATAGCATTGCAGATATCCGGTTTTTCCTTGTATTTCTCAGCAAGTTTCATACCGAGCAGTGCGTGTGGCAATTCAGGTTCTTCATCAGGCACCTTACCAATATCGTGGAGCAATCCGGCGCGTTTAGCTTTCTTAGGATTCAAACCAAGTTCAGAGGCCATTACAGCACAGAGGTTAGCTGTTTCGCGTGCGTGCTGCAACAGGTTCTGTCCGTATGATGAACGATATTTCATCTTACCGATGATACGGATCAGTTCAGGATGCAGACCGTGGATACCAAGGTCAATAGTAGTACGTTTACCTGTTTCGATGATTTCTTCTTCTACCTGCTTGCGTACCTTTGCGACTACTTCTTCGATACGTGCCGGGTGGATACGTCCGTCAGTAACCAGTTGATGAAGTGCAAGACGAGCGATTTCGCGGCGAACAGGGTCGAAAGCAGAAAGTACGATAGCCTCAGGAGTATCGTCTACTACTATTTCCACTCCGGTAGCAGCTTCAAGGGCACGGATGTTACGTCCTTCACGTCCGATAATACGTCCTTTGATTTCGTCTGATTCGATATGGAATACAGTTACAGAGTTTTCGATTGCAGTTTCAGTAGCCACTCTCTGGATAGACTGTATCACGATACGCTTAGCTTCGCGGTTGGCAGTAAGTTTCGCATCGTCCATAATGTCGTTGATGTATGACTGAGCCTGAGTCTTGGCTTCATCCTTGAGTGATTCTATCAGTCTTTCTTTTGCATCTTCTGCAGACAATCCTGAGATAGCCTCAAGCTTTTCGCGTTCCTGTGACTGCAGATGGTCAAGTTCTTCTTTTTTCTTCTCGATAATTACCAGCTGTGCATCAAGGTTTTCCTTAATAGCTTCTGTTTCGTTACGTTTGCGCTGAAGTTCTTCATTCTTCTGGTTCAACACCATTTCGCGCTGTTTCAACTTGTTTTCTGCCTGCTGTATTTTCTGGTTGCGGGCAGCCACTTCCTTTTCAAGGTCGGCTTTCTTGTTCAGAAACTTTTCCTTTACTTCCAGGAGTTTGTTTTTCTTGATTACTTCGGCTTCTGTTTCAGCCTCTTTAATGATATTATCATATCTCGATTTCAGACCGTATCTGAAAAAGCTATATGAAAGAGCTCCTCCTACCAGGAAAGCTACAACTGTTAGTATTACTGTTGTCAACATCTATAATTTAAGTTTAAAATATAAATAAAAACGCACAAGCTTCAGGTATTGTCCTGTAAACTTGTGCGTGAATTCCCTTACTTGTTTCCTAAACAACTACTTCGATGCACCATCCTTTATATATCGGTCCATAAGTTCTTCCAATTGTTTCAACTTTTCAGTACAAGGTGTAATGTCAATGGCATCTTTAGCTTTTGCGTTTTCGTATGCCAGTTCCAGTGCTACCATTGTCCAGTGTTTCATGGTTCCGAAATCCGGATATAGACTGCGGTATTTGTTCAGTTTATTGTCAATCATCTTGGCAGCGTCACGGTAGAATATTTCTTCTTCACGATTAATCACCAGTGGATACCGTTCCCTGTCAATCTGCAAGTGTATTTTCAGTTTGTCGTCCATATATTATAGTTTACTGTTTTCTTTTCTCTATTTGTTCAGCAAAGCAATACATTTATCGACTTCACGCACTAACCTTGTGAGCCTTTGTTTCGTGTCCCTGATTTCATTGTCATTTACACTTATCATACGGGCCATCTTCAGGTTTGCATATCTGGTTTCAAGTTCTTTAATCTTACTCAACAGAGTCTGTATTTCAGAATCTTTATCAGCTATGGATTGCTTTAGTGCGGCATTTTCTTTTTTCTCTTCATCATATAGAAAAAGGACGTGCCTAAGCTTTCCTTCAAAACTGTTTAGTAGATTTTTGTCCTCTTCTGTCATCTATGCTACATGTTTTCTATGACAAATATAGTATATAAGTTCGAATTATGAAAATTTTTTTCTCATTTTGTATATTTATTTGCTTAATATTGTTTTTACGGTTATTTATATGTCTTTAATTTAATAGTTTATTGTGTAATTAACGGATAGTAAATCTCCACCTTTCTCTCTCTCTTCTGCTTTTACGGAAAACGGCTCATTATTACGGCTTACAGATATAATGATGTATGATTCAGCTGTATTCGCTACAAGATTTCCTTTAGCTGTTAAAGATAATTTTGCACCTTTTTTGAATGGACCGTATATTCCAGTCCAGCTATCGTTATAAGTGGTAATAGTTTGTTCACCTTTTTCTGAAGTGAATTTGATATCTCTTGTATAAGGTACACTACCAGCATCCCTCATATAAACTTCATATTTCACATAGTAAATCCCCTCTTCATTTTCGGGCGTAGTATTGTTATCCTTTTCTTCTTCTTTTGATGTGTTACTACTTGTTGAATTTTCGTTGTTAGATAAATCATCTTCTTTTGAACATCCTGATAACAGGATAAATGGAATTGTTGTTAAAATGATAATCAGATGGTGTTTCATATTAAATTAAGTTTCTTTGTTATAAATCTTCTCCGTTTGCTTGGTTGTTTAGGTTATCGTAGTACATTAATATTGTATATTTCGTAGGTGTAATTAGACTTTTGCTTATCATAAACCAAACGGCATTTTTTGAGAGTTTATCCACATAATATTCTGAATATGCAGTAATTTCTGCTTTTTTTATATCTTCTGAAGGATTTGACAATTGTTCTTCAGTATAGTTTTGTAGTAGTCGTTCTTTTATAACTTCTTTAAGAGTAATGGAATCCGTTATTTCCGGACGTTGCATAAAGTCGGCTTCGTATCTTTTATCGTTTACGATTATTTCGTAACCTATATCTTCGTTTTTGTTTATTTTATAATCTGTATAAGACATCGGTGTGTATTTTGCGTTGTTTTGAAATTGGTCGCATAAATCATTAAATCTTATTTTTATATCTGTTTCTCCTCGTGGATTTTGGTCTATTACTGCTATTCTGTAAACCTTGTTATTGTTTGTTACTACGCTTAAATAGACTTTTTCACCGTTAAATTCACCTTCAAGCATATCATTCCCTAATACAGAATCTGTGAAACCTTTTGCTTTCAGTTTCTTAATCATTTCGTTTTTGTAACCATCAACAGGTATGCCTAAGAATTTTGTTACTCCCAATTGGGCTGATACAGACATGCTGATGCAAAGCAGCAAGGTTGTTAAAATGCTTTTCATGATTGTATTAAAAGACTTTTACAGTTCCTGGAAAGTCGTTTTCGTTTAAATACTGAAGCGTGGAACTGCAATGCCACATCTTTGAATGAAGGCCCTAGGAAAACCATGCGAACAGATGTAGTTATAGCAGCCCACGCTATAGCGTGAGAACCACTATGCTATCCTCGTTCGCTTTGAAAATTTCCTAGGTTTTCATTCGCAAGTGATGAGCATAACGCCTCATAATATTTATGTTACTTGTTTGGAATAAGTTCCAAATACAACTGCAAATATAATAAAAATGGATAATCTTTTCTATTTTTGGTTGTCTATTTTATTGCTTTACGGATTTTATTGTATTTCATATCTCAAATTTTGTATCAGTACGTTGTGTACACTCAAAAAAGTGTATTTTTGTATATCTATTTAAAGATACGGTGAAAAATGAAAGGTAATCAAATGGACTGTTTGTATTGTCAGAATAACGATACATTGCATAGTTTAATGATTGAAATAGCGGAACTGTGTGTTTCGCATGTATCCCTTTTCAAGGAGCAGATTTATAGAGGCGTTGCCATGTGGCGTACAATGGACATGTGGACGACTTCAATCTGTTGAGTGAAAAAGATAGAAACGCTTTCAAAGCCGATGTGACGCGTGCAATGCAGAAAGTGTTCAGTCCTGCAAAGATAAATTACGGTGCATATTCCGATACTTTGGAGCATTTGCACTTCCACCTTGTTCCTAAATATGTTGACAGTCCTGATTTCGGTGGTGTGTTCTGTATGAATCCTAAAGAAGTATATCTGTCGGACGAGGAGTATGCTTCTATGATAGATAGTATTAAAAAGGAGCTTTGGAACTTCTTTCTCAGTCTCTTTTAAAACTCTTCGTCGTTTGCATTAAAATGTCGAATCGTTTTATGTAAGGCGACGAAGAGTTTTCTTTCAGTGTTTTCACAGATTGATTTGTTGTAATTCTGTTTTTTCATTTATTGTCGTTTCGGCGGAAAAATATTATCTTTGCTGCGTATTTTTAGTCAGATGGATAATAAAATAAGATATAATGATTTTGGATGTTTTCTGGCAAAACACTTTCCGTTTAAAGTTCAGAAAATCTCAGTCAATGCAGGCTTTACATGCCCTAACCGCGACGGCAGCAAGGGATATGGGGGATGTACTTATTGTAACAACCAGACATTTAATCCCGAGTATTGTCGGACAGAGAAGTCTGTAAGACAGCAGTTGGAAGAGGGAAAGGAGTTTTTCTCAAGAAAGTATCCCGAAATGAAGTATCTTGCTTATTTCCAGGCTTATACCAATACATATGGAGAGTTGGAGAAGTTGAAGGCAATGTATGAGGAAGCACTTTCTGTAGATGGAGTAGTGGGGTTGGTTATAGGTACACGCCCGGACTGTATGCCGGAGTCTCTGTTGGATTATCTGGAAGAGATAAACGGCAGGACTTTTCTTTTGGTTGAGTATGGTATAGAAAGTACTGATGATACTACACTGAAGCGTATAAACCGCGGACATGATTTTGCTTGTACCGTTGATGCTGTAAGGCGTACTGTTTCGAGGGGTATAATGACAGGAGGACACGTTATATTGGGACTCCCGGGCGAGGACAATGATATGATTATACGTCAGGCAAAGGATGTGTCATCGCTACCGCTTACTACACTGAAGATGCATCAGCTACAGCTGATTAAGGGCACAAGGTTGGCGCATGAGTATGATGAACGTCCGGAGGATTTTCATCTATACACAGCTGATGAGTATATTGATCTTGTATTGGATTATATAGAACATTTGCGCCCCGACCTTGTATTGGAAAGGTTCATCTCGCAGTCGCCGCGCGAGTTGCTTATTGCTCCTGATTGGGGATTGAAAAATCATGAATTCACTGCTAAACTGAAGAAAAGGATGTTGGAGAGGGATTCTTATCAGGGCAAGAAATATAATTAGTTTTAAGTGAACAATAGACACTTTTATCGGTTATTAATATAGATTATAACATAACTTCATAAATTAAAACTCATAAAATCAAATAAAAATGGAAATTAAAGGTAAAGTACATTACGTGGGTGTGAACGACCGCACCAAAGCATTGTTCGAAAATCTTTGGCCGTTGCCATACGGCGTGTCATACAATTCTTATCTGATAGCAGATGATGAGATGGTGGCATTGGTGGATACAGTAGATGTTGCATTCTTCGAAGTATATCTGAAGAAAATCCGCAGCATTATAGGCGACCGTAAAATCAATTATCTTATTATAAACCATATGGAACCTGACCACTCAGGCTCTATCGCTCTTATCAAACAGTATTATCCTGAGATTGTGCTTGTAGGAAACAAGAAGACTTTCGATATGGTGGAAGGATATTATGGTGTGACAGGCGACCGCTATGTAGTAAACGACGGTGACTTCCTGAAACTTGGTTATCACAACCTCCGTTTCTATCTTGTGCCTATGGTTCACTGGCCGGAAACAATGGTTACATACGATGAAACAGACGGAATCCTGTTTGCGGGTGATGCTTTTGGATGTTTCGGAGCCTTGAACGGCGGATGCATCGACAAGAATATCAATACAGATATATATTGGAACGAAATGCGCCGTTACTATTCTAATATCGTAGGTAAGTTCGGAAACCCGGTACAGAAAGCTTTACAGAAACTTGGCGGATTGAAAATCAATACTATCTGTTCTACTCACGGTCCTGTTTGGGAAGAAAAAATTCCTCAGGTTATCGATATGTACGACAAGATGAGCCGCTACGAAGCTGAAGAAGGTGTTGTGATAGCATATGGAACTATGTATGGCAATACAGAGGAACTGGCTGAAGTTATAGCTGAAGAACTGAGCCGTCAGGGTATCAAGAATATCATAATGCACAACGTATCTCACACTCATCATTCATATATCCTGGCTGACGTGTTCAAGTACAAAGGCCTTATCGTGGGATGTACTACATACAATATGAACCTTTACCCTGAAATGGAATCACTGTTGAGCAAGATTGCTGCCCGCGAAGTAAAGAACCGTGTGATGGGTTACTTCGGCTCATATACTTGGGCAAGTGCTGCAGTGAAGAAGATTGGCGAATACACTGAAAAGCTGAAGTTCGAGGTTGTAGGCAACCCTGTAGAAATGAAGCAGGCTATGAAGCAGGACAACTATGCTCAGGCAAAAGAACTTGCAAAGGCTATGGCTGATCGTCTGAAAGCTGACAGAAAGTAATAAGTTTTTTATTTATAAGTAAGCAGGCTGTTACGAGAATATAAATTAGCGTAACAGCCTGTGTTGTATTATTTTATATTGTTTCGAATCTTGCTAAGATAGGCATGCATGCCGTCGGCATCCTTACGGCTTATTATGTCAAGAAGCTCGTTCAGTTCTGTGCGTATTCCTTCCACCTGTTTAGGAGTACGTGGGTTGAACAGTATTTCCTGAAGCAGATAATCGTCTTCGTTCAAAACTCCCTTTGCTATTGCCATGTGGCGTTTGAATGTTGTACCGGGCGCATCCTGATGTTTCATCACTGCGGCAAACACGAATGTGGAAACGAACGGTATTGACAGTGAGTATGCTACTGTTTCGTCATGTTCGTCGAAAGTATATTCGAATATGTTAAGCCCTAATCTTTGATACAGGTCCTTGAAGAATACCTTACCCAGACAGTCGCCTTCCTTTATTATTATGGCATTCTCTGTACTCAGCTGGTCAAGGTTGGCAAATGTAGGACCGAACATAGGGTGGGTTGATACATATCTGAAGCCGCTGTTGTCGTAGAATTCCTGAAGACCGGTCTTTACTGATGCAATGTCGCTTATGATACAGTCCTGCGGAATTACCGGCAGTACCTGGCGGAATGCGTCGAGTGTATATTTTACTGTCGCTGCATTTATTACAAGTTCAGGGCGGAATTCCTTAATCTCATCCAGTGAAGTGAAACGCTGGCAGTTGTACATGAAGCGCAGGTTCTGAGGTTTTATGTCGTAAACTGCCACTTCGTGGTCGAAACTTAATACATCTGTAAAGAAGGAGCCCATTTTTCCGGCTCCCAATATTAATATACGCATTTTTTTGAGTTTTTTACTTGTTTATTATTTCCATCTGTTGACGTACGCTTTCTTCGTGTATAGCCTCGAAAACATGTTTCACAAATTCAGAATCCATACCGCACAGTGTTCCTTGTGCTCCGCGTTTGTCAAGAATTTCATTGTAACGTCCTGTCTGGAGGATAGTCATATTGTGTTCTTTCTTGAATGTTCCGATTTCGCGGCATACACGCATACGTTTTGCCATTATCTCCATCAGTTCGTTGTCGCATTCGTCAATCTGACGTCTGAGTTCGCTAAGGTTTTCTGTTGTCTGGTGTTCCTTACGGATTACAAGCAGATTTAATATGTAATCGAGTACGTCCGGTGTCACCTGTTGAGAAGCGTCGCTCCATGCACAGTCAGGGTTGCAGTGTGATTCCACTATCAGTCCGTCGAAACCGAGGTCCATAGCCTGCTGGCAGAGAGATGCGATGAGCTCGCGTTTGCCGCCTATGTGGCTTGGGTCGCATAGGATAGGCAGGTTAGGGATACGTCTTCTCAGTTCGATAGGAATATGCCATTGCGGAAGGTTGCGGTAAATCTTCTTGTCGTATGAAGAGAAACCGCGGTGAATGGCACCTAATCTTTTTATACCGGCATTGTTTATTCTTTCCATTGCACCAATCCATAGTTCCAGGTCTGGATTTACAGGGTTCTTTACATATACAGGTATATCAACTCCCTTTAGTGCATCTGCTATTTCCTGTACTGCGAAAGGATTGGCTGTAGTACGTGCACCTATCCACAATATATCTATACCGGCTTTAAGACATTCGTAAACATGTTTTGCTGTTGCAACTTCAGTTGAAACGTACATGCCTGTTTCTTTCTTCACTTCCTTCAGCCATGCCAGACCTTCAACTCCTATACCTTCGAAACCTCCCGGTTTGGTACGTGGTTTCCATATACCTGCGCGGAAGATTTTTGTTCCGTTGTTAGCCAGCTGCTTTGCTGTACTCATTACCTGCTCTTCAGTTTCTGCGCTGCAAGGTCCTGCTATGATTAACGGGCGTTCTTCTGATACGCCTTCCAGTCTGATAGGTTCTAATTCGAGTGCCATAGTTGTAATCTTTTAGTAGTTGTTTTGTATTTTCTTTTTATCTCATATTCTTTATTCTCTCAAGTGCCTCTGCCAGTTTTTCTTCTTTGGCGCAAAGCGAAATACGGATATATCTCTTTCCGTTGCTTCCGAAGATAAATCCCGGAGTGATGAAAACTCTTGCTTGATGTAGGACTTTCTCTGTCAGTTCCTCTACATCGTTGTATGATTCAGGAATTTTGCCCCAGAGGAACATTCCCACTTGATTCTTGTCGAATGTACATCCCAGCACGTTCATTATTTCTTCGGCAAGTTTGCGGCGACGGCTGTAAACATTGAAGTTGGCTTCTTCGTGCCATTCGGCACTGTTGTTGTATGCCTGTGCAGCTGCCAGCTGTAATGGACGGAATGTACCGGAATCAATGTTACTCTTTATTTTCAGTATCCACTGTACGAAAGTGGCGTTTGTTGCCAGCATTCCCACACGCCAGCCCGGCATGTTGTGGCTCTTACTCATGGAGTTGAATTCTATACAGCATTCTTTGGCTCCCGGAATATTGAGTATGCTTATCGGTTTTTTGTTCAGTATGAAGCTGTATGGATTGTCGTTCACTACTACGATGTTGTGTCGGCGTGCGAAATCAACAATCTTTTCGTAAAGTTCCATTGTGGCATTTGCTCCTGTAGGCATGTTGGGATAGTTGGTCCACATGATTTTCACTCCTGTGAGATCCATCTTTTCCAGTTCGTCGAAATCAGGCTGCCAGTTATTGTCCTCGCGAAGATTGTAGTTGATTATTTCGCTTCCTAAAATCTTATTGAGAGATGTATAGGTAGGGTAGCCCGGATTTGGAACAAGAACCTTGTCGCCCGGATTTACCAAAGCCAGTGTCACGTGCAGTATACCTTCCTTTGAACCGATGAGAGGCTGTATCTCTGTGGCTGGGTCAAGATCTACATTGTACCATCTTTTATACCAGTCTGCCATGGCTTTTCTCAGTTCAGGTATTCCCACTGTAGGCTGATAGCCGTGAGCATCAGGTTTCTTGGCATTTTCGCAAAGAACATTTATTGTTTCTTCTGATGGCGGCATGTCAGGACTGCCTATTCCGAGGCTTATCACGTTTTTACCTTCAGCATTCATCTTTGCCACTTCCTTCAGCTTTCTGCTGAAATAGTATTCGCTGACATTTGCCAGTCTGTCGGCCGGCTGTATGTTATATTGTTGATTCTCCTTCTGCATATTCTCCTAAAATTTTAAGTGCTTTTGTAAGCGGTGTAACTGCATCTATAGACTGTTTGTATCTTAAATAATCATTGAACATTACGTCAACGTAGAACATGTATTCCCATTCGCGTCCGATAATCGGCAGTGACTGTATCTTCGTCAGGTTTATCTTATAGAATGAGAAGATTGACAATACCTGCGAAAGGCTTCCTTCGCTGTGGGGAAGTGAGAATACTATGTTTGCCTTGTTCACCTTAGAGCGGTCTTTCAACTCGTCTGCCAGCCATGGATTGCTGATGACGAGGAAGCGGGTGAAGTTGTGTTTGTTTGTTTCTATTCCTTCTTCCAGAATCTTCATGTCGTAAAGTCCTGCGGCATATTTTGAGCAGATGGCTGCATGTCCTCTAAGGTTGTTTTTTCTGATATTCTCTGCACTACCTGCTGTATCTTCTGTTTCTACTACCTTCAGTTCCGGATGGTTGTGCAGGAAATCGCGACACTGTGCCAAAGCAACAGGGTGTGAGTTGACTTCTGTAAGGTCTTCCCAATTATCTTCCGGCAGACACATGATGCTGTGGCTTATTCTGAGTTTGTGTTCTCCTATGATAGTTGTACCGCTTTCGCGAAGCAGTTCATAGTTGTGCAGCAAGCTGCCTGCTATTGTGTTCTCTATTGCAATTATGCCTATGACGTCGCTGTCTTTCTTCATTTGTGCAAACACTTCTTCGAATGTATTGCAGCATATAAGTTCTATCTCTTCGTCTTTGAAATACTTGTGGGCCGCTATATCGTGATATGAGCCCTTAACTCCTTGTATTGCTATCCTTCTCATTGTTTTGTTTTATGGTTAAAAAAAATCCCGCCTCATACAGAAGCGGGATTTCGTTATATTATTTTGTATTGATTTCTTTTCGTGTCATGCACATACGACCTCCCGCTTCACTTTATTGCTAAAGTAAAAGTAATAAAAGAAAAAGAAGAAGTATGTTGCAAATGTTCTCATATTATACTAATTGTTATCGTTTCTGATGCAAATGTAATACTTTTCTTGAAAAAACAAGAATATGATGAAAATTTTCTTCAAAATTTTTAATTTTCGAGCATTATTACCTTATTTTGTAATGCAGGTTTAATATTTATAATACATAGAATAATCATTATGAAGTATAATTTTGATGAATTGATTGACAGAAGAAATACAAATTCTGTCAAAGTTGACGAAATGAAAGATATATGGGGTAGGGACAATCTTATCCCGATGTGGGTGGCGGATATGGATTTCGCTACACCGGACTTTGTAGTTGATGCAGTGAAGAAACGTTGCGAGCACCCTGTGTTCGGATATACCGTAAAGCATGACGGATATTATAACTCTATTATCAACTGGGTGAAGAACCGTTACGGCATGGAGGTAGAAAAGAAGCATATCAACTACGTTCCGGGTATAGTGGCCGGACTGGGAATGGCCTTGAACTGTTTCACTTCGCCCAACGACAAGGTTGTGATTATGCCGCCAGTATATCATCCGTTTGCATGGCTTACCACAAGAAACAACAGACAGCTTGTGGAATGCCCTATGATTCTCGAGAATGGAGAATACAGGATGAATCTGGAACTGCTGAAGAGTATAAAGAAAGGTGTACGTGTGCTTATACTCTGTAATCCTCACAATCCTGGTGGGGTGGTATGGAAAAGAGAAGAACTGGAAGAACTTGCGGAAATCTGTGCAGAGGACAATATATTGGTATTCTCAGACGAGATACATGCCGACCTGACGCTTCCGCCTCACAGGCATCTGCCTTTTGCCATGGTTTCAGAAAAGGCCAAGAACAATTCCGTTACTTTTATGGCTCCGAGCAAGGCTTTCAATATGCCCGGTGTGGCTGCATCGCATACAGTTATTTATAATGACGGATTGCGCTCCAGGTTTGAGACTTGTCTTGAGGCGGGCGAGTTGAATGCAGGACACGTGTTTGCCTTTCCGGCAGTTGAGGCTGCCTATTCCAACGGAACAGAATGGCTCGATCAGTGTATTGAATATATTCAGGGTAATATTGACTATGTAGATTCTTTCCTGAAGGAGAATACGCCGAAAATAAAGGCTGTTCGCCCTATGGCATCATATCTGATATGGCTTGACTGTCGTGAACTTGGCTTAAATCATGAGGAGCTAAATTCATTCTTCGCTGATAAGGCAGGGCTTGCATTGAATGACGGAGAGATGTTCGGCCGTGAGGGTGCAGGATTTATGAGAATGAATGTCGGTACTCAGCGTTCTGTTCTGGAACGCGCCATGAAGCAGCTGGCTGAAGCTTATAAAACTTTGTAAATATTATACTCGTTTTATATAGAAAATCCGGAAACAGAAGATTTGTACAATCTTTCATTTCCGGATTTTTTGTTTTTATGCAGTTCATTGTCCGTTCATTATCCGTTCATTGAACAGTCGGTGAACGACTGATAAACTGTCTTTTCCTGATTTTGGTTGACTGTTATAATGTCATTACCACTGATTA
>NZ_DXVR01000059.1:0-17312 GCF_019417265.1 Bacteroides sp.
CCTTCTTTTATACCCTCTTATAAACTTTCATACTGACTTGCGAAACTTAAATAAAGAAAATAAGGAAATCGGCGTTACAGAAACGTCGGAAATGGCAAAGTTCCTTCATGTCAATCAGGATTTGACTCAGTTTTTGAGGCTGTTTCTGTTTTCTTTCCAGTTTCCGGGTGGCCATATGAAACCAAAAGATTTGAAAGAAATCATATATCATAACATAAGATTTAAACCAGCGCGAACTATTGTTCAGGTTTTGATGGAAGGAAACAGAATTCTGAGCCAAACAAACAGTGAGAAAGAAATGACCATTTCGGCGGAAGAAGCTACATATTGCATTTTCAATGATATACGTGTTACAAGCGGTTTGGTTTCTGTTGATGAAGTTGCAAGAACAATTCTGTATAACAGAAAAAATAGAATTAAATACTATAATCCAAATGACAGAAAAACGCTCTCATTGGCAGGTACTCCTCGTACAAAAGGAGATATGACACGTTATGCAGGAGATATTCTTGATTATATGGAAATCGCCAACTTGTTGGAAAAACGCAATGGATATTTTTCTTTAAAAGGTAACGAATTGAAAGTGTTGAGTGTTTTTGCGGAAGATGACACATGGTTTGATGGATATGAGTCATTTTATGGCAAGGAAAATATAGAAACAAGCGAATTGGCAAAAGTAGAGCCGTCTTGGTTTGAATATGTCAATAATTCAATGAATCCACAACTCTTTAAGACTGATTTACGTTCCGTTATAGGAAAAGATACAGAAATCGATGTGATTTTTGATGAACGTATAAAAGATGTGGTAATGTCGGATGATAAAACAACTAAGAATATTGGAAACCTTGGTGAAGCGATAATTTGTGGACACGAAAAGATGCGTTTAAAGATAAACGGTTATGAAAATTTTATACGGTTTGTGCAAATTGTAGATAGTCCTACTTATCATCCAGGTTTTGATATTGACAGTTTCGAGGCTGATGGTACAGAAGACCATAGATACATAGAAGTAAAAACTACGATTAGTAAGAGAAAGATACAAATGTATGGATTTCACATGTCGCCAAATGAATGGAGAGTTGCAGGAACGATAAAGGAACACTATTACATCTACAGGCTGATGTTGAGTGAAACTGATAAAATTCTTTTTGTCTTACGAAATCCTGTGAGTCTTTATAAGAATGATATGATTGAGGCAGAACCACGTGACGGAATGGAGATAACATTCTCTATAGATAATTTTAAACCTACCAAATTACTTGTATGGAAAAAATAAAAGTTGCATCATTGTTTTGCGGATGTGGTGGAATGGATTTAGGTGTTATAGGCGGTTTTTCTTATCTTGGTAAGGAGTATATGGAGAATCCGTTTGAAATAGTGTATGCTGTTGATAATGATGAATATTGTACAAAAATATATAATGACAACTTTAAACATAAATGTATAGTTAAGGACGTGCGTGATATTGAGGTTGATGAGATGCCTCAATTTGATATGCTTATTGGCGGTTTCCCTTGTCAGTCGTTCTCTATATCAGCCCAAAATCCACCACGGTTAGGCTATAAGGATGAAAGAGGTATGCTGTTTTTTGAGATGGTAAAGATTTTGAAGGAACGTCAACCGAGGCTCTTTGTTGCGGAAAATGTGAAAGGAATTCTTTCTGCAAACAAAGGGAAAGCTTTTCCTATGATTGTTGATGAATTCAGGAAAGCAGGATATACGGTAGTTCACAAATTGCTATTGGCTTCAGATTACGGTGTCCCACAAAAGCGTGAACGTGTTATAATTGTAGGATTTAAAAATAAGGAAGACTTTTATAAGTTCCATTATCCTTTAAAAGTAAAGAGCTCGGAACGTAAGGTTCTGGGAAATGTTATTATTGAGGAGTGTAATCGTGACGAGTCGTTGTTTTTTAGTGAAAAAGCAGTTGCCGGAATGTTGGCAGTTAGAGAAAAGATGAATAAAGGTCGTGTAATGTCCCTGGCTGAACCTTGTAATACTATTAGTGCCCATCTTGCAAAGGTAAGTCTTAACAGCACTGACCCTGTGTTTATGGTAGGTGATAGATACAGACGTTTTTCTTCTCGTGAAGCGGCTCGTATACAATCGTTTCCTGATTCATTTATTTTTAACTCTGTTTCGCAAATAAGGCAATATAAGGCAATAGGAAATGCCGTCCCTCCTGTAATGATGTGGCATATCGCAAGGTCATTACAGTCTTGTATCAATACTCCTTGCTTAGAGAGGAATATAGTAGACTCGATGTCTATAGTTAATAATACTCCAGTTCAGTTGTCACTTTTTTAGGGCTCTTTGGTCTTTTGGAGAAGAAGCTTGTCGGAACTTGATACAGAATAATCTGTTCAGAAACAGCTATCCGTTCCTAATTTTTGGAGTTACGCTAATATTTGTTATGGCAGGATATAAAATATATCAGCATTGTATCTTGCATGTAAATAGGCTTCTGCGTTAATAGTTCATTCCTCGTTCACTGAGTGTTTACTGAACGGCCACTGAACAAATAGTGAACATATCCTTTTATCATCGCTTGCCTCTATAATGACTCACGCAAATCCCGTCGCGCATTTCGGTCTTCATCACTGCTCCTTTCGGTATAACAGGCGATTTCACACCTTCGCCCAATACTTTTTCAGAATGTTCCACAAACATCTCGTCCCACAGCCCGGAGTCGATGAACGACTGTAGCAGGGTAGTGCCTCCTTCCACCATCAGCGACTGTATCTTCCTTTCATAAAGGACAGTGAGAATCTGAGGTAGTATATCTGCTGAAAAGTCGATGGTTATATATTCAAGGTTTTCCTCATTCTCTTTCTTTTCAGCTGTAAAAACAATAGTAGGCGTGCTGTGGTCGAAGAGTTTTAAGTCGGACGGCAGAGTGAGATTACGGTCTGTCACTAATCTCAAAGGATTTACACCGTACCAGTTGCGTGTAGTGAGTGATGGATTGTCCAACAGGGCGGTTCTTCGGCCTACGAGTATTGCCTTGTGCTCTGCTCTCTGCTTGTGTACATACATGGATGTGATGGGAGTGGACAGCACAACCGGTGAGCCTTCTTTACGGTTGGCGTCAATGAATCCGTCGGCCGATTCTGCCCATTTCAGAGTGATATACGGACGCTTCTGAGTGTTGAATGTCACGAAACGTCTGATAAGGTTCTTGCATTCTTCTTCCAATACTCCTACGGTGACATCAATACCTGCATCGCGAAGTTTCTGTATCCCTCTGCCCGACACTTGTGAGAAAGGGTCGATACAGCCTACCACTACGCGGGGAATGCCCTTGCTGATGATAAGGTCGGCACATGGAGGAGTCTTGCCGTAGTGCGAACATGGTTCAAGACTTACATATATGGTAGAATCCTTGAGCAGGCTCTCGTCTTTTACTGAGCGTATGGCATTTACTTCGGCATGGCCTTCTCCGCATCTGGCATGATAGCCTTCGCCGATTGTTTTGCCGTTGTGTACTATCACTGCCCCTACCATAGGGTTTGGAGCTGCATTACACAGTCCGTTCGATGCAAGTTCTATGCATCTGCGGATATATTTCTCATCTGTAGTCATATTGTTGAGCTTTTTTCTTATTTTTGCACATTATGCATCCAATATATACTTATATACGACAAGAACTTTCCGGTTTCTATCCGGATGCCGAGGCTGCTGCCATGGCAAAGCATATTCTGACAGAGAAGTTTCAGCTGTCGGCTCTTGACCTATATGCAGGCAAAGATATGAATTTTTCGTCAGAAAAACTTTCGGAGGTAAATGATATTCTGGCGCGTCTGAAATCGTATGAGCCTTTGCAATATATAATAGGTGAAACATGGTTCTGCGGCTTTCGCTTTAAGGTGACTCCTGCAGTGCTTATCCCAAGACCGGAAACGGCCGAACTGATAGACTGGATAGTGGAGGACGGTAAAGGTGAGAGAAAACGTGTTCTCGATATAGGTACAGGTAGCGGATGTATTCCGGTTTCATTGGCCTTGATGATGGATGCTCCGGTGGTGTCGGCATGGGATATCTCGGAAGATGCATTGGCGGTTGCGGCTGCAAATGCCCGTATGAACAATGCGGATGTGGCTTTCGGCCGTGTAGATGTGCTTGGTGCTGAAATTCCTGACATCAAGGTGGATATTATTGTCAGCAATCCTCCTTATATCACGGAGAGCGAGAAGGTGGATATGGAGAAGAATGTCCTCGAATGGGAACCGGACCTGGCGTTGTTTGTGCCGGATAATGACCCTTTGCGTTTCTACAGACGTATTGCTGAGATAGGTCTTGAGATATTGGATGACGGAGGTATGATATATTTTGAGATAAACAGAGCCTACGGCAAGGAAACTGTGGAAATGTTGTGCGGCATGGGATATAAGAACATAGAATTGAGGAAAGACTTGTCCGGTAATGACAGAATGATAAAAGCGTTAAGACCATGAAAGAATATACAGAGAAAGAGTTGCAGAACAAGGCTGAGGCTTATTGTTCGTCGGTTGAAAGATGTCCGTCGGATGTAGAGGCGAAACTGAAGGGGTGGGGAGCAAGTCCGGAAACGCTTGCTGCTGTTATGGCTCATCTTTTCAAGGAGAAATATCTCGACACAGTACGCTTCTGCAGTGCGTATGTGCGCGACAAGTATCGTTTCAATCAGTGGGGAAGAATGAAGATTGCACAGTCCTTGCGCATGAAAGGGCTTACATCGGACGAGATAAATGCCGGAATGGAGGATATAGATGAGGATGAGTATAACGGTATTCTGCAGAATCTGCTTAAACAGAAACTGAAAAGTATCAAAGCAGAAACGGAGTACGAGCGCAATGCTAAACTTATACGCTTTGCAGCCGGAAGAGGCTTTACGATGCAGGAGATAATGAGATTTGTAAAAGGTGATTTCGAATAGAGAATGAATATTCTGAAGGATATACGTGATTTCTTTTTTCCTCGCACATGTGCATGTTGTGGGAAACTGCTTTCCTCGCAGGAGGAAGGAGTGTGTATATCATGTATGGTTTCACTGCCCGCTACAGGGATATTGAATACGCCCGAGAATGAGATGGAACGTCGTTTCTGGGGAATTTATCCTATAGAACGGGCTGTCTCATTATATTATTATGCACGTGGAGGAGCTGTGGCAAGCATCCTTCATGAAATGAAGTATCACGGTCGGAAGCGTCTGTGCAGACAGATGGGGCGTATCATGGGGGCTGAACTTATAGGCACTGGATTCTTTGACGGTATAGATTTCATAATACCTGTTCCTCTGCATAAAAACAGAATGAGAGAAAGAGGATATAACCAGTCGGAACTGCTGGCGAGAGGTATCTCTGAGATAACTTCCATTCCTGTAGTAACAAATATCTTGAGGAGGATACATAATAATGCCACACAGACTCATAAATCTGCTTTTGAAAGGTGGGAGAATACGGAAGGACTGTTTGGCGTGACAGAAAAGGCCGCCTTATTAAGTGGCAGACATATACTTCTGGTAGATGACGTACTGACTACCGGAGCGACAATCTCGGCCTGTCTTGATGCACTCCGAAGTGTTGATTCTGTTAAAATAAGTGTTGTAACACTGGCATGGGCCAAATCTTGATATATGATGCTTTACGTCAGTTTTTAGCAAAATTAATACATATAAATTTTCAAATCCCGATGTATTTCTATACTTTTGCACAAATGTTTATCAGATATTAGTAAAATTATGAAAGCTTTGGAAAAATTATTCGCAGAGAAATTGCTGAAAGTTAAAGCTGTTAAAATTCAGCCGGCTAACCCATTTACTTGGGCTTCAGGTTGGAAATCTCCTATTTATTGCGACAACCGTAAGACTTTGTCTTATCCTGCACTTCGTAATTTCGTGAAGTTGGAACTATGTCGCGTTATTCTTGAAAAATTCGGTCAGGTTGATGCTATTGCCGGTGTGGCTACAGGAGCTATCGCTCAGGGTGCGTTGGTAGCTGAAGAACTTAACTTGCCATTCGTATATGTTCGCTCAAGCCCAAAAGATCACGGATTGGAAAACCTTATCGAAGGTGAATTGCGTCCTGGTATGAAAGTAGTGGTTGTAGAAGACTTGATTTCTACAGGTGGTAGCAGCTTGAAGGCTGTTGAGGCTATCCGTCGCGACGGTTGTGAAGTTATCGGTATGGTGGCATCGTTCACTTACGGATTCGATGTGTCTGCAAAGGCATTTAACGATGCAAAGGTAGAACTTATTACTTTGACAAACTACAATGCTGTGCTTGACGCTGCTCTTAAGACTAACTACATCGACGAAGATGATATCCCTGTACTTCAGGCTTGGAGAGAAGACCCTGCACACTGGACAGGTAAATAATTAATACTAACATATTATTTGGAGACACGGATTCTGCTGGTCTCACGGTTCCTGATTGCGAATCGTGTCATTCGGTGAAATCCGTGTTTCTTTTTTTATTTTTTGAAGATATATGGCAGCATTGCAATACGAAAGTTCTGTAAAATATGTTCCTTACAGCCAGGAACGAGTTTATAACAAACTGTCGGATTTGAACAATCTTGAGTCTGTACGTCAGCGTTTGGATGCCGTAAAAGATAAACTTGACGGAAAACTGGAGGATATGACATTCGATCATGATTCTATAACCCTCAAGGTGCAGGGCATCAGTCTGACTCTTAGAATCATAGAACGTGAACCGATGAAGTGTATCAAGTTCGAAGGCGACAAATCCCCTGTTCCAATGAACTTGTGGATTCAGATGCTTCCGGTGTCGGACGAACAGTCAAAAATGAGAGTTACAATACGTGCCGAAGTGAACATGTTTATGAAAGCCATGGTGTCAAAACCGCTTCAGGAAGGGGTGGAGAAACTGGCTGAGATGCTTTCGGCTATACCTTATTAATTTGTTTATACTTTAGAACTAAAACTGACGGGAATATGGCTCAGAAACTTTGGGAAAAAAATGTTCAGGTGAACGAGGAAATCGACCGTTTTACGGTAGGACGCGACCGCGAGATGGATTTCTACCTTGCAAAGCATGATGTTTTGGGCTCGATGGCTCATATCACTATGCTTGAAAGTATCGGACTGCTGAAGTCTGATGAATTGAAGGTTTTGCTTGAAGAACTGAAGAATATTTATGCTTCTGCCGAAAAAGGTGACTTCGTGATAGAAGACGGTATTGAGGATGTACATTCTCAGGTGGAACTTATGCTGACAAGAAAACTTGGAGATGTGGGTAAGAAAATCCACAGCGGTCGTTCAAGAAACGATCAGGTGCTGGTGGACCTCAAACTTTTTACCCGTGCGCAACTGAAAGAAATAGCTGAGGCTGTAGAAGATTTGTTCAAGGTTCTTATCGCACAAAGCAACAAGTATAAGGACGTATTGATGCCGGGATATACACATTTGCAGATAGCCATGCCGTCGTCATTTGGGCTTTGGTTTGGTGCATATGCCGAAAGCCTTGTAGACGATATGATGTTCCTGCAGGCTGCATATAAGATGTGCAACCGCAATCCGTTGGGGTCGGCTGCAGGCTACGGCTCTTCATTTCCTTTGAACCGCGAGATGACTACACGCCTGTTGGGCTTCGACTCGATGAACTACAACGTAGTGTATGCACAGATGGGACGAGGAAAGATGGAACGTAATGTGGCTTTCGCACTTGCTTCTATTGCCGGAACATTGTCTAAATTGGCTTTTGACGCATGTATGTTCAGCAGTCAGAATTTCGGATTCGTGAAACTTCCGGACGAATGTACTACCGGTTCAAGTATCATGCCTCATAAGAAAAACCCGGATGTGTTTGAGCTTACACGTGCCAAATGCAACAAGATACAGGCATTGCCACAGCAGATAATGATGATTATGAATAACCTGCCTTCCGGATATTTCCGCGACCTTCAGATTATCAAGGAAGTGTTCCTTCCGGCATTTTCCGAACTGAAGGACTGTCTGCAGATGGCTACATATATCATGGACAAGATTTATGTGAACGAACATATTCTTGATGACGACAGGTATCTGTATATATTCAGTGTAGAGGAAGTAAACCGTCTGGCTACAGAAGGTATGCCTTTCCGCGATGCTTACAAGAAAGTGGGACTCGACATTGAAGCCGGTAAGTTTACACACAACAAGCAGGTACATCACACTCACGAAGGAAGTATCGGTAATTTGTGCAACGACCGTATCACAGAGCTGATGGATAAGGTAGTGTCAGGTTTTGACTTCTCCGTAGTTGAGAATGCAGAAAAAGCCCTTTTGGGAAGATAAGGTAAAGCGGCTTGTATTGGCTTCAGCCCTTTTGCAAAAGTATTGAAAACGTTTTGCAAAAGAATTTCAAATACACTAAAAGCCCTTTGGAATTATCAAAACGGACTTTTTTGAAAAGAAAACGGGTGAAATGTTTGGAAGTTATACAAAAACTCCATACATTTGCACCCGTAAACGCGGAAATAGCTCAGTTGGTAGAGCATAACCTTGCCAAGGTTAGGGTCGCGAGTTCGAGTCTCGTTTTCCGCTCTTCTCTTTGAATGGATGCTCGAATGGTGGAATCGGTAGACACGAGGGACTTAAAATCCCTTGGCTATTGCAGCTGTGCGGGTTCAAGTCCCGCTTCGAGTACACTTGAATACATGTAATCCCTTGTAAATTAATGATTTACAAGGGATTTTTGTTACTCATCAAGTTTGAAACTCCTGATTATTTTTATCGCATCGTATGCATTTGATGGTTTATAGATTATTGAAATGTAGAAACTGCAACTGTTGTCTTTGACCGTTAGATAGGAATACAGGCACTGGTCTGTTTCGCAGTTTCCTGTCAGGTAAGCACCGAAGAAGTGAGTTAAGTCTATTTCAGTTATGTCTGATTGGACAGTGACGTTGTCTTCGTCTGAGATATGTTGTAGGCTGCTCTTGAACTCTGTCTTTTTTAGACCTTCACCGTTCAGAAGTTGTACGTTGATAGTGATATTGGAATTACTTATAGTATAGCCTTCTTCTGAATCGTCGTCCACAATAATATCGGCCGGTGCAAGAAATGACACTCCGTACGAACTCCATGATGTAGGTTTGAGCGTTTCTGCACTGACCGATACGAATGAGAGCAAAAAAGTTATCGCTATTGTAAAAAGACTTTTTCTCATGGTTTACTTCTTTCTGCTACCACCTTTCTGGCATAAACTTCTTCTTCCTTATTAACCATTACCAGTACTGTTCCTCCCATTCCTGAATATGGAGATGTAACGGCCGACAAGGTTTCGTCCTTTATCATAGCTTGTACTCCTTCCGATTCCAACAAGCCTTTTACCAATTCGGCTTCCCAAAGGTTACCTTTGAAAACCTCTACTAATGCGTCATAATTAATTTCTCCCATAGTCTTTGTCTTTAATGGTTAATAAATATGTGTTGACTCTCTCTATGATATTTTCAAAGTTAAGTTTTTTTATCCGGAAAAGCAAGTAAAAGGCTGTTAAACATCGTATAAGTACTAATCTTTCTGTATTTGGAGGATTTTTGCCGTATAATTTACTATATTTCAAATATTAATGATATTTTTGCGAATAATGAATTGAAAAAAACGTGATTATGGAACTAAATGAAACTTTTCAGGCTGTTAAGCTTGCTTCGCGTAAGTTAGCCCTGATGGAAGAAAAACGCATAAATGAGATTCTGACGGCTGTGTCGGATGCTGCAGTAAGTAATAAAGATATCATCCTTGAGGCTAATTCCATGGATTTACAACTGATGGATCCTTCCGACCCTAAGTACGACAGGCTGAAACTTACATCGGCAAGAATAGACGATATCGCTTCGGATATGAGGAATGTGGCGGCATTGCCTTCGCCATTGGGTAAGGTTCTTTATGAGGATATACGCCCAAACGGATTGAAACTATGGAAAGTGAGCGTACCGTTCGGAGTTATCGGGGTGATATATGAGGCACGTCCAAATGTCAGCTTTGATGTTTTTTCTTTGTGTATGAAGAGTGGCAGTGCCTGTATCTTGAAAGGAGGCAGCGATGCGTATAACTCAAATAAGGCGATAGTTGAAACTATTCACGGAGTTTTGGATAAGTATGGGGTAGACAGGAATATCGTATGCTTATTGCCACCGGACCGTGAGGCAACGACGGAACTGCTGCATGCCAATGACTATGTAGACCTTATTATCCCTCGCGGCAGTAGCAATCTGATAAACTATGTGCGTAAGGAGGCTACGGTTCCGGTGATTGAAACAGGTGCAGGAATCTGTCACACATACTTCGACCTTGCTGGCGATACAGCAATTGGAGCCGGGATTATCAACAATGCCAAGACCAGGAGAGTCAGCGTATGCAATGCCCTTGACTGCCTTCTGATTCATACCGACAGACTTTCTGATTTACCGGAACTGTGTGCTCCGCTTGCAGAGTCAAATGTAATTGTTTATGCGGATAAACCGTCGATGCAGTCGCTTAAGGGATTTTATCCTGACTCTCTGCTGAAACCTGCAACTCAGGAAAGTTACGGAACAGAGTTCCTTGATTACAAGATGGCTGTTAAGACTGTAAGCAGTGTGGAAGAAGCGGTAAATCATATCTTCAAGTATAGCTCCAAGCATAGTGAATGTATTGTGACAGAAGACAGGAAAGCTGCAGAGTATTTCAGAAGAGCGGTTGATGCCGCCTGTGTATATGTAAATGCGCCTACTTCATTTACAGATGGTGCACAGTTCGGCCTTGGTGCTGAAATAGGAATCAGTACGCAGAAACTTCATGCCCGTGGTCCTATGGGGCTGAAAGAAATAACTACTTATAAGTGGCTGATAGACGGAGAAGGTCAGATTAGAAAATAAAAAACAGAGAGAATATGCAATAAAATACGAAAAAACTATCTTTTATTGTATTTTTATAGTATTTTTGCGGTATAAAACTAATTAATATACATAGATGTTATGAAAACATATACAAACGTATTCGACTTGGGCAACCTTAAGACAGCCCTGGCAGAAGCTTTTGAGATAAAGAAAGACCGTTATAAATATGAATCATTGGGCAAACATAAGACTTGTCTTCTGATTTTCTTCAATAATAGCCTTCGTACCCGCCTCAGCACACAAAAGGCAGCAAGAAATCTCGGAATGGATGTTATAGTGCTTGATGTCAATCAGGGAGCATGGAAACTGGAAACAGAACGCGGAGTGGTGATGGATGGCGACAAGAGCGAACATCTCTTGGAAGCAATTCCTGTAATGGCATCGTACTGCGATATTATCGGTGTGCGTTCTTTCGCTCAGTTTGAGAGTCGTACAGACGATTACACAGAAAAGATTCTTAATCAGTTTATCCAGTATTCCGGCAAGCCTGTTTTCTCAATGGAAGCTGCTACAGGACATCCGCTTCAGGCATTTGCCGACCTTATAACAATAGAAGAGTATAAGAAGAAAGAACGTCCGAAAGTGGTTCTTACGTGGGCTCCTCATCCAAGAGCACTTCCACAGGCCGTTCCTAACTCATTTGCTGATTTCATGAACGAAGCTGATGTGGATTTCGTGATAACTCACCCTCACGGTTATGAACTTGACCCTAAGTTTGTGCGTGGTGCAAAGGTAGAATATGACCAGATGAAAGCTTTCGAAGGTGCAGACTTTATCTATGCAAAGAACTGGGCATGTCCGGGAGTAACAAATCCTGAGGACTATGGAAAGATTCTGTCAAAGGACATGAGCTGGACTGTAGACGCTGCACATATGGCAGTTACCAACAATGCTTATTTCATGCACTGTCTGCCAGTACGCCGCAATATGATTGTTACCGACGACGTGATAGAAGCTCCTACTTCACTTGTTATTCCTGAAGCTGCTAACCGCGAAATATCGGCTACTGTGGTACTGAAACGAATGCTTCAGGCTCTGTAAGACTCAAAAACGAAATGTGATAAAACAATAATGCGGTCCGACATCCATCGCTTTTGTCGGACTGCATTTCTTATTTCTCTATTTCTTTTCCTAATTCTATCCAGTTCAGAATTCCTTTGTCAAGATTGTAGACTGTATATCCTTTTTTTACAAGCAGACGGGCTGCATTGCGGCTTCTTCTTCCACTCTTGCAATATACGGCAATCGGTTGTGACTTGTCAAGAACCTGGTCTGCGAGTGACGAAAAACTGTCATCCATGATGTTGATATTTATACTTCCGGGTATATGCCCCTCACTGTATTCGGCTACAGTACGGACATCGAGTCTTTGTACGTTTTCGTTCTCTATAAGTCTTTCAAACTCATCTGTGGACAGGTTGGCAAACTTATCTTTTGGTTTTGAACTGCATGCCATCATTCCAAACAGAAAGACGCATACGAAAAACATGAAATATATACTTTTCAATACCATACTCTGTTATGTTTAGTAGTTGAATTCGCGTTTGGTTACTCCTTCTTTATATGTATTGACGGTTATTTCTATCTTGTCCCCCTGCTTAAGCTTTTCCTTGTATGGCCACAGCGGAACAGATGCATATGCTTTTTTTGTAAAAGCCTCATAGTCCCCGTTCTGGTTGTGATATAATGTTATGGACAGGGTACTGTTTCCGTCGGGATTCTCATTTATTCCGTAGTCAATAAAGTTGATTATGTGAGTTTTGTCCTTAGCCTTTACGTCCAAAACCATGTTTATGTAATCACCTGAACGCCATATTCTCTCTATGTCTAAAGGGTCGGTCTTTATTCCGTCGGTGAATTTATCTTCGGTAGAAGGGATGGCAGATATTACAAACTGGCATGAATATAATGTTGCCGACATACCGTTACTCTCTGAATCCAGTGTTTCGAATATAGACAAAGTACGGTACACAGAGTCTGGAGTAAAACCCTCCAGTCCGCTGCGTTCGTTTATCTTATACGAGGAACCGTAGTCGGTGTCTATATATGAGAGCTTCCCTGATGAGTCGGTTTTTATATCCACCATTTCTGTAAGCACGTTCGGATAGACATACTCTTCGTCTTTGCATGCTGTAAATACCGACATGCAGCACAGAAATAATATGTAGTGCTTTATCCTCATTTTCTGATTGCCTGTAAATGATTTTTAGCCGGATTGGCATACATCGTCAGGATGCATTGTCTTAGGAAATCAACATCCTTGTTCGGTATGTCAATTAGTCCAATCTTCTTCTGAAGATATGCTTCGAATTTCAATTTGTCTTCTTCTGTGTAATGTTCTGCCATCGAAGTGTTTCCGTCCAACATGTCGCATGCAATGTAATTGGCTGGATACAGACGGTAATTCCTGTGGATATAACTGTCTATGATTTCCGATACATGGGTAAATATTTCTGTTTTAGGCAATCCTCTCAAGGTCTCCAGTTCGTCGTTTATGCACAGACCGGCCTGAAAATGTATTCTTCCCTTATATCCGAAAATACCTGTCTGCATATTTATAAGGTCGTCCTTCTGACTCTTCTTGAAACCTTCTACATCTCTCTTCAACTGCATTTCCTGTGCTTTAAGAAAATCGCAAGGGTCATATTCATAAGAGAGTGACAATGGAACGATATTCAGCTCCTTAAGACTGTCTATAATATCCCTGTCGCCACCCATTGCAAGCATTTTCAGCACGCTGTCCTGAGTGCGGTCGTTCGAGTCTTTAGCCCTGCCTTCGCGCTGTGCAATCCAGATATTCTCCTGCTTTTGTGTTACGGCAAAATGTATATACCTTGACATTCTGGCCGACGATTCAAGCATTTGTCGCATGCTTAATGCCCTCTGTACGATGAAAGCCTTGTTTACTCTGACCAGTTTTTTAATCCATGGATATATCAGCAGATTGTCGCCTATGGCAATCTCTACTGTCGTAGGGAAACCATTGTCAATAAGTCCTACAGAAAGGAAACCTGAATCCAGTACTATATCCCTGTGGTTTGAGATGAAAGTATATCCTTTGTTCTTTTCTGCAATCTGCGAACAGTCAAGACTGAATCCGTCGCTGCATTTCTTTATAAGGTCGTGCAGCAGTCCGTAGAATATATTCTTCTGTACATCAAGATTGGTCTTGCAGTTGCGCAATATATTTGTCAGGGCATCAAGCGGTGTGTCAGGCATAACCTTCTTTATCACCTCCTGAAAGTCTTTGTCAGACAGCAGTTCATCGAAAATCTGCGGAAGCTCTTCCGGTGAATAAGGACGAATCTCGTCAAATTCTGCAGGTATTTTCATGGCTTTATATTTTTATGGTTAGTATATTATTTGTTGCTTTTTGACAAACCTTCTTCGATAATGTCAGTCATTACATTCTTGATATCCAGTCCGGCAGCCTTTACCTGCTGTGGAATAAAGCTTGTTGCTGTCATGCCCGGTGTGGTGTTAATCTCAAGCATATTGATTTTCTCGCCCTCGGTTATGATATAGTCTATTCTGACAATACCTTTACATCCTAAGATATCGTAGATGGCGGATGTAAGTTTCTTCACCCTCTCAGTAAGCTCAGGGCTAAGACGGGCAGGAGTGATTTCTGTCACTTCACCTTTGTACTTCGCATTGTAGTCGAAGAACTCGTTGTCGCTCACCACCTCGGTGATAGGGAATACTACGGATTTGTCTTTCGTTTTGTAACATCCGTTTGCCAGTTCTATACCGTCCATGAAAGCCTCTATCATAACATCGTCCGACTCTGCAAATGCAGCTTGCAGTGCAGGCTGAATCTGTTCCACAGTCTTGACTTTAGTCACTCCAAAGCTCGAACCGCTTGCATTAGGCTTGATGAAACATGGAAGTCCGATTTTCTCCACTACATCCTTATCCTCTATACCGAAACGTTTGTTCACAAGCATTGATTCAGCTACTCTTATTCCGAATCCTTTCAGATATTGGTTAAGAGTGAACTTGCTGAATGTCATGGCTGAAACTAATACGTCGCAAGTAGAGTAGGGGATGTCCAACAGCTCGAAATATCCCTGAAGAATACCGTTTTCGCCCGGAGTACCATGGATTGTGATATACGCGAAGTCCGTTTTTATCTTCTTGTCGCCATCAATGAAGCTGAAATCATTCTTGTCCACAGTTGAGCGGCTACCGTCGGCAAGCACAGCCTCCCATGCCTTCTTGCTGAGTTCTACTATATAGAGGTTATATCTTTCCTTGTCGATAAATGAATAAATGCCTTTTGCGCTGTTCATTGAAACTTCGTGTTCAGAAGAATCACCGCCGGCAATAATAGCTACTGTACGTTTCATGTTTTTATTCTCTATTACTTATATAAGTTCTCCATTTTTCAATCAGTTCAGTCATATCCTTTGGCAATTCGGAGGTGAAGAACATCTCTTCGCCCGTTTTAGGATGGACGAACCCCAAAGTCTTGGCATGTAGAGCCTGTCTTGGGCATATGTCGAAACAGTTGTTCACGAACTGCTTGTATTTGCTGAAATGAGTACCTTTCAGAATTTCATTTCCTCCGTATCTCTCATCGTTGAAAAGCACATGACCTATGTGTTTCATATGGACACGTATCTGATGCGTTCTTCCCGTCTCGAGTACACATTTCACTAAGGTCACATATCCGAGCCTTTCCAATACCTTATAATGTGTCACTGCATGCTTCCCCTGTTCAGGGTCCGACATGACAGCCATCTGCATTCTGTCTTTCGGATTACGTCCGATGTTTCCTGTTATCGTACCCTCATCCTCTTCTACTATACCCCACACTAATGCGTTATATTCACGTTTCGTCGTTTTATTGTAGAACTGCATTCCGAGGCTTGTCTTTGCATCAGGAGTTTTTGCAATAACAAGCAGCCCCGAAGTATCCTTGTCTATACGGTGAACCAGTCCCACCTGTGGGTCGTTAGGGTCGTATGTCGGAACATCCCTAAGATGCCATGCGATAGCGTTCACCAATGTCCCGTGATAGTTCCCGCATCCCGGATGTACCACTAAACCGGCCGGCTTGTTGATAACCATCAGTTCGCTGTCCTCATAAACAATATCCAAAGGAATGTCCTCCGGGATAATATCATTGTCATACTTCGGACGGTCCATCATGACTGTCAGCACATCCAAAGGCTTTACCTTATAACTGCTCTTGACCGGTTTCCCGTTAGCCATTACAAACCCTGCATCTGCAGCACTCTGTATTCTGTTTCTTGAAGCATTGACAATCCTTTCAAAGAGATACTTGTCAATTCTCACCGGCGATTGCCCTTTGTCTACCACCACCTTGAAATGCTCATACAGCTCTCCTGAACCTCCTGCAGGTTCTATATCATCCAAAGTCTCGTCTAAATCGTCCAAATAAATATCTTCAGCCATTCTTTCAGTATTAGTTAGAACCAGGAATCATCTACTTTTACATCATTTTCAGCATCCGGTATGGAGTTTATTTCCATGTAAGTAGAATCAACTGCCAGTGAATCTCTCAGATGCGTATCGCCTACACATAAAGTGAGCAAAGCCTCATTCGGAACCTTATCACCCGATTTCAGCTCTTTGCCTCTGTATTTGATGCCATACACCCAGTCCTGTTCTCCCGGAACAAGTTCAGGTTCGGTAAGTTTGAAGCCGATACTTTTCAGCTTCGCGGCAGCCTGTCTTACGGAACTGTTGTCTATGATGTCGGGCAATGTTACCAACGGTACGGATGTTGTCGTGATAGTGAGATAAACCGTTCTTCCTTCTTTCACTCTTGAACCGGCAGCCGGAGCCTGTTCCAAGACCATTCCGGCCGGAACTCCTTTCACATAGTTGGAGTCAATCACAGCATATTTCATTGTACCCTGACTGATAATTTTTGCAGCCTCTTCAATGCTTTTGTTTTTCACATCAGGAACAATGTGTGCCTCTCCATGCCTTGTATATGAATCAAGCCATGCCAGCGTTCCCCATGAAGCAGCAATAACTACTACCACCATTCCAATTATGTTTATCCAGAAGAACTTGTTTTTCTGGAACGAAAAGAAGTCTTTAAATCCTATCATAACTTGTTGAATATTTTCGACAAAGATACGATTTTTTGATTTTAGATTTAGCTAATGTGGACATAAATATATTATGTTTGGTATGAAAGTACGGTAATTACCATTGTTTTTTCTTTCACATCTTTCACAGTGATTAGAAAACGGGGATTAACATTTAAGGATGTTTTATCTTGCTGCATAATATATGTCATATGTCTCCTGATGGTTAATTTCTTCATTTGCCATAATCATAATTTTAAAAAATAGAACGTAAATATATGTTATGTGGTGATGGGCGTCGAGGTGGGAAATTGAATACAAATAATTGGTAAGCATTCTATTTTCCGCCACGACAATTTTATCGGCTGTTTTTCAGCCGATAAAATA
>NZ_DXVR01000006.1:0-61058 GCF_019417265.1 Bacteroides sp.
GCAAAATACTGAGTAGCAAAGAAAAGCATAAATTTACTATCAAACTTGGGTTAAAAGAAGAGTTAAAAGATATGGCAACTGTCGCAAAATTTGCGACAGTTCAAAAAGAAGGTGATAGATGCGTTACTCGACAAGTTGAATATTACAATCTTGAGTTAATTCTTTCTGTCGGATATAGGGTAAAAAGCTACAGAGGAGTTCAGTTTAGAAGATGGGCAAATGGAGTATTGAAAGATTATCTGTTAAAAGGATATTCCGTCAATCAACGCCTTAATGATATGGGAAAAGAGCTTACAAGAATAAAAGAAACTTTATCTGAACATTCGAGAAAGATTGATTTCTTTGTCCGTACATCATTGCCGCCTGTAGAAGGTATCTTTTTCGACGAACAGATATTCGATGCCTACAAATTTGCAACCGACCTTATTAAATCTGCCAAGAAATCTCTTCTGCTGATAGACAACTATGTAGATGAATCTGTTTTACTCATGTTGAGTAAACGCAATCCAGGTGTATCCGCCACCATCTATACAAAAAAGATAACAAAACAGCTACAGCTTGACCTTGACAAACATAACGATCAATACCCACCTGTTAATATAAGAACTTACCATAACAGCCATGACCGTTTTCTGATAGTTGACAATAAAGAAGTATATCATATCGGCGCTTCCCTGAAAGACTTGGGCAAGAAAATGTTTGCATTCTCAAAGCTGGAGATTGAGCCAGGCGTAATAACCGAAAAGCTATAATATTACATATATAGTTCAGAAAATCAGAAACTGTGGCACTTTTACAGGTTCACAAGAAAATAAATCGGACTATTATATCTTTATTCCATTTATTTTGCTTACTTTGTAGAAACTAACAAATAGAGGAATAGCTATGGCTAAAAATAAAAAAAAGGCGGAAAGAGAATGAAGAAAAAAGAGATGTCGGAACTCATCATCAACTATTTCCGCAACAAACCGACTGAGGCTATAAGTCTTAAGCAATTATTCCTGGGACTGAAACTAACAACACATCCTACCAAAATGCTATGTACAGACATAGTGAAGGATATGGCAGAAGACAACTTCCTGATTGAAACAGAAAAGGGAAGATGGAAACTGAATGACAGAGGTCAGATAATGACCGGTACTTTCGTAAGAAAAAGTAACGGCAAGAACTCGTTTATACCTGATGATGGCGGAGAACCTATCTTTATTGCTGAAAGAAACTCGGCCCACGCCATGAACAATGACAAGGTGAAGATTTCTCTCTGTGCAAAATGTAAGAAACAGAAGATAGAAGGACAAGTGATAGAAATACTTGACAGAGCAAAAGCAACTTTCGTAGGTACACTGAAAGTATCGAAAAACTATGCTTTCCTCATTACAGAAACAAGCACACTTGCCAACGATATCTTTATACCTAAAGAAAAGCTTAAAGGAGCAAAGAATGGCGATAAGGCTGTAGTGAAAATTACAGAATGGCCGGACGAAGCAAAGAATCCTTTCGGTGAGGTTATAGACGTGCTTGGACAGGCCGGCGAAAACAACACTGAGATGCACGCCATACTGGCTGAATACGGACTGCCATATACTTATCCACAGTCTGTAGAAGCTGCAGCCGAAAAGTTCTCTGCAGAAATCACAAAAGAGGATTATGCTGAGCGTGAGGACTTCCGCGATGTCACCACATTTACTATCGACCCTAAGGATGCGAAGGATTTCGACGACGCGCTCTCTATCAGACAACTGAAACCGGGACTTTGGGAGGTAGGAGTACATATAGCCGACGTTTCACATTATGTCAAAGAAGGCGGTATCATAGACAAGGAAGCATTGAAACGTGCCACATCCGTATATCTTGTGGACCGTACGATACCTATGTTGCCGGAACGTCTTTGTAACTTCATCTGCTCACTGCGTCCTAACGAAGAGAAATTGGCTTATTCAGTGATATTCGACATGAACGAAAAGGCTGAAGTCAAGAACTACCGTATCAGACATACAGTGATAAAATCAGACAGACGTTTTACATACGAAGAGGCTCAGAATATCATAGAAACCGGTGAAGGTGAATTCAAGGAAGAAGTGCTCGAACTGAACAAGCTTGCTCAGATACTCCGTGAAAAACGCCTTGCTGCAGGAGCTATCGATTTTGACCGTTGCGAGGTAAGATTCGAGATAGACGAAAAAGGAAAACCTTTGAGCGTTTATTTCAAGCAGTCGAAGGAAGCAAACAAGCTGATAGAAGAATTTATGCTTTTAGCAAACCGCACCGTAGCGGAACATATAGGAAAAGTACCTAAGAACAAAAAGGCAAAGGTATTCCCATACCGTATCCACGACCTGCCTGATCCGGACAAACTGGATAACCTTAATCAGTTTATCGCACGTTTCGGATATAAAATCCGTACAAGCGGAACAAAGACTGAGGTATCAAAGTCTATCAACCGTCTGTTGAAGGATGTAAACGGAAAGGGCGAACAGAACTTGGTGGAAACAGTATCTTTGCGCTCAATGCAGAAAGCAAGGTATTCTATCCACAATATCGGCCACTATGGTCTTGCGTTCGACTATTATACTCATTTCACTTCACCGATACGCCGTTACCCTGACCTTATGGTTCACCGTCTGCTGACACGCTACTTGGACGGAGGACGTAGTGCACAGGCCGACAAGTATGAAAGCATGTGCGAACACAGCTCGGCCATGGAACAAACAGCCGCAAGTGCAGAACGCGCATCCATCAAATACAAGCAGGTAGAATTTATGAGCGAGCATATCGGAACCGCTTACGATGGAGTAATCTCCGGAGTAACTGAATGGGGTATCTACGTTGAAATAAACGAAAACAAATGTGAAGGTATGATTGCTATGCGCGACCTTGGCAATGACTATTATGAGTTCGACGAAAAGAACTATTGCCTGATAGGACGACGCTATCATCAGAAATTCAGCCTTGGTGATGCTATCAAGATAAAAGTGGCACGCGCAAATCTGGAAAAGAAACAGCTTGATTTCGTTTTGGCGGAATAAAATTACTATAAACAAAAAAGTCAGAGAAAATCTCTGACTTTTTTGTTTTATAATAAATACTCGCAAAGTTTCTGTACCGCCCTCGCGCGATGACTAATCTTATTCTTCTCATCATTACCCATCTCGGCAAATGTTTCCGAATAGCCGTCAGGCATAAATACAGGGTCATAACCGAATCCGGCTCCTCCCTTTCTTTCACGGATTATACTTCCGTTTACTATTCCTTCGAAGAAATGTTCCTTACCGCCTTCAATCAGACAGATAACAGTACGGAAACGAGCCTTACGGTTTTCCTTATCCTGCATCTCAGAAAGCAGTTTCTTCATATTAGCTTCAGAGTCATGCCCCTCTCCACCGGCATATCTGGCAGAATAAATTCCGGGCGCACCATTCAGAGCCTCGACTTCAAGACCTGTATCATCGGCAAAACAGTCAAGACCATAGTTCTCATATATATACTGTGCCTTCAATGCAGCATTACCTTGCAGCGTATCAGCAGTTTCAGGGATATCGGCATGGCAGTCTATATCATTAAGGCTCAAAATCTCTACCTTATCGCCTAATATAGCACGGATTTCCTCCAGCTTATGTGCGTTATTTGTTGCAAAAACCAGTTTCTTCATAATTTACTTAACTTTCAATGGGTCAAAACCTTCACCGTAAACTCCAACAACGTTACTCTGAGAAATAAAGGCATTAGGGTCTATATCCTTTACAAGACGGAAAATATCGAGCGACTGACTTTTCTTTGCAAGAACAACCACTACCTTGATATCTTGCTTGCTGTACCATCCTTTTCCGTCTAACAATGTAACTCCACGGTTAATCTGAGTGGAAATACCCTGAGCTATTTCATCATGTTTTCTTGAGAATATAAGGAACTGAACAGACTGACGGGTACTGTTAATCACATAATCTATCACTATACTCATGACAAACAACACGCAAAAGCCAAACAATACACGTCGCCAATCATGGAAAATAAAATAACAGGAAGATATAATGATTATATCACAATACATCATCATACGTCCAAGAGTAACATCCTTATACTTGTTGATAATCCATGCAATGATATCAGTCCCGCCGGTACTACCATTATGACAAAACACAAGACCAATACCAAAACCTAAAAGTCCGGCTCCTATGACACATGCCATAAAGTCCTGTCCGGGACCAAGCAACATTGGTAATTTTCCACTATCGTCCTTAAATAACATTTGGAAAAACCATAACAGAAACGTCAGCATGATTATGGCATATATGGTCTTGATACTGAACTTAGGTCCGAGTATTTTCAATGCAAAACCTAAGAATACGGCATTAATTATGAAATATGAAACCTGAATTTCAACACCTGTCGCATAATAGATTATAGCAGCTATACCTGTTACTCCTCCTGTAGTAATCTGATAAGGCAAAAGAAATGCCGCCCAACCTATAGAGTAACATATCAAACCTAAAGTTATGGCCAGGTAGTCTTTCGTCTCCCGGCCAAATTTTCTTTTTAACAATGCTTCCATAAATATGATTTACAGAACAACATTTACTATCTTCTTAGAAACTATAATCACTTTCTTTGGAGTCTTACCCTCAATCCATTTCTGTGACTGTTCATCAGCAAGAACTGCAGACTGGATTGTATCATTGTCTGCATCAGCAGCAAATTCCATAGTGAAACGAGCCTTACCATTGAAAGAGATTGTATATTTCACTGTATCTTCTTTCAGATAGTCTTCGTTGAATGCAGGCCACTGAGCATCACAAACCGATGTAGTGTTTCCAAGAGCTGCCCAAAGTTCTTCTGCCAAGTGAGGAGCAAACGGAGCTATAACAACTACAAGGTCGCTCAAGACTGCTTTGTTACGACATTTCAATGAAGTGAGTTCGTTTACACAAATCATGAATGCACTGATTGAAGTGTTGTAAGAGAATGTCTCGATATCTCCTGTAACCTTCTTAATAAGTTTGTGTACAGCCTTAAGTTCTTCTTTTGTAGCTTCACCATCCTGAGGAAGGAATTCGTCATTACGACTATAGAACAGGCTCCACAATTTCTTCAAGAAACGATGAACACCGTCGATACCGTTAGTATCCCATGGCTTAGACTGTTCGATAGGGCCAAGGAACATTTCGTACATACGCAATGTATCGGCTCCGTAACGCTCAACAATCATATCAGGGTTTACTACGTTGTACATAGACTTACTCATCTTCTCTACTGCCCATCCGCATACATACTTACCGTCTTCAAGGATAAATTCAGCATTGTTGTATTCAGGACGCCAGTTCTTGAATGCCTCAACATCGAGGATATCATTTGATACGATATTTACGTCAACATGGAGAGGAGTAACGTCATACCGGTCTTTCAGTCCGAGAGATACGAATGTATTTGTATCCTTTATACGATATACGAAGTTGCTTCGTCCCTGAATCATACCCTGGTTTACAAGTTTCTGGAATGGTTCTTCCTTAACACTTACACCGAGGTCGAACAGGAACTTGTTCCAGAAACGTGAATATATAAGGTGACCCGTAGCATGTTCTGTACCACCTACATAGAGGTCAACATTCTGCCAATATCTGTCTGCCTTCTCAGAAACGAGAGCCTTATCGTTGTGTGGATCCATATAGCGCAGATAGTATGCACTTGAACCGGCAAAACCAGGCATAGTATTAAGTTCGAGAGGGAATACGTTTACATTGTCTATCTTAGAGTTTTCAACTACCTCGCCTGCATTTACATCCCAGGCCCATTTTGTGGCATGTCCCAATGGAGGTTCACCGGATTCAGTAGGAAGGAACTTGGCAACTTCAGGCAACTGCAAAGGCAATTTGCTTTCGTCTATCATATATGGCATACCGTCCTTGTAGTAAACAGGGAATGGCTCACCCCAATAACGCTGACGTGAGAAAATAGCGTCACGCAAACGGAAGTTAACCTTTACACGTCCGAGGTTATGTTCCTTTACATATTTCTTTGTAGTAGCGATAGCTTCCTTTATTGTAAGACCGTTGAGGTTCAAATCGCAATATGGAGTTGCTCCGGCCTTTGGAGAGTTGCAAACGATACCTTCCTTTGCATCGAAGCTTTCTTCGCTTACATCACATCCTTCAACCAACGGAACGATAGGCAAGTTGAAATGTTTTGCAAAAGCATAGTCACGGCTGTCGTGAGCAGGAACTGCCATAATAGCACCTGTACCATAACCTGCAAGTACATAGTCGCTGATCCAGATAGGTACAGCCTCACCAGTGAACGGATTTACCGCATACGAACCGCTGAACACACCTGTCACGCGGCGATCTGATATACGTTCACGTTCAGTACGTTTCTTTGTACGGTCAAGATAAGCCTCAACTTCAGCCTTCTGAGCCTCAGTAGTAAGCAGTGGAACAAGTTCGCTTTCAGGAGCAAGAACCATGAAAGTAACACCGAACATAGTATCCGCACGTGTTGTAAAGATAGTGAATTCCATGTCACTGTCTTTAACCTTGAAACGAACTTCAGCACCTTCCGAACGGCCAATCCAGTTACGCTGTGTTTCTTTCAGAGAGTCTGTCCAGTCAACAGTTTCAAGTCCGTCGAGCAATCTCTGTGCATAAGCAGAAACTCTCAAGCACCACTGACGCATCTTTTTCTGCACTACAGGATGTCCTCCACGTTCAGAAACACCGTCCACAACCTCATCATTAGCCAATACAGTACCCAGTGCAGGACACCAGTTCACCATAGTTTCTCCAAGATAAGCTATACGATAGTTCATCAGGATTTCCTGCTGTTCCTTTTCTGATTTAGCATTCCATTCTTCGGCAGTGAAACTCAATTCTTCGCTGCAAGCCACATCAAGTCCTTCAGTACCTTTTGTTTCGAAAGCCTTAACCAGGTTTTCGATAGGCTGAGCCTTACCGCATGAGTTGCAATAATAGCTGTTGAACATCTTCTGAAAAGCCCACTGTGTCCAGTGATAATAATCAGGTTCGCAAGTACGGACTTCGCGGTCCCAGTCAAAGCAGAAACCGATTTTGTCAAGCTGTTCACGATAGCGTGCGATGTTGGCAGCTGTAGTTACTGCAGGATGCTGCCCTGTCTGAATTGCATACTGTTCTGCAGGCAATCCGTAAGCATCGTAACCCATCGGGTTAAGAACGTTGAAACCCTGAAGTCGCTTGTAGCGGGCATATATATCGCTGGCAATATATCCCAGCGGGTGACCTACGTGAAGTCCTGCTCCCGACGGATAAGGGAACATGTTCAACACATAAAACTTCTTTTTTGATTCATCTTCCGAAAATTTGTAGGTCTTATTTTCCACCCACTTCCGTTGCCATTTTTTTTCTATCTCCCTGAAATTATATTCCATAGCGATGTACTTTATATATTTGATTTTACGTTATTTATCCAATTTGTTTGCAAAGATACAATAAAAAAAATAAAGATACCCCAAAAGACAATAGAATGAAAGCAAAAAGCAGCAACAAGAGATAAAGTATTATAACTCTTGCTGCTGCCCGCATATTATTTTAATTCGTTTTTACTTTTTAAAATCCGCCCAGTCAGTCAGACGCATATCTCCCTTGTCAAGGAATACTTCATGCATTCCCAGCGCAGCAGAAAGGCTGTGGCTGGTCTGTCCCTTGCTGGCTATCTTGAGGTAATCCCACAACAGCTGCTTGTAGTCCGGATGAGCGCAGTTTTCGATAACAGTCTTGGCACGTTCCATAGGGCTCTTGCCACGAAGGTCGGCAATACCTTGTTCTGTAATTATCACATTTACAGAGTGTTCGCTGTGGTCCTGATGCGAAACCATAGGAACAATAGAACTGATGCATCCACCCTTAGCTGTAGAAGGACAGGAGAAGATAGAGATATAAGCACTGCGTGTAAAGTCGCCAGAACCTCCGATACCATTCATCATCTTTGTTCCGCAGATATGTGTAGAGTTTACATTACCGTAAATATCAGCTTCGATTGCCGTATTCATTGAGATAACTCCAAGACGGCGTACCACTTCCGGACAGTTTGAAATTTCAGAAGGACGCAATACAAGTTTGTCGCGGAAGAACTCAATGTTATCGTAAATATCCTGCAGACAGTCGTTTGTCACACTCAATGAACATGTACTTCCGAACTTAATTCTACCGGTTTTCACCAAATCAATCACTGAGTTCTGTATTACTTCTGTGTACATCTCAAAAGCAGGCACATCAGGATTCTTGCCCAATGCACTCAACACTGCATTTGCTATATTACCTACACCAGACTGTAAAGGCAGGAAAGTAGAAGGTATTGTACCCTTACGCAAATCGTTCACCAGGAAGTCCGCCACATTCTGACCAATCTTGTCTGTTATAGGGTCCGGATCATGGAATCCGCGCGCCTCATCAGGAATATTCACTTCCACCACAGCCGCAATCTTGGCCGGATCGACCTGAATATATGGCGTTCCGATACGGTCACTAGCATGTTCTATCATTATAGGACGACGATGTGGCGGACGTTCAAGTTCATAAATATCATGCATTCCCATAAGACTGTTCTTGTTATGAGCAGCATTAAGTTCAACTATAACTTTTTCTGCCAGACGTGCAACGGTAGGAGAAATACCCACACCGGCAGTAAGGTAGATACGTCCGTCGGCAGTAAGTTCACAAGCTTCCATTATGGCAACATTCACCTTACCCAAGAAGCCTGAACGGATTCGCTGAGCCATTTGTGACAGATGTATATCAGAGTATTTTACCTGTCCGTTGTTGCAAGCCTTGCGGAAATCGGCATTTGTAGTATATGGTGCTCTGAAATCGAGAGCATTTGCACGTATCAGAACGCCGTCACATGAATCACCGGTTGATGCACCTGTAAGAACACTCACCTTAAAATGTTCTCCACGCGCGTGCTTTTCCTCTGCCATTTTAGCCAACTCGGCAGTAACAGCCTTAGGAGTTCCGGCTGGTGTAAATCCACTTAATCCAATAATGTCTCCGTCTTTAATCAAACTTGCAGCTTCGGCCGCTGTCATAAATTTATAGCTCATGATATTGTGTTTTTAAAGTTATTTGTATATATTTGAAAATCAAATAGTATTTTTGAGGCAGTCCAAAGTTAGAAAAAAAACGTCAAAACCAACATTTTTATCATTATTTTCTAATAAAAAATACATTTTTCAGCAATAACAGCTGTTTTTACGACAAAAGAGCAGTCTTTTTAAATCTATAATTAAAAACTGTCATCTATCCAAGGAAAAACGCTTCGTCATTCGATTCAAAACGTTTCGTCATTTAAACTCAAACGACGAAGCGTTTTGGAGCCATATACCGAAAACTTTGTTTCCGCTTTGTGCTTCACTCGGTTTGCAGTATCTTTAGATAAGAAAGGCTGCACCTCGGTATCAAAAGTCGAAAACTTTGTTTTCACTTTGTGCTTCGCTCGGTTTGCACTATCTTTGCAGAAATTTTATCAACTAATATACATATTTATGACAAATGAAGCAACAGGAGCAGACTTAAAATCTGCAACTGAACAGGACAGCAAAAAACTGTTCATCGAGACTTACGGATGCCAGATGAATGTGGCAGACAGTGAAGTAATAGCATCCATCATGCAGATGGCAGGCTACTCTCCATGCGAAACTCTTGAAGAGGCTGACGCAGTGTTTATGAACACATGCTCCATCAGGGACAATGCGGAACAGAAGATTCTGAACCGCCTGGAATTCTTCCATTCTCTGAGAAAGAAAAGAAAGAATCTGATAGTCGGTGTATTGGGCTGTATGGCAGAACGTGTGAAAGAAGACCTGATAGAAAACCATCATGTTGACCTTGTGGCAGGACCGGACGCATACCTGACTCTTCCGGAACTTATAGCATCGGTAGAAGCAGGCGAGAAAGCCATCAACGTGGAACTGTCGACTACAGAAACTTACCGTGATGTAATCCCTTCACGTATCTGCGGAAACCACATTTCAGGATTCGTATCAATAATGCGTGGTTGTAACAACTTCTGCCATTACTGTATCGTTCCTTATACAAGAGGACGCGAAAGAAGCCGCGACGTAGAAAGTATCCTCAATGAGGTACATGACCTTGAAAAGAAGGGCTACAAGGAAGTAACACTCTTGGGGCAGAACGTAAACTCATACCGATTTGAAAAAGACGGAGAAACATTTACATTCCCTATGCTCCTTCGTATAGTAGCCGAAGCCGTTCCGGGAATGAGAGTACGTTTCACCACATCACATCCTAAGGACATGAGCGACGAGACACTACATGTCATAGCAGAAGTGCCAAACGTATGCAAGCACATCCACCTGCCGGTACAGAGCGGAAGTTCTCGCATACTGAAACTGATGAACAGAAAATATACACGCGAATGGTATCTTGAAAGAGCAGAGGCTATACGCCGCATAATCCCTGACTGCGGACTCAGCACAGACATATTCTCAGGATTCCACAGCGAAACGGAAGAAGACCATCAGATGTCACTGTCGCTCATGCGCGAATGTGCATACGACTCGGCATTCATGTTCAAGTATTCCGAAAGACCGGGTACATACGCATCGAAACATCTTCCTGACGATGTACCAGAAGAAATCAAAATCAGACGTCTGAACGAAATGATTGAGTTGCAGAACCAGCTTTCGGCAGAAAGCAACGCAAAGGATGTAGGAAAAACATTCGAAGTTCTTGCAGAAGGAGTATCAAAACGCTCAAAGGAACAATTGTTCGGACGTACGGAACAGAACAAAGTCGTAGTATTCGACAGAGGTTCACACCGTATCGGTGATTTCGTAAAAGTAAAGATTACAGAATCAAGCTCAGCTACTCTTAAGGGAGTTGAGGTGACTGAATAAGAAATCAGCAACAGAGGCATGAAGATATGAATAAATATCGACATGCCTCTGTTTATTTTTTGGTTCATTTATAAAACTATACAGTTTAAAAATGACTTACTGTCTAATCTGATCTTTTATCGTGAGAATTTCTGTAACGATTACCAACAATAGTATATTCAATAATATACTATAAATTATTCCTTACTTAATTCAAATTTATATATTGCGAATGTCATTTCTCCAATTTCGATGTTCAGGATGTTCTTTTCGATGTTGATATCCTTTTCCACAGGAACAATCTTGTTTGGTTCGTCAAGAGTGTTTTCTGCGTCGGAATTGTCAGAATGAAGAGTGATGCACTTGCCGTTGACGAGTGATACTGATTTCTTCAGGCCTTTGAATTCGATGTTCAGCTTCTGGCTCTTGTCCGAAGTATTGACAACTTTCAGAATGTAAGTATTGTTGTCCTTGTCCAATACCGCACTTGCAAAGAGTCCGTTCTGTCCTTCCTGGCCGCTTACAGCCTTCTTGTCCATAGTCAGAGGAATAACGTTTGTTCCCTTGTTGTGTCCGTACAGGTTCTGAACATACCAGCTGCATGTGCGTACAGAGCGTAGATTGTCGAACCATATCAGGTCAGGACGCCACTGCCATCCTTCAACGTGTGCAAGCAGCGGAGCGTATGTAGCCATATGTACGATGTCGGCATTACGTTCTACGCCTGTAAGGAAAGCAGCCTCAAGAAGTGACGCGTGGAAATGATTCCATTTCTTGCCCTTGCCGTGGCACGCATATTCGCCTGCAAACACTTTCGGACCTTTACGGTCGTAGTTGTCATATCTGCTTCCTGAGTTTAGGAACCAGTCTTCAGGACGGTAGAAATGTTCGTCCACCAAATCAACTTTCAGTTTCTTCATTTCCGGCCACAGATATTCAAAATCCTTACCCTCAGAGCCAGGGCCTGACGAACCTATAATCTTCATCTCAGGATATACCTTGCGTATTGCTTCTATGAATAGTTTCAGACGTTCTGGATATTCAGAGCCCCACTGTTCGTTACCAATTCCGATGAACTTGAGGTTGAACGGTTCCGGATGTCCCATCTCGGCACGAAGGCCTCCCCATTTGGTGTCTATACCTCCGTTTGCAAACTCGATAAGGTCGAGAGCATCCTGTATGTATGGCTGAAGGTCGCAAACTTTTACGTGTGCTTCTTCATTCGCATTCTGGAACTGACATGCAAGACCGCAGCTAAGTACAGGCAATGGTTCTGCACCCATATCTTCAGCCAGCAGGAAGAGTTCATAGAATCCCATTCCATAAGTTTGGAAATAATCTGGAAAAAATCTATGCTGAAAACTATAATGCCAGCGGTTTTCATTTAAAGGACGATTTTCTACCGGTCCAACAGAATTCTTCCAATTATACCTTGTGGCCAAATCTGTTCCTTCAACAATACATCCCCCAGGAAAACGGAAGACTCCAGGCTTTGTATCGGCTAAAGCTTGCACTAAGTCTTTACGCAATCCATTTTCACGTCCTTTCCATGTGTCGATAGGGAATAATGATACATGTTCCAAATCAACAGAGCCACCAGATATCAGGAAAATACGAAGATGAGATTTCGCTAAAGTCTGTTTGGGAGTCAATATAAGTTCATATTTTTCCCATTCTTTAGAATTAATATCAAGCTCTTGTGAAGTGATAACTTGGGTTTCTCCCATAGAATCATTATCTATAAGTTCAACTCTTATTCTTTGATTTTCACCTCTTGCCCATACACTGAAACGGTAGTTTTCACCGGCTTCTATTCCTATTCCAAAAAATCCTTCATTCTCTATTCCCGTACTTTTGGCAGGATGTCCTGAATATGACAACCGTACATAATGCGGATTCTTATCGAAAGGGCCATCATTTAAAAGCTTAACATTACCAAAAATATACCATCCCATAAAATTTTGCGGAAACTCAAATGAACGATTCTTAATCAACTCTGCATAAAGCCCTCCGTCAGCACCGTAATTTATATCTTCAAAAAAATGCCCATACATAGTAGGTTGTATCTCTGCACCTATTTTATTTGTCTGAACAACAATTTTATTAACATGCTCAGGGTAAACACGAACTAAAGTTATAAGCAAAAAAGTAAACAAAAGTGTAAAACGTCTTTTCATGTCATAAATTAAAATAATTGTTTTACTGATTATTACTGAATAATAGGCCGGGAGACAATACAAATCATCACTCCCAGCCATATTAAGATATCAGATATTAGGAGTTTCCCAAACCTTAGTTTCTGAACAGCTTAAATCAATCCACTTATCACCGCATTTCAGTTTGAAGTCACCTTCCTCCAAACGCCACTTACCATCATAACCTACAAAGGCGAAATCGCTTCCTTTTATCTTCATGCTTACGGTCTTGGTTTCACCCGGCTGTAACGATACCTTCTCAAAATTACGCAGACGGATATTGTCAGGGGTGCTGCTCGCAACCATATCTTTTGAATACAGAAGAACAGCCTCTTTACCTGCTACACTTCCAGTATTCGTTAAATCTACAGACACTGTTATTTCATCATTTGCTGTGAAAGAGGTCTTATCTGCACGGAGATTATCATAACTGTATGTTGTATAGCTCAAACCGAAACCGAACGGCCACTGGACATCCATCACTGAATCATAATTATAGTTACCACCCATCTGTCCCATATTCTCACAAGGCTTATAATCGTATGTTGCCAAAGCATTGATATATTTAGGATATGTAAAAGGCATCTTGGCGCTGAAGTTGGCATCACCGGACATAAGGTTAGCCAAAGCGTCGCCACCGTAGTTGCTTGGAAGCATTATATTGATAACTCCCTGAGCCAATGGTTCTATTTCGTTAATAATACGTGGACGTCCCTGATTCAATACCAGCACAATAGGCTTGCCGGTCTTTGAAAGTGCCTTTACCAGATTACGCTGATTCTCTGAAAGGGTAAGATCTGTCAGATTTCCTGGAGTTTCACAATAGGAATTCTCACCTATACATGCCACTATGACATCGGCACGCGAAGCAGCCGATACGGCTTTACCTATTTCAGGAGTGTTCTCCTCCCACCAGTTGTCATTCTTATAAGGAGCATATGTAACGCCCGGTTCATAAATGATATTGTCCTTTCCATACTTGTTGCAAAATGCCTCGTATATGGTATTATATGCCTGGGCACACTCGTCGGCGCGGTGTCCCTGCCAACTGTATGACCATCCGCCGTTAAGACAACGCATGGAATTTGCATTAGGACCGGTCAGCAGAATCTTACGGCCTTTCTTTATTGGAAGTATATTGTTCTCGTTCTTAAGAAGAACTTCCGATTCTTCGGCTGCCTGAAGAGCAACTGCAGCGAATTCTGAAGAACCGAACTTGTCATATTTCCTGATGTCCCAATATGGATTCTCAAACAGTCCCAAACGGTATTTAAGACGAAGAACACGTGATACGGCATCGTCTATTCTGCTCATAGGAACTTCACCCTCTTCTACAAGTTCTCTCAGATAAGTACAGAAACTTACCTCGTATGGAACCATAGACATGTCTATACCTGCATTGATTGCTATCTTTATCGCTTCCTTCTTAGTGGCTGCAATGTGGTCGCGGGTACAAAGATTATTTATATCTGCCCAGTCGGTCACAATCATACCGTCCCAGTTCAGGTCTTCTTTCAACCATTCAGTCAGTAATTCACGGTTGGCATGGAAAGGCATACCGTTGTCAACACCGGAATTTACCATCACGCTCAAAGCACCGTTACGAACAGCTGCAAGGAATGGAGCGAAATGTTTCTCGCGCATGTCACTGCGTGATATTGACGAAGGGGTACGGTCCTTTCCGGAAACAGGAACACCGTATCCCATATAGTGTTTCATACAAGCGGCTACATTATACTCTCCTATGTGATTAGGGTCTTCACCCTGGAAACCGACAACGGCCGCTTTACCCATCTCAGCATTTACATAGCAGTCCTCGCCGTAGTTCTCCCACATACGCGACCAGCGTGGGTCACGTCCCAAATCCACTACAGGAGCGTATGTCCATGGAATACATCCGGCTTTTGTTTCGTATGCAGATATTTCTGCACCTTTACGGACCAGCTCACGATTAAAAGAAGAAGCCATGTTTATACCTTGCGGGAACATTGTGCCACCAAGAGTATATGTAGTTCCATGTATCTGATCGACACCATATATACAAGGAATGCCTATTTCCTTCATTGAAATGTCCTGAATCTGCTTTATAGCCTCAGCCCATTTTTCTTTGGTCTGTGCTATACTCAAAGGAACGTTAAGCAATGAGCCTACCTTATATTTTCCTATTACAGTGTCAAGCATAGCCTGATTAAGCACAAAGCCGTGTTTCTTGCTTTTCTCAAAATCGCTTACAACGTCTATTGTTATTTCACACATCTGACCTATCTTTTCTTCCAAGGTCATCTTGCCAAGCCATTCCTTTATATTTAATTCTATTTCAGGATCTGAAGGAATAGCGGGTGGAATTTCATTCTTATTACCACCGCAAGAACTCATACCGACACATAATGCAGAGGCAATAACCAAATTCTTTAGTTGTTTCATGATACTCAATATTTAAAATTTATGATATAATCTTTATCTCTTTCCGTATTAAGCAATAACATTCCGTTAGAACTGCATTCTTTACCATTTACTGTTATTATACTACAATATCCAGGTATTTTAATCTTCAGTTCAGGCATACAACCACCTTTTATTATAGCCTGTACCACTCTACCATTCTTCCACTTCAGTCCGACAGTAGCTCCACCTCTCACTTTCATACCATAGAATTTACCTTCTTGCCAGCTGTCAGGTATTGCCGGTAAAAGATTCACAAAACCATCCTGACTTTGAAGAAGCATTTCTCCTATTCCTGAAGTTCCACCCCAGTTTCCATCCATCTGGAATGGTGGATGCGAACAAAACAGATTTGGGAACGTACCGCTTCCATGCTGTTTAGGATTATCCTGAGTATATGCAGGATAAAGCAAACTCTTGAACAGTTTATAAGCTCTATTGCCGTCGCCAAGACGTGCCCAAAAATTAATTTTCCACGCACGGCTCCATCCGGTACCTTCATCTCCGCGTCTGTTTAAAGTCACTTTACATGCCTCAGCCAACTCCGGAGTATTATAAACCGAAATCTGATTGCCAGGATGCAATCCATATAAATGTGACACATGACGATGGTGAACATCTGTCTCCTCATAATCTTCCAGCCATTCCATCAGATACCCTTTCTTACTAATCTGATGAGGAGGAAGCTGACATATAGCTTTCTTCAAAGAGTCTGCATACAATGAATCGACAGACAATATATGTGATGCCGTTATTACATTAGAATACAACTCCCTAACCAGCTGTATGTCCATAGTAGGTCCCATACAGACACTTATAGGTGTACGGTCTTTTCCTTTAAGATAGAAAGAATTCTCAGGCGATGATGTAGGAGCAGTTACCAGCCATCCATGTTTTGGCTCTTTCACCATGGTGGAATAGAAGAACTCGGACGCTCCTTTAAGAATAGGGTAAATCTCCGACAGATAGTTCCTGTCCCCAGTATAGAGATAATGTTCCCAAAGATGCGCACACAGCCATGCTCCGCCCGTATTTGTGGCTCCCCACGACGGATGTTCTCCGGGAGCAGTGTAATTCCACACATTTGTCATCATATGAAGTACCCATCCCCTGGAGTTTTCTCCATAAAAGGACTTGGCACTTTCCTCACCACTCTCAACCAAACGTTTCACCAAATCAATCAATGGAAGATAAAGTTCTGTAAGATTACCCTGTTCCAATGGCCAATGGTTCATCTGGACATTAATATTTGTATGATAATCTCCATTCCATGGAGTGCCAGGCTCATTTGCCCATAAGCCCTGCAAATTTGGAGGAAGGCTACCCGGACGTGTACTGCTTATAAACAGATACCTTCCATAATTATAATATAGTGCAGCCAGTGAAGGGTCGTCAGACGACTGAAAACTCTCTATACGTTTGTCTGTAGTAAGATGTGAAATATTGGAATTCTCAGGCAAATGAATACCCACACGGTGAAAATAATCGCCATATGCCGAAATTGTTTCCGCTTTAAGTTTGTTCCAGTCATAATCCAAAACATTATCCAGAACACGCTCAGCCTCGGTAGAATACACTTCTCCATTCAGATACGAAGTCTTGGCTGATACAAATACCCATGCTTCATCCGCATTTCGTACAGATATATAATCCTCTCCTGTTTCTCTCTCCGCTTTATCTCCAAGACCTACAACACTTGTTATGGCCGAGTATCGTACGCCTCTTGCCTTGCTTCCGCTATCAAGTTCACCCGACATAAGAAGCTTGCCGTCCGAAGGACTTTCTACCTCTCCTCTCTCTGGTCTACTCAGACTCATCTTGAAAGATATTGAATTTCCTTTATCTGCCTTTATATGTACAACCATAACATCTGCAGTTCTGGAAACATAATACTCGCGTACATAATTTACCCCACCTTTTCTGAAAGAAGTATAAGCAACACTCTCACTCAAATCCAGCCAACGTCTGTAATCGCTTATACTTTCATCAGCAATCGGATAAGAATATTCTATATTCATATCAGCAAGCATCTGATAAGCACCGTAAGTACCACCCTTTTCAGGTTTCTTAGGTACAAAGCTTTTATACATAAGCTCCTGTGCTTCCTTGTTTTTTCCTTTAAAAAGCAGTCTGCGTATTTCAGACAAACTGGTTGATGCCTCAGGATTAAGATAATCAGCCTCAGAACCGCTCCACATACTTATCTCATTGAGAACAATCCGTTCTTTTTCAGTTCCGCCGTCAGGCATCATTCCAAGCCTACCATTACCCAATGGTAAAGTTTCCTCCCACTGTGCAGCCGGTTCATCGTACCACAGCACCATCTCAGAACGTCTGAACTCAGGCAAAAGGTCCATTCCTGTAATAGATTTATAAATAGACTCAGCAATTATCCTTGCACCATATTTGTTCGGATGTACTCCATCCTGATATTCATTAGGATAATAAGGTTTCATAGCAGTATTTAGGTCTATCATACTGATATTCCGTTCCACAGCCACTTCTTTTATAATCGGAATTATGCAATTATATATTATACTGTCATTTATTCCCCATCCTTTATTATCAGAAGGAATAGGCAGACACAAGTAGATTTTAGGAGAAGACGACAAAGCAGAAAAACTATCCAACAATGTATTCAAGTCATGCCTAAAGTCATCCTTATGCAGCCAGTTATGAGGTTTGGAATCATTTGTACCAAGTTTTATTGTAACAATATCCGGTAGAAATTCAAGTGCATCCTTAAAACGCTGTTCCTTCATATAAGGCAAATCACCTTTCATGAGCAATGTTCTGGCACTGAGTCCAAAATTTCCCACTTCGTAATCATCACCCAACAAAGACTGAAGAACAGCCGGATAACTTTCCTGCGACGGATTTTCCAGCCCAAAGCCTTCTGTTATACTGTTACCTACACATGCAATTTTAATATTGTCTGCTTTAACAGAAAACACAATAAAGGTGAATAATAAAAATGACAATATATGTTTTAACATTCTCATTAGATTTTGATATTTTCAGTTTTCAAAAAAACATCTTTTTATGGAATTATCCAATAAAAACATTTATAAATGGTCAATTTTATAAATGCAAAGCGCTCCACCAATATAAAAATGATGGAGCACCTTCAAATATTTTATTCCCAATTATCTGTTCTGAATGGATATAAAGGAAGACTACGAAGGTTTGCTACATTACCCGGTTTATAATCGCGGAATCCATACCTTACGGCAACAGGATTTTTTACATTTTCACATGTTACTTTTATCTGATTACCACACGCTTCAGCCTCTGCGGGATAGAACACTTTGTCTTCGCCTGCCATCTCAAAGCCTTCCATGTCTGACATGCGATTGAAGCCTTCCGGAGCATTATCAAATGTGAGGTAAACATCACCATCCTTCATATACATTGACTTATAAACTGGTCCATACGCCTCAATACCACGTACACCATAGGTTTTGCTCAACGCCATATAAGCAAGTCTTTTCCCAACATCTGTCTTATTCTTCGGATGAATATTTTTCATTTCATAAGGCATAACCAAATCATTTGTAGAAATCATACCACTGTTAGGAATCATGGACTGAGCTTTGAACTGAGACTCTCGTAGAAGAGCAAATAAATTTGTTTCTGGAGAGTTGAAAGGTGCTATCTCCACATAGTAAAAAGGAAGTTCACCAAGCCCCCATTCTTTACGCCATAATTCAACCATTGTCCTCAAGCGTTCGGCATAAGTATTATGTTTTCCCACATTGGCTTCACCCTGATACCATAAGAAACCTTTAATAGTATAATTTTGTAATGGATGTAACATACCATTATACATCAATGTAGGGCTAGTATAATGCCACCATCCGTCTTCTCTCCTTATATCACGTTCCAGGTCAATATCAGGATATTCCGCCACTATTTCACGAGGTAACCACCCTTCTACGGTAGAACCGCCCCAACTACAATTAATAATACCAATAGGAATATCCAATATCTGATTCATCATCATAGCAAAATTAAACCCTGTGGCACTGAATTCAGGAGCATTTTCAGGATTACTGACTTTCCAACTGCCCCTACAGTAATCAACAGGTTCTGTTTGCCCGTCCCTTCCTATTGTAGCAACTCGTATGCCTTTCCATTTCGAGGCCGTAGCTATCAATTCATTTGCACCTTCTATTGGAGCATCCCAAAACCCCCTTAAAGGCATTTCCATATTAGACTGTCCGGAGCAAAACCAAACCTCACCTATCAGAATATTACTCAACTTTGTTTCCTCGCCATCGGATAATGTTATGGCATAAGTCTGATAACTTGCAGATGGAGTCTCTATTTTTATTATCCATTTGCCATCCTTATCTGACATTGTTCTATAAACATTATTCGTCCAAGAAGGACAAATTGTTATTTCCTTGTCACTATCTGCTTTTCCCCACAGACAAACATCTGTTTGCTGCTGCAAAACCATATTGTCACTCAAGATTTCAGGCAATACTATTTTTGCCATTGCTCCAGCCTGCATCATCATCAGGCATGTAATCGTAATTAATTTTTTCATGTTTGAATTAATATTATATTAAACTTATTATTTGTCTTACTATTTACACTTTACATAGCAGGTATTATTTCATTACAGATTAATCTCGAAATAGGCTATTTTATTTTAAAATGTTACCAATTATTTATTTAAAGGCAAAAATTTTATACTCCTCTCATATTTTGTTACTGGTACTTTATATGGTAACATTATAGACCTGCATGTACATCCAACTCCAGAAGTTGCATAGTCAAGATTCAAAGTAACATTCTTACTTTTCTTCAACTGATAAGTATATAATGATTTGGTTAGATTATCAGTCGAAAACGGATATACATTAAAATTAAACAATTCATTCATAGAGATTTTTAAGCCACGTCCGCTCTTATTCTTAATCATCAACCATCTGTTATCACATCTCAAACCATAATCTTGCGGTATCAGATAAGGTTCATACATATCATTAACATTTGAGCTATATTGTCCAACCGGATATCCTGTTTTTCTATCTGGATAATTTTCTTGAGGTCCTCTTCCATACCATAAAATATTATTATAAGTGGAATCTATTTCCATTGTAAGGCCTACCCTCATTAACCACCTCGGAAGTCTACCTTGTGGAACAATCATATGGTTTATATCAATCTCTCCAGTATTTTTAACGCAATATCTATATATATTCTCAAATCCATTTATCTGAACGCCTGATATATACTTATCTAGTTTTCCATAAGACTCATCAGGAGACAATTTATAGCTTCGGCTATAAATATTGACAACATCATTTCCTTTATTATAATCAAAAGATACCATGATATCCTTCAATTTATCAATCCCGAAAGAATATTGTTCATTGACGGTACGCATACCATATTCTTTCTTCCAGCCAGTACGATCTTCTCCCCATGCAGCCCAATCGTCCAGTTCATTAGCAAGAGGGGCTCTCCATACATTAAATTCAACATCTGACTTTATTACCTCCTCATTATTTATATATAAAGAAAACAATCGTCCAGTTCCTTTAGAAAATCCATATTTAAAACCATCTCCTTCTACCCACAAACAAGTATCAGTATCTACACAATTCAAATTATGGTTTCCACATTGCATAGGTAAAACAATGTCCCTATGCCATGGCAAATCAAGCTGTTCCCATGCAACTATATGACCTTTATCGGCCCATATCTCTTTACTCTTCAGGCTTACCTTAAATTCCAATCTATATTCTACATTATCTTTTATTTCAGGTATAGAAATAGATATAGCCACATTCTTTTTATGCAACGGAGCTATATTCTCATCTATAATGCCACGTTGAACAATTTTACAATCCTCCGTAAGGAACCATTCAACCAAATATTTATCCACTTCTATAAAACTATGCTTATTCCATATCTCAACAATAAAATTGCCATTATTATCTATCCATTTGAAATCAACCGGTTGTGCAGATTTTCTCATTTGCCACATTTCCGGTTGCGGCTTTCTGTCAGGCCATATTGAACCGTAAGTCCTTGCACCAATACCATAGCTATAAAATGTCCCTGACGAGTTTTCATTCTCAAAATCAAGCCATAGTACAGAATTTTCTTTATTCAAACCATTTGCTGAATAGATTTTATCAAATATGGCGACATTATCAATCATTGCGTCACATATAGCAACATTAATATCACACCCCTGGGTTTCTGAATTACGACCTATATTTACCGGGAATGGCAGATTCTTAATATGACCATTAGCAGGCATCTCTGCCAATTCTATATTATCTACAGATATAGACATGAATTTCCCATCATACTCACATAATACACTATGCCAATTATACTCCCAGTTTAACGGAAGTTTTGCTGTCAGTTCGTACCTTTTGTCAGTGAAAATATAAAACTTTATTTCATCTACTCCGTTTTGATGTACCCCAAATTGATTATTGCCCTTAGTTATAAAAGAGCCTGAATCCTTACATGAAGCACGCGGATATACATCAAATTTTAAAATAAGCTGATTACTCGTCAACTCCAGATTCTCTCCTCTGTAAATCTCAATCCATGCATCATGACCACTAAAGTCTGCAACCGTATTATTCCCAATCCTTTTCAAGGATACTTTTCCCATAATGTTTGCAGGAGTATCAAATGGTGAGCCGTCCTGTATCCTCCTTACTTTTTCTTCTATACCAGGACTAACAAAATCCCAAATAGCTCCGCCGATTGTCCTTGAATGAGAATTTATGACACGCCAATAGTCATCCAATCCACCGCCTCCATTTCCTGCTACAGACAAATATTCATCCATAAAAGAAGGTCTTATATCATTATCATAGCCCATACCTTGTTGTATTTCCAACTCTATCGGACTAGGATATCTAGGGCCGACAATATCCTCTGCTTCATGTATTGGTGCATTTCCACCATACATCCAAAGCCTTGTTTCATCATATTTCTTGCCTTCTTTCACAACTTCCGTAATATTAAATCCCTCACCAGACTCATTTCCAGCGCTCCAAAACAAGACACAAGGATAATTTCTATCCCGCAAGACCATCCTTCGCACTCTCTCTTTATACATTTCCGTGAAATCACTTCTTTCAGATACCCATTCTGTTGCATGAGCTTCAACTCCTGCCTCATCTATTACATAAAGTCCATACTCATTGGCCAATCTTAGATATGAATTCACAGGAGGATAATGCGAAGTACGCACGGCATTAAAATTAAACTGTTTCAATAATTCAAAATCCTGTCTGATAACATCCTCACGCATCACATGTCCCCATCGCGGATGTTGCATATGTGAATTCTGAGCATTGATCTTTACTGGAACTCCATTCAAGCAAAATACTCCATCTATTATTTGCGTTTCCTTAAAACCTACTTTTGTTTCAATTTTATCAATTATCTTATCCTGACTGTTTAAAAGTAACAAATGCAAGTCATATAGATTTGGTGTTTCAGCAGTCCATTTCAAAGGATTGATTATTTCTTTTGATATAGATACAGACTGTTCCCTCTCTATTTCAAACAAAGGAGATGAAAACTCACTTATTATATCGGAGTGTCTATCCAGCAAAACGGCTTTTACTTTCAACTCACCTTCTATACTATTTCCATACCTTTTTACATCTACTCTTAGATTAAGTTCTGAGTTGATATAATTATCATCCAATTCTGTTTCAACACACCAATCAAACAATCTTGTATCCGGTGTTGAATAGATTATGACATCATCAAATATTCCTGCAAAGCGCCAATAATCCTGACCTTCAAGATAATAGCCGTCACTATATTTGACTACCAAAACAGAAATAACATTTTTACCTTCCCTTAAACAAGACGTGATATTATATTCGGCAGGCTCCTGAGCTCCTTCATTATATCCCACCTCTTGCCCGTTTATCCATACGAATGATGCTGAGGCAACTTTCTCCATACGCAAAAATACTTGTTTGCCATCCCAATCATCAGGTATTGTAAAAGTTTTCCGATACAGACCTGTAGGATTATAGTCTCTCGGCACAAACGGCACATTGACTTTAAATGGGGCATTCACATTTCTGAAGAGCTTGTCACCATATCCCAACATTTCCCAGTTTGAAGGTACTTCTATTTTATCCCAGTTATCATCATCGTAACTATAACTATAAAAATCAGCTGGTATGCTATCCGGGGTAACAAACCACCTAAAATTCCATAAGCCGTTAAGTGAAATGTTACTTTCTGGTATATAATAACTTCTTCCCGGCTCCTGATTAACCTCAAATATTGCCGGATTCTCTATATAATAATATATATTGTCAAGAAACGCTGTTTGGGCTGTTCCAATAACGGCCTGAATAGATAGAATAAAAAATATTATCTTCTTCATAGGATAAATATAAAAACTACTTGCATTCAATTGTATAAGAAGTTCCGGCAAGCCCTTCTCCTTCTACTGTTAAAGTAGCCGTTCCCTTCTGTGTATCAGATTGCAATAAGATTTGTGCCAAGCCATTGAATGATTTTACCTGATAGTGGCGCGCACCTCTATCCTTCGGCGAATCACCATCTTTATATGCAGGATCACCATTCCCTACACCTAAAATCCGTATAGGACCTTCAACGGTAAACTTTAACAAAGGACAAGCTGTAGGAACAAAATTATTCTTCTTGTCTTTTAGCTCCACATCTATAACAGCTACATCTTGTCCGTTTGCAAACAATGTATCCTTGTTTGCAGTCAGTACAATGGATTCCGGTTTCCCTGATGTACGAATCATCCGTGTTAATTGTCTTTTACCGTTCTTAAATCCTATAGCTTTGACTGTACCAGGATAATAAATGGCATCCCATGACAAATGACCATTTTCAGGCATCTTTTTACGTCCAAGTTTTTTATTATTAACAGTAAGTTCCACTTCGTCGCAATTACTGTAAACCCAAACCTTGATACTGTCGCCTTCATGTCCTCCCAGGTTCCAATGAGGGAATATATGAAGTGTAGGTTCGTCAGTCCACCATGATTTTAAATACCATGCCTCATCCTTTGGGAAGCCACAATAATCGAAAATACCTTTATGAGTTCCGGTCTGTGGATAACCTATTGGATTAGGTTCACCACGGAAATCAAATCCAACCCAATAAAACATACCTCCTAACCAAGGACGCTCGCAATAAAATTTCCATCCACGTTCTATGCAGTTAAGTACACTGTCTTTACCATTAGGCTTAAGATTAAGTGATGCCATATGCCCGTTCTTAAAATCATCAAAATATACCCCTCTAGTTCCGCACCCTGAAATTTCTTCAGTACCAATACCACATCGTAATGGATATTGCCCACGGTATTTGTCAATCGGATTCTGGAGTATGTAATTATAACCTGCCACATCAGCAGGAACAAGGACTGAAGGTCCACCGCTTGATGCTACAGTCATCATCCTGCTTGGATCAAATCTATGACAATATTCACGCATAGAAGCTATCACACGTGTTCCTTGTTCACTCCATTCCATACCCCATTCCTCATTACCGACACTCCAAAGTATAATACTAGGATGATTTCTGTCGCGCTCAATCATGCGTTTCAACAGACGCACATGCTCGTTATTTATTCCTGTAAGACGATTTTCTTCTATTACAAGAATACCCAAACTGTCGCATGCGTCAAGCAATTCAGGAGTCATCGGATTATGCGAAGAACGGTAAGCATTGCATCCAAACTCTTTCAACCTCTTCAAACGAAAAATCTGCAAGGCATCTGGAATTGCAGCCCCAACACCGGCATGATCCTGATGCATATTCACTCCCTTCAGCTTCACCACTTTTCCGTTCAAAAAGAAACCTTTGTTCGCATCAAATTTAACTTCACGAATACCAATTGTAGTATTGTAAGTATCAACTTTCTTATCATCTACAAAAACCTCTGTCATTACATTGTACAGATATGGATTGTCTGTACTCCAAAGCTTCGGATTATCCACAGTCAATTGCGAACATACTGTTTGTGAGGTCTTTGGATATACATTTTCGCCATTACCATCACAACTGCCAACTTCTTTTCCTTCACGGTCAAATAATATATGACGTAATTTGAAAGATACTGCTTTCGTTCCGGAGTTTTCTATATTTGTTTCAATATTTAAAACTGCGGAATCATATGTAGAGTTAAGCCTGCTGCTTATGAAAGTTCCAAAAGGAGCCACATGTAAGTCAGACATTTTATGCAACCACACATGACGATATATTCCTGCACCTTCATAAAACCAACCCTCAGCCATTGAGGCATCTACACGAACGGTTATCAAATTTTCTCCCCCGTAATTCAGGTATTCCGAAATATCATACGTCTGTGTAGCATATCCACTTGGCTCACCTCCTAAATAAAATCCGTTGACCCATATTTTTGAATCCCTGAAAATGCCGTCAAACTGCAAATACAAATGACGTCCCAAATCTGTTTCCGGTATGTTTATAATCTTACGATACCATCCCACACTATTTTCAGGATATTTATACCCCAACATTTTATATCCATGGCTATGTATAGCATTTCTATCATATGGTAAATGCACTGCCCAGTCATGTGGCAAATCGACCTTCTCCCATTCCGAATCATCAAAGTCCTTTGAATAAGGACCTTTGTTATGAACTGAATTGGCTTTAGTCAGATAATTGAAGTCCTCTGTTCCACATCCAAAATCTTTTTCCGGAGATGAAGCGGAACCTAAGGCAAATAGCCATCCTTCATCCATTAATATGCGTTCACGTTGTGAATAAACATATAAAGGATACCAAGGCATCATCATGGCCAATAATAATGTAAGAATATTTATTCTCATGTTAAATAATCTATTCATATTCAATTATTCAAACTTCCATGAATCAAAACTTAGACTCTGTCCTTTCAACACAAAATAAAGGTCAGTTTGCCCTTTAAACTTTTTGAGAACTCCGCTTTTTATTATTTCCATATTACCGTTATCCACCATCAATGTAGCAATTATTTCTCCAGAAGGAGTTCCACGACGTACCTCAATGATTCCCTTCCCGCAAACCTTAGCTGCAAAAGAAGAAGGTTTCTTAGAAAATTTCACACCCCTCAAGCATATCAATCCTTCTTCACCATTTGAAAGTCCTGCATACATATTGCCTACCTCAGGTGACTGTGAGAATTTTATATTTTGTGTTGCAGCTGTAGTCCCCGCTTGCTGAAGAACAAACGGGTTCAAGGGTTGTATCTGGTCAACACCTTTCAAGGTCTGATTTCCCATGAAAATATGCACATCCTTTTCATCTACATTTATTTCATCCACACATACATTTCGGAATCCTCCGTCGGTATTGAAACTACTTTGCAATGTCAATGTATGATAGAACAAATACCATTTATCACGGAATTTATGCAAATGTGTATGATTATTACTGAATCCAAGTCCATAGTCACCAGGATTCTTCAGGTAATTATTATGATATTTCCAACTTGTTTTGTCAAGCGGAGTTTTGCTCGTCATATAGAACATACTACATTTCGTCTGTTTCTCTGCAGTATAGTTCCAATCGCTATAATCCTGCCAATCAGTATTGTATGTATAAACATATGTTCCATTTATATAATTCATCTCATTTGCCTCGAAATGATGAGGAGCGTTCATCTTTACTATTTCACTGTCTATGCTTATCATATCCTTGCCTAAACGCATGATACACGAAGAGCCTGCACCTACAGTTAGCCATCCCGTTCCATTGGCATCAATAACTGTACCTGGATCAAAAGGAACTTTACAATCTCCAAGTCCCGGAGTATTGGCATCAATCAAGCTTTTATTAAGAGGACTACTCCATGGACCTACCGGTGATGTCGCAGTCAGTACACCTGTACCGAACCCACTATTTGAAAAATAAAGATAAAAATGTGTTTTACCGTCACTTTCCTTACGTTTTACTATAGAAGGTGCCCACGAGGCCATAATCCAAGGAGCTATACTGTTTACATCAATAATTCCATGATAAGTCCAATTCACCATATCATCGGTTGACATCATCACAAGTGACTTTATACGTTCGTATGTGTTACGCCCATCACGTCCCACAGCCTCATATTGCTGGTTGTCGTTTGTGGCATACACATAGAGTCTTCCTTCATATTCCACGGCAGTAGGGTCTGCTGTAAACATAAAATCAAGTAACGGGTTTGCATAACCGGACATCAATTTCGGAGAAACTTCCGGCACGATTGGCATGTATTTGAAGTTGTCATAATCCGCCTGTACATCCCCCTCGGCAAACAGTCCGATATATACCCCCGTGAAACCTCCATTAGTTTCAGTACTAAGATAACGTGTGTTCATATGTCCGGCTTCTGAATAATGAGTACCGTCTGTTGAATACATCAAAGAATAAATTTCATCACTTCCCTTAATTCTCAGATAAATGAAATCGTCAGTTACTTTGCAAATATCTTCTACATGACATATGTCGTTCAAACGATAACGGAGTTTCAATTGACCGTCAGTTACATAAAGGTCATAATGAGCTGAAGGACAAAGATAAGCAGTCATTCCTACATTTCCATTTCCTTTTGCCTTCATCCTTGTTGTGGCTTGGAAGTTGATATCTTCCTGCCGGCGCCCCACAAACGTAGGTGAAGCTCCATAATCATCCAGTTTTTTATCACTTCCTTTTATACAGAGAAAACCTTTGTTCTCCTTAAGAGAATAGTTTTCCTTTACAGGAATACCTATCCAGTTCCATTCGACTCCAAGTTCAGAATTATTAAAATCCCAATCCGGACTGTTTTTTATTGTAGTTTGTGGAAGCGTTTTTACATCTTTCATATCTATATTTATGGTTCCATCCACATTCACGACCGGCCATCCTTCTTTATTCCATGAAACTGGAGCAAGAAAAGTTTCACGCCCCAAGACATGATGTTGTCCATTCTGAGTACGGAACCCAAGACATACCAGCCACCATGAGCCGTCATGTGCCTGTACCATATCGGCATGTCCTACACCTTGAATCGGATTATTCTGCGCATTCTGATTTATATGTGTCAAAATAGGATTTGCCGGATTACTTTCATACGGTCCTTCTATATTCCGGCTGCGTGCTATAGTAACCTTATGACCATATTCAGTTCCTCCTTCGCTAATCATCAGATAATACCATCCGTCGCGCTTATAGATATGCGGTCCTTCAGGGAAACGTCCGCCTGTGCCAGCCCATAGGCGTTTAGATTCGGTCAACATCTCTCCTGTTTTTGGATTGATTTCACATAGCCATATGGCACCATCTGGATTACTCACCATGTAGCAATGACCGTCTTCAAAGTAAAGTGAAGGGTCAATACCACCTTGCTTAATCCATACAGGATCTGACCATTCCCCACTCGGATTATCAGTATATACCAGAAAATTTCCACGATCTGATGTGTTTGTAGTAATCATGTAATACGTACCGTCATTATAACGGATAGTAGGAGCATAAATGCCTCCCCACATATTACCACCTTTTATTTTCAATTGCGACTCGCGTGTCAGTACATGTCCTGTCTGTTTCCAGTTTACAAGATCACGACTATGAAAAATAGGCACACCGGGAAAATATTCGAACGAACTGTTTACAATATAATAGTCTTCTCCTGCACGGCAAATACTTGGATCGGGATGAAATCCTGGGATAATAGGATTTTTATATCCCTGTGCCATACCGCAAAAAGTAAATAAAAATAAGACTACGAAGATACTTAATGTTTTTTTCATGGATTTCAGTTTTTTCTTATTCAGCTATTATAGTCAGGTTAAACAAAAGACACAGAGACACTGGTTTACAACCAATTAATACTTTGTGGTGTTGTGTCTCTGTGTCATCCAAAAATCTGTTATTATCAATAAGGATACTGTCCTTTTGCCGCACCATCCATCAGCTTTTGATGAATTACTGGTACTATAATATCCAATGTGTTACGGTCAAAGAAACGCGCGCCCTGAATATCCCACAGGAATGGGACACAGCCATAATTTTTCGCCTGCTCTGCCACAAAACCGAGGAAAAAACCTTCGGACTCTTCGCATTTTTCCTGAAGCATACCCATATTGGCTACAATCTTGTCATAGTTCTTATAGTCTTTAAGCAATGGGTCTTTTTCATATTCACGATATGCCAGACCAAACTCACCGACAATTACAGGAACTCCCAGGTCAACGAACTTTGTCTTCATCTTTTTCATCTGCTCATGCACATATCCCTCCTGATTGTCATAATCGAATTTTCCATCCATATATTCGAGAGCATACTTTTCGTAAGGTTCACCCCAGAAATATGTCATGCTTGCAGCCAAATTACTTGAAGGATCGTTTAAACAGAAATTGTATGGCGTATAGTAATGTACTTCTACCATCAAACGTGCAGGAGTAGAGTCTTCAGGAAGTTCAAACCAATCGTATGTCTTATCTATATTAGTATCAGGTCCCTGGACTATCAAATTACGATAAGTATTGTTTCCTTTCGTTTCACGTACCGCATTCACAAAAGCTTGTTCGTAACGACGTAAAACAGCCATATCCTCACGATTTGCGACAGCAGGTTCGTTTGCTCCAGCAAACAAAAGACGTCCGTCATAATCACGGAATGCAGTAGCAATTTGTTTCCAAAAATTATAGACTTTAGCCTCGACTGTAGCTATAGACTCTTCTGTCAGAGCAGAAGCATCACAACTCTGATCCTGCCATCCTCCATCCCAGTGAATATTGACAATGGCATACATATCTGCATTCTGACAAAAATCAACTATTTCTTTCACATGGTTTAACCAATCAGCCTTGAGTGTCTGTCCATCCGCTTCCAGATATTGAGGCTGATTCCATGCACACGGAATACGTACTGCATTGAAACCCATCTCCTTTACTTTATTAATAATAGCTTGGGTTGTAGGAGGTGCTCCCCAAGTATTCTCTCCGTCAGGTGCTTCAAGCGTATTACCTAAATTCCATCCTATAGCAATTGATTTGGCAACTTCTATTGCATCTTTCTCCATACCTTCCGGATATACCGTATCATATTTAGAGCCTTGTGCTACAGCATATTGTTTAATATTTCCGCCCGCATTCATTGTGATAGTTGCCTTACGGGATTGTTCACCAATATTTCTTTCGTAAGTTATTTTTATGTACTGTTCTTTAGTAGCTTTACCTGAAACATTAGACAAAGTACACCACGTCTGGTCACTTTCCAAAGTCCAACTTGTATTTGATGTCAAGGCCACCATAATATGTCCTTGTCCATAACCAAACGAGAAATCAGTAACTTCCTCTCCGTTACTGCTAAGAGAAAACTCTGCTCCCTTAACTATGCTGTCATCCTTGCATCCTTGCAATATTGTTACAAAAAGGATGAAGAATAAATATATATAGTTCTTTTTCATATAGCTTATAATATTTTAATATCAATCTTTTTGTTTGGCAGCAGGTACAATACGGAAATTATCAAAATAAATTTCGACATGTACATTAGCTTTATCAGTAGGATTTGTTATGTAAACTCCCAATTCTGTAGAACGTCCTTTATTCAAGAAATCTTTCCATGTATTTTCTTCAACTAATGAAGACAATGGAATGCTACATTGCATCCATCTACCAATTTCAGTTTTACCAGTAAAAGAACCTACAGGTACATAATTTGATAATGCTGCATCAAAGTTTCCACCCAATTGGATTTGCAACACAGGTCCCTCAAAAGCTTCTGCTATATAACACTCAAATTGCAATTCAAGATCTGATGTTTTCGTATTCTCTGGAATAACATCTGCAGCAGGCCATACAGTGACATTTACGACCTGTCCCCACCACCAATTCCAAGCCGAGATATCACCTACAATACCAGAATACTTTCCATCAGAAATATATGGAGGAACAGTTCCGTCAGCAGAATTATACACCTGAGAAAATCCTCCCCATGTCCTATAGCCGACATTATCCCAATTCAAAATAACATTTTCCTTTGGATAGAATGTTTCTTCCATCTCAAATGTGCCGCTAATTGTAGTAACAGAAAGTTTTCCTGATTTACTTGGAGCCTTAGGCATAGTAAATGACAGTTCGTCATACTCTGGCGAAAGTTTTATTTCATCTGCTAAGATATCAAACTCACCATTTATATTTATACGAGATACATCTATCAGGTTTATACCCAAAATGCGTACTTCGCTGCCTACAATTGGCATAGTGGAACTTATACCTGTTATTTCTGCTTGTGGACCTTCAGGCACAAACTCAATACAAGCATCACTAGTATAACATTCCATTATTATATAGCCTTTTTCGTTCAATTTATCAGGAACCGTAAATGATATTTCACTGTAATCCGAATTTACGCTATAATCTGTTATAGTTTCTGTTACATTTATTGAGTCTGTTGTAAAATAAATCCGTTTAATTTCATAGAAATTTTCTCCCTTCAAGATAATTTCATCTCCTGGTTCAATCGGATAAGAAGCTGATATGTTGGAAATAACAGGACCAGGTGAAAGCACATGCATCGGATACGTGGCCACCCCATGATCTGTTACAATACGCAACTCGGACGGAACATCCGGATTCGGTCCAGACAATTTAAAATCGTCATCGGATGGCACAGTAATAATCAGACTGGTAGAAGTACCATAGTTAGCATTAAAACTAATTTCCTGATTATTTATATATACTTTTTTCACACCATCAAGATTCTCTCCAACAGCTACAATCATCGAGCCTTGACTAACATCGGTAAAAGTGCTGTCAGCCAACGCTGGATCTGTCACACGCAAATAGTGTATAACAGGAATCCTGTCAGTTCCTCCTTCTTCCTTACAAGACGGAGTTATTACAATAGATGCAAATATTACAAAAAGCAATATCAAGCATCCTAAATTTTCTATTATGTTTTTCAATTTTCTCATGACTAATGAAATTATTCGTTAAAATTATAAGGAACAGGTTCTTCCTTCAGCAATGGATTTTGGATAACATCAGATTCCGGATAAGGGAAAAATATATTATCATTTGAGATATTAATTTCGATTTGAGGCTCTTCATATACTCCTTCATGAAAAGTTCCGGTGTAGTCTTCAGTACCGAGAAGTAACCTTCCTGCCTGATCTTCATCTCTCTTTATCACAGTAGCACGTTCTCCACGCTTCTGGCTGTTGAAATATGTCAGCATATAGTCTGGTTTCCAACAATACCATGACACCATATCATACCAGTTGCAATATTCCATACAGAATTCTACTCGTCGTTCACGTATAATATCTTCAAAATCAATGGATTTTTTCTCCCATCTTCCTTTTCCGTTAAACGCACGATATCTAACCTTATTGAAATATTCCAATCCCGGTCCCTCTGTCAGTTTTGCGTTATTGCCTAAACAAGCCTCCGCATAAGTAAGATATACATCTGCAAGACGCAGGATATATGTGTTTAGCGGCGAATTCATAGATTGTACGTATCCATCATTATCATCATCAGGACCTCCTACAACTCCTTTCTTTATAGGCGCACCTTTATATGTATAGGTGTATCCACCGTCAGAAATACAAATATATGGATAATATGTTCCTTGAGTAAAGAAGGTAGTATTTCTACGCAATGTATCCCCCGGCTCCTTATTATATATTTCCAACATCTCTACACTTGCTGCATAGCTGCTCCATACATTCACACCTCCAGTTACTTCGGTAGAAAATGCTAAGTCTGCGAACAAAGTATTACATACTCCCCATTCACCTAGTGGAACCCACTGCATAGCTAATAACGATTCCTGATTATTGTTCTTTTTGTATTTGAAAAGGTCCTCGTAATTTGGCAAAAGTTCCAAACCGCTATTTTCGCATACATCAGCCGCATACTGCTTTGCCAATTCCAAGTCAGCATTGTCACGCTGTCCGCCTTTCTTCCATCCGGAACGCGCCAGATAAGTTTTAGCAAGCATTCCTTTAGCCGCCCAACAAGTGGCACGTCCAGGTTGGTCTCCTTTTTCAGGTAAATTTTCAGCCGCATAAGTAAAGTCATTTATAATGAACTGGAATACATCTTCTTCACGATTCAACGGAAGAATAGGATTATCCACCACTTTCTGATTGTCTTCAATAAGGATTACAGGTCCCCATGCGCGCAACATATAGAAATAGGCACATCCTCGCATCAAACGCGCTTCGGCAATAGCTTTCTTTTTCGCCTCTTCGCTTACATCTCCGGTCGTTTTTTCTTTTACATCCGAAATAACAGAATTCGACATGGTGATTACAGAATAGAATGATTTCCACGCTGCAGACAGAAGTTCGTTAAGAGCTGTCACTTGAAAGGTCGTAAATTCCGGGCTTCCCCACGGGCTATACATATCATTGGCACGTCCGCTTCCAATGGGAACAATAGCACGCTGGTTATAATCGAACCATGCACGGTTATAAAGTGGTGCAGTAGCCGCTTCCAATGCTTCGTCACAAGCATAGAAGTTTGAATCCGTATAAGAGCCTTCTGGCGTTCTGTCGAGGAAACTATCACTACACCCTGTCAGTATTCCGGCCATAAGGACAAGACTTGATAATATTTTGGTTTTACTTTTCATTGCTGTAATGTTATTAAGGTTAGAAACTCAGATTCAGTCCGACAGTATAGATACGCTGTGACGGGTAGCGCGCGTAATCCACACCACGGAGTAATACATTATAATTATATGCTCCAACTTCAGGGTCATATCCCTTGTACTTGGTAAAAGTAAAAGCATTTTGTATGTTCATATATACACGCAGGTTTTCAATGTGCCATTTACGAGTCCATTTTTGCGGGAAAGTATATCCCAGCGAAATGTTCTTTATTCGCAGATATGAACCATCTTCAACAAAACGACTACTCATACGATTGTTGTCGTTACCATCTGCAGTATTAAGACGCTGAACTGTAGCCGATTCCGGATTAGAAACGTGTACATTCCAAATTTCCTCCGGCTTTGCCGGGTCAATCAGTTCTACATGTGCTATGCCTGTAGCTTCCTTAAGCAGGTTACTGTTACGCATAGGATTAGTAAAATCCTGACGGAACAAATTTACAAGCTTGTTGCCATACACACCATTGATAAAGATATTCATGTCGAAGCCCTTATAAGTAAAAGTATTATTGAAACCATAAGAGAACTTAGGTTCAGGGTTTCCAAGATATGTACGATCCTGTTCGTCAATAACTCCGTCACCATTCAAATCCTCAAAGATATAGTCACCTACCCAAACTTCATCTTTTGCTACATGCTGATTCTCCGGAAGTGCAACCGGAAGTCTATTACCATTTTTATCAAGAAGGAAGTTTCCGTCTGCGTCACGTTGATAAAAATCACGTTCCTCCTTGAACATACCTATAGCCTTATATCCATAATATTGTCCTACCGGTTGTCCAACTGTAGAATAAGTAAGTGTCTGTGCGCCATAAATTGTTCCAGATAGCCCTGCCGTTTCTGTATAAAGTTTTGTTATCTTATTCTTATTGAATGAAATGGTTATTCCTGTTCTCCATGTGAAATCCTTTTTGGATATATTGACTGTATTCAACGTAAATTCAGCTCCTTTATTTTCCATAGCTCCTGCATTTACCCATGGAGAATTGATAATTCCAGTCACGTATGAAGGTAATGAGGCTTGCATCAGCAAGTTATCTGTATTCTTCAGATAAGTATCGAAAATAAACTCAACTCTATTATCAAAAAGATTCAGGTCAATACCAGCGTTCCATGCTTTGGTTTCTTCCCATTTCAGTTTGTCGTTAGGATAGTTTCCAGCATAGAATCCGGTTCCCCAAATACTGGCAGCCGATGCCATAGTTACTCCGTAAGCATAGCTTGAAGCAGATTGATTACCTACAAGTCCCCATCCCAATCTCAATTTCAAATTGTTAAGCCATTTCACGTCTTTCAGAAATTTCTCGTTATTTATTTTCCATGCAAGTGCCATTGATGGAAATACGCCCCAACGGTTTGCCGGACCGAAACTGGAGGAACCATCTCCACGTACAGTGAAAGTAGCCAAATAGCGGTCGTCATATCCGTAATTCAATCGTCCATAATATGATTCAATAGCTGAAGAACCTCTTCCACTACTATTTTTGGCTGTAGAAGAATCGCCCATATTCAACTCATGAATAGTATTGAACAAATAATTATCTCGGCTTCCATAAAGAGTTTCATAACTATGTTCCTGAGCTTCATGACCTGCCATAACGGAAATATTATGTTTTCCAAATGTGCCATTGTATGTCAGATAAGTTTTTAGAGTCCAGCTTGAACCTTTATTTGCGCCACGGCTTCCTGTAGATGACTGTACGTAATGTCCATAGTCATACGACGGAGTATATTGATAAGTATTGCTGTAATAATAGTTTCCTGCATATTCAGCACGGAACACCAGCCCTTTCCATAATGTCACATCTGCAAAAAAGTCAACATACATCTGCAATCCCCTGTTATAGTTTTCACGCATGAGTGCTTCTGCTACAGGGTTAGAGAAATAAGTACCATACATATTTTCTGCCTGTGCTCCCCAGCTTCCATCCGGATTTCGTGCCGGAGTATCAGGCAACTGTTCTATGGCAGTACGGATGATATTACCGCTGTCTATCGTATTATTCTGTGTAGTTTGCGCCACAGAAGCTCTCAGACCTGTTGATAACCATTTCGTTATTTTATTGTCCATATTAACACGAGCGGAGAAACGTTCAAAATCCGACCCGATGGCGATACCTTCCTGCTGCAAATATCCGGCAGAAAGAGAGTATTTCACATTGTCGTTTCCTCCAGAAATATTCAACTGGTGATTATGCATAGACGCATTCTGGAAGATTTCCCCCTGCCAGTCTGTTCCTTCACTCAACAGGCTGATGTCTGCAAATTCCGCACGTTTGCCGAAGCCGATTACTTCCGCACGCAGATTCTGATATTCGGCATATTCGCGCAAGTTCATCACCCCAAGTTTTTTCGGAAGTTGCTGCAAACCGTAATATCCTTCATAAGTGATACGCGTCTTTCCGGCCTGTCCCTGTTTGGTAGTGATAAGTACCACACCATTAGATGCACGCGAACCATAAATAGCCGTAGCTGATGCGTCTTTTAATATTTCCATAGAAACAACATCCGAAGGGTTAATGGATGACAATACACTGGAGTTTGAATCGTTGTTACCGGAAATCGCCACACCGTCTATCACGTAAAGCGGTTCATTTCCATTCAATGAGTTAATACCTCGGATACTAACGGATATACCTCCACCCGGCGTTCCGGAATTTTGTGTAACAGATACTCCGGCAGCCTTACTCTGCAATGCCTGGTCCAACGAAGTGACAATGGATTGTTTTATCTCATCCTCACCTACTGATACCACTGAACCTGTAAGATCGCTACGCTTCATAGTTCCGTATCCCACTACAACGACTTCATCCAAAATCTCAGAGTCTTCCTCCAACTCCACGTTTACTACCGTTTTTGAAGCCTTCACTTCTTGAGACTTAAAAACCGATATAAGAAAAGACAATGGTTTCATTGGATCTTGCCTGCAATGAATACCTCCCTTCAAAATCCGTAATAGTTCCTACCTGAGGTCTCTCTTTAACTTGAACACTCACGCCTATTAACGCTTCACCATCTGTTCCCGACGTTACAACTCCGGTAACAGTCCTTTCCTGCAAAACTTCCGCAAAAGAGAATTCCACCCCCACAATACATGATACGATAAATATCAATGCGATGCGGTAACCGTAAAAGTTTTTGCAACATTTTAGAAACTCGTTTCTCATTTCAGTTTACCATTTTAAAAATTAACAAATTAATATTTTTACATTACTACAAACATCAATCAGCCCAAATCATCACACTGCAAAAGTAAAGAAAATAAGAGAACACGAACTTAAAACGTGTTTTACGAATATGGCATGTTTGTTAATGTAAAGTACCCGTATGTTACCACACATGGTATAAAATGTTACCTGTCCCCGTCAGAATACCGTACAGACAGCATTTTCAGCAAAAAAACAGGATTCTATCACCCCAGCCTTACAACATATATAATCATGTAATACCATCCCATAATAAAACATGTTTTATATATACATAAAATATGTTTTGTGCTTTCATTTTCTATAAATACAACTTATGTTTTTATAAATACAAGTTATATTTATAAAGATACAAACTATATTTACATATATATAGCTTATATTTACAGAATGTGATTAGGAAAGATGGAATTTTCAACTATACATACAAATTTATCCTAAACACATATACAAACTATATTTCAGATATTGTTTAAACAGTATTTGAATAGTATTTAAACAATGTTTTAACAGCATATGAAAACCGATAACGAATACCGGTTACATATTATACTGTCATTGATAACATTTTGGCAATATAGCATAACAAACACCTGTGTTACAGTTACGATTTGAGCCCATAATTAAAATATTATATTCAATAACTTTGCAATAGTGATTTTTGAATTATTTTTGTTTAATCGTTAAACATTTTTTATTATGAGAATGACTTTAATGTTTGGTCTTGGACTGGCAACAACTTTGCTGGCCACGTCTTGTACAAAAGAAGAAAATTTCAATCAGGCGCAAGACATTATGTTCAGCAGCTCTATCAGTTCACGTGCCACAGACACTTCATTCGAGAAAAATGACAAAATTGGTATTTCCATGACTCCTGGGAATACTACAAACGTCCTTTATTCTACAGAAGGGAGGATTTTTATTAGTTTATAACCCCAATGAGACAAGAACTGAAATATTTGCTCCAATTGAAATCGAACATGGAATAACGAGCTATGATTTTATAATAGATGAAGATATATCTAAGAATTTACAAGATAATATCATTAATAAAAACCGACTCCTTATATATGACAAGAATCAGACAGGCAGACTTGTAATCACCAGCGTAGAATATATCCCCGCTCAATAAAGACAAATATTTTTTATTGTGGTGAACTCTTAATATTTTTCACTTGCCGGTCTATGAGGAATTGTAGGGGAATTCAATACCTCACAGATTCCGGCAAGTAATTTTATAGGCATCACCAAATTAATCAAAACATCTTGAATGAAAAGACATATACTACTTTTAAAACTATGTATATTTATTTTAACTATAAATACATGGCCGAATATACACGCTGAAACAAAGGCGAAAACTCCTTATGAAACAGCCAAAGAATTGGGTTTAGGATGGAACTTAGGCAATCAACTTGATGCTTTTCAAGACGGGAAAGCACAAGAAACAGTATGGGGAAATCCACCTGTGACACAAAAATTCTTCTATCGTTTGGCCGAAGTTGGATTCACCTCCGTACGTATCCCAATAACATGGGTAGGACATTTTGGTGAGGGTCCTGAATATAAAATTTCGGACAGTTATATGAACCGGGTAGCAGAAGTTGTAAACTACGCAGAGAATGCAGGCTTAAACACAATTATAAACATACACCATGACGGAGTGGAAAGTTACTTCTGGCTTGACATCAAAAATGCAGCACTAAACGAAGAAATAAACGATACTATTAAAAACATGATAAAGTCTATATGGACTCAGATAGCAAACCGTTTCAAGGATAAAGGTGATTTCCTTATATTTGAATCAATGAACGAAATCCATGACGGTAAATGGGGATGGGGAGCGAACCTTAGCGACGGTGGACGCCAATATGCTGTTTTAAATGAATGGAATCAGGTATTCGTAGATGCGGTACGTTCCACAGGAGGAAATAACGCAAACCGTTTTCTGGCAATACCTGGCTATGCCACCAATATAGATTTGACAGTAAAACACTTCAAATTACCTAAAGACAAAACTCCCAACCGACTGATGGTATCAATCCACTATTATGACCCAATGGATTACACAATGGGAGATATTTATTCAGAATGGGGACATACAGCGAGTCAGGATATGAAATATAAAGGAATGGATGAAGAATATATGCAGGAACAATTCAAGTCAATAAAATCAACTTTCATTGACAATGGTATTCCTGTTTATATAGGAGAAATGGGATGCAAATACCGTGAGGATAAACGTTCTGAAAGTTTTAGAGAATATTTTCTGGAATATCTATGCAAGGCAGCCAAAGAAAACGGTATGGCTCCATTCTATTGGGACAACGGAAAAGACCGCTCATGCATTTTTGACCGGTCTAACGGGAAGCTGGTACATAACGGAAAACGTGTGATAAGACTTATGAAACGCGCTGTTTTTACAGACAAGAAATCATATACACTCCAAACAGTTTATGAAAACGCTCCACAATAGTCTTAATAAAACAATATAGGAATAAATTTGTTAATAAATTTTTTATGCGATGAAAAAACTATTCTATTCTATCATTATGCTTTTGTTTGTTTCTTGTAGCACAAACGAAAAAAAAACAGATGTGATGTCTGTTGAATCTCCGAAAGGAACAAATGTATTTCAGGACAACTGGGAAAACATAGCCGAGAATTACCATTTCCCTGAATGGTTCTCTGATGCCAAATTTGGAATATTCATCCACTGGGGAGTATATTCAGTCCCCGCATACGGAAGTGAATGGTATTCAAGAAATATGTATCAGAAAGGGTCTGACGAATATAAACACCATATTGAGACATATGGTCCACAGGACAAATTCGGATACAAAGACTTCATACCTATGTTCAAGGCCGAAAAATTCGATGCCGATGAATGGGTGAAATTATTCAAAGACGCAGGAGCAAAATACATAGTACCCGTTGCGGAACACCATGACGGATTTGCCATGTACGATAGCGAGCACAACCGATGGAATGCAGCAAAAATGGGACCTAAAAAGGATATTATAGGCCTGTTGAAAAAGGCTGCGGAAAAAGAAGGAATAATATTCGGATTGTCAAGCCACAGACTTGAGAATGCATGGTTCTTTAACGGTGGTATGGAATTTCCATCTGATGTACAGGATACTACAATCACACTATATGGTAAGCGTTCAGAAAAAGAAGTATATTCAGAAGATGTATGTATAGATTTCTTGAAACATACACACGAATTGATAGACAAATACCAGCCACAGCTTATATATTTCGACTGGACTGTAAACAAGATTCCGGATTACTTTAACAAATTCCTGGCTTATTATTATAACTGTTCGTTGGATTGGGACAAGGGTGTTGTTGTAAACACTAAACACGGTTATCCGACAAATATACTGGTAGGGGACGTGGAACGCGGGAAACTGAATGAAATGAGAAAATATCCTTGGCAGACAGACACTTCAGTAGGCAAACATTCATGGGGATACGTTGAGGGAGAAGAAAACAAGACACCGGACCAAATAATACACGACCTGGTGGATATTGTAAGCAAAAACGGCAATCTCTTGTTGAACATAGGACCACGCCCTGACGGAACTATTACGGACGAACAAAAGCAAGTACTGCTATCAATAGGTAAATGGTTAAAGATAAACGGTGATGCCATATATGGTACACGTTGTTGGATTAAGTCCGGCGAAGGTGAATCAAAAGGTACTTCCGGTTCATTTTCAGACAATGAAGCAACAAAATATAATTGCCAAGATATACGTTTTACCACTAAAGGCAACACTCTATATGCCATCACTTTAGATTGGGGCAAACAAGTAATGATAAAATCTTTGAACAAGGATATTGTACGTGATGCAAAGATTCTTAACGTGGAAATGCTCGGTTCTAATGAAAAAATAGCATGGCAACAAACAGACAAGGGCCTCTTAATAACTTTCCCTTCCAAAAAGCCATGCGAAACCGCATATTCATTTAAAATCTCTTTTGACAAAAAAGTAGGTGAAGGATTAGAATCCGAAATGATTGATATACCATTCAAACATGGATAAAAACATGGATTTATTAATTTAATTTGTTGATGTATATGTTTTGCCCGGCTTAAAATGTTTTTAGGTCGGGCAATTAATTATATATAGTTGTTACGATTTTGGTTTTTTGCTTACTTTTTATTTCTTTTGTAAAATAAAAAAATAAATTGATTTATATGAAAAGATTGTCTTTGGTCATATTATGGCAGATTATATTCGTTTCTTTGTATTCGCAACCTTTCAATTTCAAACACCTTGAAGTGGCTGACGGATTATCCAACAATTCAGTTTATGCCATATTGAAAGACAAAGACGGTTTTATGTGGTTCGGAACCAACGCCGGACTGAACCGTTTTGACGGATATACATTCAAGGTTTTCCGCCATTTACATGATGATAAACATTCACTCCCTGACAATTACGTAAAAGAAATAATAGAAAGTCCCAATGGAAATTTATGGATAAAAATGGGGACAGGATACACTATGTTCGACAAAGCGGCCAACCAGTTCAATAACAATACCAAAAGTTTTATGAAAAAACTAGGCAGCAATGGTTTACCTGAATGTATTTATGTAGATTCAAATGAACAGACATGGTTTTTTGTAGGATGGGAAGGTTTTTATCGCTATGACAAAAATAATAATACAAAATTCGTTTCATTATATAACTTTGGATTGCCTGAATTTGGTGTCAGCGCTATCAATGAATGTAACGATGGAATTTTATTCCAATACAACAACGGAATACTTGTCTGCATTGACCCGTCTGAGATGAAACCTAAATGGATAAAGGATGAAATATCTCTTCAAATGAACGGGAAACAAGCATTTTATTCATTATTCGTAGATAAAGAACAGTGCATTTGGATTTCCAATAATTCAAATTTATATGTATATGATACAGTTTCAGACGCATGGAGACACGATTTGGAAGAACCATGGAAAAGCCTGAATGATATTATACATTCAGTTTCACAAGATAACATTGGTAGAATATGGGTAGGCAAAGACTACGGAGGCATAGATGTTTTTGATAAAAAAACCGGTCATTTAACAAATCTTGTAAATGATAAAAATAATACCCGCAGTTTATCACATAACACCGTTTACAAAATATATACAGACAAATATGGAACAACATGGATTGGAACATATAAAAAAGGTATTTCATATTATAGCGAAAGTATGTTCAAATTCAACATGTATGAACTTGGTGATATTACATGCGTAGAACAGGCCGATGATAAGCATGTGTGGTTAGGAACAAATAATGATGGACTACTTTTATGGAATATCGAAGAGGCGAAAGTAAAAAAACACTACAACTTTACCTCACCCATAGTTTCACTATTAAAGACAAGTGATAACAGATTATGGATAGGCACATTCAACAATGGTCTGTACAGTCTTGACATAAAAGGATTAACCAAATACACAGTAAACAATAACGGGTTATTGGGCAATAACGTGTGGTCTATGGCAGAAGCTGACGGAAAGCTATGGATAGGTTTCTTAGACGGAGGAATCCAATATATTGATATGAAAAGCAACAAACTTACCAAGTACGATGAAATAAATGGGATGGTACCATCACTATGCGTAACAAAAGACAATATCCTTGTAGTAGGAAAGTCACAATTAGCTTTAGTAGATCTGGAAACACTCAAATTAAAAGAAACAATCAGAAATACATCTTTAAGCAGACATTGTGTAAATCAGGTATATAGTGACAGCCGTGGATTAATATGGATAGCGACAAACGAAGGTCTTGAAATGTATAACAGAAAACGTCACGCAACTACAAATTTTACAGAAACAACAAATGCAGATGGCGAAGTCATATCGGGTATAACAGAAGATAATAATCACGATATCTGGGTTACATCTACACGTCACATGATCCACATAAAGGTATCAAAAGATGCAAACGGAGAATATGTATTCGAATCACACATTTACAATGAGAAAGACGGACTACAAAACTGCGATTTCAATCTAAGGGCAATTAAGACATTGAAAGACGGTACGATTATTGCAGGAGGACTTTATGGACTAAACACATTTAATCCTGATAAAATACATTATAACACAATACCTCCTAAAATAATGTTTTCCGAATTATATCTGTTTAATCAGAAGATTGAAGCTGGAGTAGAATACAATGGCAATATCATACTGACTAAAGACATAAACTCAACAAGAAAAGTAGAACTTAAAAATACACAAAATATATTCTCATTAGAATTAAGTTCAGACAATTATAATCTACCTGAAAAAACATGCTATAAATACAAAATGGAAGGTATAAATGATGAATGGCTTACATTGCCTGTAGGATTAAACAGGCTTACATTCACAAATTTAACCCCGAAAAAATACATTTTAAATGTAAAAGCCATAAACAGCGACGGATATGAAAGTATAGAAACTGCAAAACTGGAAATCGTGGTACATCCTCCTTTCTGGTTATCTTGGTGGGCATATTCATGTTATACCTTAATAGCAATATGTATATTGTTATCAGCACGTAAAATGATTTTAAAACGTGAGCGGGAAAAATTCCGTTTACAACAAATAGAACAAGAGGCTGTAAAAAATGAAGAAATAAGCCAAATGAAGTTTCGTTTCTTTACAAATATCAGCCATGAGCTTCGCACTCCTCTGACATTGATTATATCACCATTAGAAGACTTGTTGAAAAGTACAAAAGATGAATCACAAAAATCAATGATCATGCTTATATACAGAAACGCACAACGCCTACTGACACTTGTAAACCAGCTACTTGATTTCAGAAAAAGTGAAATGACAGGACATACTCTATCGTTATCAGAAAGTGATATCGTAGCATATATTCGCGAAGTATGTAACTCATTTATGCTAATGGCAAACAAAAAACATATTCAGTTCTTTTTCTTTTCAGGAATAGACAATTTCCATATGGCATTCGATGCTGATAAAATAAGTAAAATAGTTACTAACTTACTTTCAAACGCATTTAAGTTTACACCTGACGGCGGACGAGTAACTGTCATGATAGAACACATTGAGGGAACACAGGAAATGCTGGAAATAAAAGTATCAGATACAGGTATTGGTATCCCAGACTCTGAGAAAGAGCATATTTTCGAACGATTCTATCAAACTGGACATAAAGGAATTGAAGAAAGTACAGGTAGCGGTATAGGACTTAGCCTGGTGCGTGATTTTGTAAACTTACATGATGGAAGTGTAGAAGTATTCGACAATATAGGGACAGGAACAGTTTTTGTAATACAACTTCCTGTAAAACATGTAAACTTAATGTCGGAACATATTGTCAGTGCTGTTGAAAATACAAATGAAAAAAATAATGAAGATACAGAAAAAGTAATAGAACAAACAGACCGTAAAGACTTCCCATTAATACTAATAGTAGATGATAATGAAGATTTCCGTATTTTCATGCAACATAGTTTAGAATTACAATACAATGTTGAAATAGCATCCAATGGAGAAGAAGCATGGGAAATGATACAACAGAAACGCCCTGATCTTATTATAAGCGATGTAATGATGCCTGTAATGAATGGCATAGAACTATGCAAACTAATAAAAAACAATCAGCCAACAGCACACATACCTGTAATATTACTAACTGCACGACAGGCTGTTGAATCAAAAGTTGAAGGCTTGGAAATAGGTGCAGATGATTATGTAACCAAACCTTTTAACATGACGGTATTGACATTACGTATCAGGAAATTGATTGAGTTAAGTCATTACAAACAAATATCACACTCAACAATAGATCCTACGCCAAGCAACATAGTAATAACATCATTAGATGAAAAACTAGTAGAAAAAGCTATTAAATACGTAGAAGACAATATATCTAGGAGTGAACTTTCAGTTGAAGAACTTAGTAGCGAACTTGGAATGAGTAGAGTACATCTGTATAAAAAGTTATTACAGATAACTGGAAAAACGCCAATAGAGTTTATACGTACAATCAGACTGAAAAGAGCAGCTCAATTATTACGCGAAAGTCAGTTATATGTATCCGAGATTGCTTATGAGGTAGGATTTAACAACCCCAAATATTTCAGCAAATATTTCAAGGATGAATTTGGAGTTTTACCTTCAGCATATCAGTTAAAAGAGAAAAATAACAAATAATACCCTTGTATGAAACAAACAGACCTCTGAGGAACAAGATAATACCCTTGTATAAAACATTATAAATCTTAACTCCTAACTATAAACAGTATTTTTGCATATGAGAAAAGTTTTATAGAATTAACTAATTAAATACTTGGGTATATGAATGCGAGAAATATCTTTTATTGTCTCCTTGCCGTTGGGATGTCATTCGGATGTTCGAATGTCTATGAAGAAACAGACTATGGCGTAATAGTTAAAGTTAAACCTAAAAACGAAACGGATGCACATCTGGTTCGTATGGAAGTAATGGGTGACAAACTATTTCATGTATCGGCTACAAAGGAAAATAAATTTGCCGATTCTAAAAGTTTGATAATTGTTCCACAAACAAAAAAAATACCTTTTACTATTAAACAACAAGGAGATACCGTTATTGTTTCTACAGAGAAAATAAACGCCTCCGTGTTAAGTTCCACGGGAGAAGTATGGTTTACTAACAAGAAAGGAGAGATAATTCTGCAGGAAAACAAAGGTGGAGGAAAGACTTTTACTCCTATAGAAATAGAAGGTACAAAAGGATATTCTATAAGACAAGTTTTTGAATCGCCGGAAGATGAAGCATTCTACGGACTCGGACAGCACCAGTCTGAGGAGTTTAACTACAAAGGTAAAAACGAAGAACTGTTCCAGTACAACACTAAAGTTTCAATACCTTTCATCGTATCTAATAAAAACTATGGTGTTTTGCTAGACAGCTATTCACTATGCCGTTTCGGAAATCCTAATGACTATTCACTATTAGGTGAAGTATTTAAGCTATACGACAAAGAAGGTGTTGAAGGTGCAATTACAGGCACATACGTTCCCGAAAAGAATACATCATCAGAAACTATAGTCAGACGTGAGCCTCAGCTATACTTCGAACACCTGAAAAGAGAAGATTTGTCTAAAGTGGTAAATCTTCCAGAGAACTTCCCATTCATGGAAGCAAACGTAACATACGAAGGTATGATTGAACCTTCCGAAACAGGTGAATTCAAGTTTATTCTATATTATGCCGGTTATACAAAAGTATATATCGACAACAAACTGGTAGTACCGGAAAGATGGCGTACTGCATGGAATCCTAACAGCTATAAATTCTCAGTTAATCTGGAAAAAGGAAAAAGAGTTCCTCTTAAAATTGAATGGAAGCCAGACGGTGCCGTATCTTATTCAGGCTTACGTGTAATGAGTCCTGTAGCTCCTGAAGAACAGGGGAAACAGTCATGGTGGAGCGAAATGACAAAACAACTTGACTACTACTTTATTGCAGGAAATGACATGGACGACGTAATCAGCGGATACAGAACCCTTACAGGGAAATCACCTATCATGCCTAAATGGGCTATGGGGTTCTGGCAGAGCAGGGAAAAATACAACACTGCTGATGAGATGCTTGGAGCATTGAAAGGTTTCAGAGATAGAAATATTCCTATTGACAATATCGTACTTGACTGGAACCACTGGCCGGAAGATGCATGGGGTAGTCATGAATTCGACAAGAACCGTTTTCCAAATCCTAAGGCTATGGTTGACTCAATACATGCGATGAATGCACATATGATGATCTCCGTTTGGCCTAAATTCTATACTACAACCGAACATTATAAAGAGTTCGACAAGAATGGATGGATTTATCAGCAGTCTGTAAAAGACAGCCTGAGAGACTGGGTTGGCTCTGGTTATACTTACGGATTCTACGATGCATACGATGCAGACGCACGCAAGCTGTTCTGGAATCAGATGTACGAACATTATTATCCGTTGGGTATAGACGCATGGTGGATGGATGCCAGCGAACCTAATGTGAGAGACTGTACAGACTTGCAATACAGAAAAGACTTGTGCGGACCTACTGCACTTGGCCCTTCTGCCGAATATTTCAATGCATACGCACTCATGAACGCTGAAGCAATCTATAACGGTCAGAGAAGTGTGGACAACAACAAACGTGTATTCTTGCTTACACGTTCAGGATTTGCCGGACTGCAAAGATACTCAACTGCCACATGGAGCGGTGACATAGGTACAAGATGGGAAGACATGAAAGCACAGATTATGGCCGGACTTAACTTTGCAATAAGCGGAGTTCCATACTGGACCATGGATATTGGCGGTTTCTGTGTAGAGAACAGATATGTAGCCGGACAGCAGCAGTGGAACAATAACAAGACAGAAAATGCCGACTATAAGGAATGGAGAGAGCTGAATGTAAGATGGTATCAGTTCGGAGCATTCTGTCCGCTATACCGTGCACACGGACAATACCCATTCCGTGAAATCTGGGAAATTGCACCGGAAGGACACCCGGCATATAATTCTGTAGTTTACTATTCTAAACTGAGATATAGCCTTATGCCATATCTTTACTCACTGGCAGGTATGACTTGGTTCAACGATTACACTATCATGCGTCCTCTTGTAATGGATTTCACTGCCGATACAAATGTAAATAATATTGGTGACCAATACATGTTCGGTCCGTCAATCATGGTATCACCAGTATATAAATATGGAGAACGCCAGCGTGAAGTATATTTCCCTAAATCTGCAGGATGGTATGATTTTTATACAGGAGAATTCCAGCAGGGTGGAGAAAAAAAACTGGTTGACGCACCATACGAACGTATGCCTTTGTTCGTACGTGCCGGTTCAATCATTCCTTTCGGTCCTGATATACAATTTACTTCTGAGAAACAGCCTGAACATATAAAACTTTATGTTTATCAAGGTGACGACGCTTCATTTACTTTATACGAAGACGAAGGTGTAAACTACAACTACGAACAAGGTAAATACAGTATGATTGAGATAAATTATAATGAAAACACCAAAGAACTTGTAATATCAGACAGAAAAGGTGAATACGACGGAATGTTGAAAGAACGCACATTCGAAATCGTAAAAGTGAACAAGGAAAACTCTGATGCTTTCGACAAAAAATCAAAAGGTATAATCGTCAAGTATGACGGTAAATCACAAACAGTTAAATTGTAATCAATGAAATTATTTACATACATAGGTATATTTTGCTGCATGCTCCTGGGGGCATGCAGCTCTGTATCTGTATCCCCAAGGGAAAAGATATGCTTCAATGACAACTGGTCATTCTCTCTGAGTGACAATCCCAAAGCATCAGAAACAGATTTCGATGATAAGGAATGGAGAGTATTAAATCTTCCTCACGATTGGGCCATAGAAGGTGATTTCAGCAAGGACAATCCATCGGGAACAGGCGGTGGTGCTTTACCTGGAGGAATAGGTTGGTACAGAAAAACATTTATCCCAAGTAATGAAGATTCCGACAAGATAATAAGAATAGATTTTGACGGTATATATATGAACAGTGAAGTGTTCATAAACGGACAATCGTTGGGTAAACGTCCATACGGCTATATCTCATTCGGTTACGACATAACCCCATATCTGAAATGGAATGAAAAGAATGTGATAGCAGTCCGTGTAGATAACTCGGAACAGCCGAATTCCAGATGGTATTCCGGATGTGGCATATACAGAAATGTATGGTTGACAAAAACAACCCCTGTACATGTTGACGAATGGGGAACTTATGTCACAGCATCGGATATCAGTAACGAAAATGCGACTTTAAACATTGTGACTACGATACAGAACTCAGGGAATAACAATGAAACAGTAACCCTGAAGTCTATACTCAACGATATGGATGGAGCTGTTGTTGCCGAGACAGAATCATCTGTTTCTGTTGTGGCAGGACAGAAATCCAATATAAGCCACACCCTGAATATCTCATCACCTAAATTATGGGACACGGAAAATCCGTATTTGTACTCTCTCGTCACAGAAATTATCAAAGACGGCAAATGCATTGACAGATACACCACAACCACGGGAGTACGTAATTTCAAGTTTGATGCCGAAAAAGGATTTATTCTGAACGGCAAACAAACTAAAATTAATGGTGTGTGTATGCACCACGACCTTGGATGTCTGGGAGCTGCCGTAAATACCAGAGCTATAGAAAGACAGTTGCAGATTCTGAAAGAGATGGGATGCAACGGTATCCGCTGTTCACACAATCCGCCTGCACCTGAATTGCTTGACTTATGCGACAAGATGGGATTCATTGTAATGGACGAGGCATTCGACATGTGGCACAAGAAAAAGACATCACACGACTATGCAAAATACTTCAATGAATGGCATGAAAAGGATTTACGCGATTTTATATTACGCGACCGCAACCATCCTTCTATTTTCGTATGGAGTATAGGCAACGAAGTGCTGGAGCAGTGGAGCGATGCAAAAGCGGATACACTATCATTGGAAGAAGCCAACCTCATACTTAACTTCGGACATTCTGCAGATATGCTTGCTAAAGACGGAGAAATGAGTGTAAACTCACTTTTGACAAAAAAACTGGCTGATTTTGTTAGGGAACTTGACACTACACGTCCGATTACTGCTGGATGTAATGAGCCTAATCCCGGGAACCACCTGTTCAAATCAGGAGCTCTTGACATAATAGGATACAACTATCATAATGCTAACATTTCTGACGTTCCAAAGAACTTCCCTGGCAAGCCTTTCATCATCACGGAAAGTAACTCAGCTCTGATGACAAGGGGATACTACCGTATGCCAAGTAATGAAATGTTCATATGGCCTGAACGCTGGGACAAACCTTTCTATGATGAAAGTTTCTCATGTTCTTCATACGATAACTGCCATGCTCCATGGGGTAACACTCACGAGGAAAACATAAAACTGGTAAGAAACAATGATTTTATCAACGGACAGTACATATGGACAGGATTTGACTATATAGGCGAACCTACTCCATACGGATGGCCAGCAAGAAGTTCCTACTTTGGAATCGTCGATTTGGCAGGTTTCCCTAAAGACGTTTATTATCTGTATCAGGCAGAATGGACAAACAAACAAGTACTGCACCTGTTCCCTCACTGGAACTGGACTGAAGGACAGGAAATAGACATGTGGTGCTATTACAACAATGCCGATGAGGTTGAACTTTTCATAAATGGCGAGTCGCAAGGAATACGCAGTAAAGACGAGGACAACCTACACGTAGTATGGAGGGTTAAGTTCATACCAGGTACTGTTAAGGCCGTTGCAAGAAAGAATGGCAACATTATTGCTGAAAAAAAAATACATACAGCTGGAACTCCACATAAGATAAGACTTACTCCTGACAGAAATATCATAACAGCGGACGGAAAGGATTTGAGCTTTGTCACTGTAGAAGTGCTGGATAAAGACAATAATTTGTGTCCTCTTTCTGAAAATCTTATTAATTTTGAAGTTAGAGGTAATGCTTTCATTGCCGGTGTTGACAATGGTTGCCAGACATCAATGGAACGTTTCAAGGACAATAAGCGCAAGGCATTTAATGGAAAGTGCCTGGTAGTATTACAGAATAACGGAGAAAAAGGAACTGCCACATTAACAGCAAATTCCAATGGTTTGGAAAGCTCAAATATAGAAATCAAATCAAAATAAATATATACATAACCATGAAAAATACATTTTTTACAGCAGGTCTATTGGCTTTGTCATTTATAGCAACAAACGCACAGAACAACATACCTGTATATCTAGATGACAGACAACCTATAGAGTTAAGGATAGAGGACGCATTAAAGCGTATGACTCTTGAGGAAAAAACACGTTTAAGCTACGCACAGGGAAAATTCAGTTCTCCTGGTTGCCCTCGTTTGGGTATTCCCGAACTTTGGATGAGCGACGGCCCTCATGGTGTACGTGCAGAAATAAACTGGAATGACTGGGGTTACGCAGGATGGACAAGCGACAGCTGTACAGCCTTCCCGGCATTGACATGTCTTGCAGCCAGCTGGAATACGACTCTTGCAGCCGACTATGGTAAAGCAATAGGTGAAGAAGCAAGGTATCGTGAGAAAGATGTACTGCTCGGCCCTGGAGTAAATATCTATCGTACTCCATTGAACGGACGTAACTTCGAATATCTTGGTGAGGACCCTTATCTGGCTGCTGAATTATGTGTACCATATATCCAGGGAGTTCAAAAGAACGGTGTAGCAGCTTGCGTAAAGCACTATGCACTGAATAATCAGGAACTATGGCGCGGACATATCGACGTGCAGTTGAGCGACAGAGCCCTACGCGAAATATATCTTCCTGCCTTCCAGGCTGCAGTTGAGAGAGGTGGAGTATGGAGCATAATGGGAGCATACAACAAAGTAAGAGGAACTCATGCGACACATCACAAACTGCTCAACAACGACATTCTGAAAGGTGAATGGAATTTCGACGGATGTGTAATTACCGACTGGGGAGCTGCACACGACACATACGAGGCTGCAATGTACGGGCTTGATATAGAAATGGGGTCATATACCAATGGGCTGACTTCAGAATCTGAATTCGGTTACGACGATTACTATCTTGGAAAGAATTACCTGCAGATGGTAAAGGACGGAAAAATTCCAATGGAAGTTGTAAATGAAAAAGCGGCACGTGTATTAAGGCTTATATTCCGCACAGTCATGAACAGAGAAAAGCCTTTCGGTTCAATTACAAGCGAAGAACATTACAAGACTGCATACAACATTGCTACCGAGGGAATAGTGCTTCTCAAGAACAAATCATCAAAGAAAGCTCCTGCACTTCTTCCGATAGATATGAACAAATATAATAAGGTACTTGTAGTCGGAGATAATGCTGTGAGAAATCTTATGGCAGGAGGAGGTTCGTCAGAGCTGAAACCAAAACTTGTAGTGACTCCACTTGACGCACTTAAAAAAGAGTTCGGAACTAAAATAGAGTTTGCTCAAGGATATATGGCAGGAAGACCTATGTACGGAAATGAAGAAGTCATTCCACAGGCTACTATGGATCCACTGCGTAATGATGCTGTACAAAAAGCAGGTAAAGCAGATCTGGTAATTTTCATCGGAGGTCTAAACAAGAATCATTTCCAAGATTGTGAAGGTGGAGACAGAAAGACATTCGGTCTCCCATTCGGACAGGATGAATTAATAGAAGAGATAGTAAAAGTAAACAAAAATATCATAGTAGTGATAACAAGCGGTAACGCAGTAGAAATGCCATGGGAAAGAAAAGTACCTTCTATAGTACAATCATGGTATCTTGGTTCTATAGGCGGATCAGCATTGGCTGATGTCATTACTGGAAAAGTAAATCCTAGCGGCAAACTTCCTTTCTCTTATCCTGTGAAACTGGAAGACTGTCCGGCACACTATTATGGTGAAATGAGTTACCCAGGTGATAGTATCAAACAGGAATATAAGGAAGACATTCTCGTAGGCTACCGTTGGTATGATACTAAAAACATAAAGCCTCTGTACTCATTCGGCCACGGTATCAGCTATACCACTTACGCCTATTCAAAACCTTCTATTTCAGGAAAATCAATATCTGAAAACGGAGAACTGACAATATCTGTCAAAGTAAAGAATACAGGTAAAATTAAAGGTAAAGAAACAGTGCAGCTATATATAGGAGACGAAAAATGCAGTCTTCTACGCCCTAAAAAAGAGCTGAAAGGTTTCTGCAAGGTTGAACTTGTTCCAAACGAAGAAAAAGAAGTTGAGTTCACCATTGACGCTAATGACTTGAAGTTCTTTGATGACAGAACCCAGAAATGGACAGTAGAACCCGGAAAATTCAAAGCCTATATTGCTGCGGCTTCTGATGATGTACGAGACGTTTTAGAGTTCGAATATAAATAACAAACTATAAATTACTTAAACTTATTACACATGAACAAATATTTACTATTCTGCACACTTGCTTTATCATGTTCTCTCCTGTCAGCACAACAGGCAACAGTGACAGGACCTGACAAAAACTTAAAAGTAGATATATCTGTAAAATCAGGTAAACCATTTTACAGTGTTACTTATAAGAATAATATAATTCTAGAAAATTCTCCGCTTGGATTTATTACCGATATAGGTGATTTCAGTAATAACATATCTTACGTGGAACAAAAATCATCTTCAATCAATAAAACCTATGTTCAAGACAGAATAAAGCATTCGGTCATAAAATATAATGCAAACGAATTGAAGATTACATTCTGTAATGCAGATAAACATCCTTTCGATGTGGTATTCAGAGTAAGCAATAACGATATTGCTTTCAAATATGAGATTCCACAATGTGGTGAAAGGGCTTCTATCGTAATTAAATCAGAAGCTACGGGTTTTGATTTCCCGGAAAACACAACCACATTCATTTGCCCGCAAAGTAAGCCTATGGTGGGATGGAAAAGGGCAAGACCAAGTTATGAAGAAGAATATAAACCGGACGAGCCAATATCTACCCCATCGCAATTTGGCGAAGGATATACTTTCCCATGCCTTTTCCACGTTGGCGACAATTGGGCTTTAGTTTCCGAAACCGGAGTAAGAAGCAAATATTGTGCTTCGCATCTTAGTGATGCCACTAAAGATGGACTTTATACAATAGCTTTCCCTAATGAAAACGAAATGAATGGACTTGGAAGTTCAACACCCGGATTAGCCCTTCCTGGAGAAACTCCATGGCGTACAATAACCGTTGGAGACAACTTAAAACCAATTGTAGAAACAACAGTTCCTTTTGATGTTGTTGAACCATTGTACGAACCTTCACAGAAATATGAATTCGGACGTTCCACTTGGAGCTGGATTTTATGGCAAGACCCAAGCATTAACTATGATGACCAGATAAAATTTATAGATCTTGCCGCACAAATGGGATATGAATTTACACTCATTGACGGTGGATGGGAGACAAACATAGGACGCAAACGAATGGAAGAACTTTTCAAATATGCCCAAAGCAAAGGCGTAGGAGTATTTGTATGGTACAACTCTAACGGATATTGGAATGATGCCCCGCAATGTGCAAAACAGTGCATGAGCAACTCTATAGAACGCAAGCGTGAAATGAAATGGTTGCAGAAATGTGGAGTAAAAGGCCTTAAAGTGGATTTCTTCGGTGGAGACAAACAACAAATGATGGGGCTATACGAAGACATCCTAAGCGATGCCAACGAGCATGGACTTATGATAATCTTCCACGGATGTACCATCCCTCGCGGATGGGAAAGAATGTTCCCTAACTATGTAGGAAGTGAAGCTGTTCTTGCATCAGAAAACTTGATTTTTAATCAATATTATGATGATAATGAAGCATATAATGCAACATTACATCCCTTTATCCGTAACACTATAGGTTGCATGGAGTTTGGTGGTACAGTATTAAATAAATACCTTAACAAAACAAATGATGGTGGAGCAATACGCCGTACGACAGACGTATTTCAAATTGCAACAGCCGTTTTGTTTCAAAATCCTATACAGAACTTTGCAATAACTCCTAATAACATGTACGACGCACCTTCTTCCATGATAGAGTTTATGAAAGATGTTCCTACCACTTGGGATGAAACAAGATTTATAGACGGATATCCTGGTAAATATTGTGTTTTGGCACGCCGTCATAACAACAAATGGTATATAGCAGGAGTCAATGCATTGAAAGAACCACTAAAACTGAAGCTAAATTTATCAATGCTTGATAACGGTAACGAATGCACATATTATTATGACAATAAAAACCGTCAACCTCAGAAAGAAGTTCTTAAAATTAAAGATACATCCTCTGTTAATGTTGTTATCCAACCCGAAGGCGGCATAGTTATTGTAAAATAAAAATATAAAATTAATGAAATTCATCTATAGTTTGAGACTCAAATCATAGATGAATTTCATTAACTCCCAAAAGGAATAAATCATTTATTGCCAAGAACAAAGTCTTATTACATTATTATCATCTGTATTATCACCATCTCCTCTCCGGCATCACAATCATAAGTATAAGATATACTATCACACCGGAAAATGCAGTAAACACAGTAAGCAATGCATAAGCTACTCTTACTAAAGTTGTATCAAAGCCAAAATATTCTGCCAGACCAGCACATACGCCGGCTATCATGCAGTCATTGGAACGTGTAAGTTTTCTATTATTCATAATCTCCTGTTTATTTTACATACGAAGATAGTAAAAAACGGAGAATATATGCACTTACTCTTAAAAACTTTTAAATAAATGCCATATATACCTATTTATTTTGTTATTTTGCAGGAAATTAGGGATAAAAGTGAGTAAACTATATATAAACAAGTGTCCGATATGCGGACAAAGCCGGTTTGAGAAGGTTATGACATGTACAGACCATTATGCCACGGGCGAATCGTTCGATTTGTGCCGCTGCATGAATTGTAGCTTTATGTTTACTCAAAATGCGCCTGTCGAGTCTGAGATAGGCAGATATTACGAATCACCGGATTATATTTCACACAGCGACACTCACAAGGGACTTATGAACTCGGTATACCATAAGGTAAGAAAGCATATGCTTTCAGAAAAGGCCGGACTTGTGAGCAGGAGCAGCAATCTTACATGCGGAAGAATTCTTGACATCGGTACCGGTACGGGCTATTTTGCCGACAAGATGAAAAGAGAAGGCTGGCAAGTATCTGCCATCGAGAAAAGTCCTCAGGCAAGAGAATTTGCCAAGGAACATTTCGGGCTGAGTGTAAATCCACCGGAAACACTGTTTACTCTTAAAGAAAAATCTTTCGATGTTATCACGCTTTGGCATGTAATGGAGCATCTGGAACAGTTGGACCGTACATGGGATACATTGGACAGGATTCTTAAAGACAGCGGAACACTGATAATCGCAGTACCTAACGCCGCTTCCTACGATGCCGAAAAATATAAGGAGATGTGGGCAGCATATGACGTTCCGCGCCATTTGTGGCATTTCACACCGTCAACTATCAAAAAGCTCGCTTCTAAGCATGGATTTGTGATGACAGAAAGATATCCTATGCCATTCGATGCTTTTTATGTGTCAATGCTCAGCGAAAAGTATATGAAGAAATCGCATACTTTCGTGCGCGGATTATTCACAGGCACAAAAGCCTGGTTTGCATCGCTCAATCACAAGGATAAGAGCAGCTCTATGATTTATATATTCAGAAAGAAACAGTTATGAAAAAACATAAGTCAACATTCGACATGCAGTTTATTACAGCAGGTATAAGCACCACAATGGTATTGTTCCTGTTAGGGCTTGTGGTATTCTTTGTTCTTACCGCAAACAATCTTTCAGTATATATAAGAGAGAACATTGCTTTCAGTGCGATACTCGATGACGGAATAAAGGAAACCTCGATAATAAAACTTCAGGAAAGTCTCAACAAAAAGGATTATGTAAAGCAGACTGTGTACATATCCAAGGACCAGGCTCTGAAAGAACAGATAGAGGCTATGGGCACAGACCCAAGCGAATTTCTCGGCCATAACCCTTTCAATGCGTCAATAGAGATAAAGCTTAATGCGGGATATACTCACCCTGACAGCATAAAATGGATAGAAAAGGAACTGATGGAGAACAAGAGTATTCTCGAAGTAAGCTACCCTCAGAATCTGCTTGACTCTGTAAACAGGAATCTTCAGAAGATAAGCGCTTTTCTGCTTGGTCTTGCAGTTCTGCTATCGCTCATTTCTTTCTCGCTGATAAACAATACAATACGCCTGACTATCTATTCTAAAAGATTTCTGATACACACCATGAAACTGGTCGGCGCAAGCTGGGGATTCATACGCCGCCCGTTCATCACCAGAAACCTGTGGATAGGAATACTTTCAGGAGCTGTAGCCAACGCCATTCTTACGGCATCGGCCTATACGGCAGTGAAATACGAACCGGAACTGTTGGCTATAGTATCGCCGGAGAGTATCATGATTGTAGCAGCTGCGGTAATGGTGTTCGGCATGATAATAACAACCTTTTGCGCATACATATCTATCAACAAATATCTGCGTATGAAAATAAGTGAACTCTATTGATAACAATAAATAATCAAGATATGGACAGAACCAAATTTGCATTCGACAAGACAAACTTCATCCTCTTGGGTATAGGGATGGCAGTTATCATTATCGGCTTTCTGCTGATGACAGGCCCGGGTTCTACAGAAACGACTTTCGAACCTGACATTTTCAGTGTACGCCGCATAAAAGCAGCCCCTTTTGTATGTTTCGTAGGATTTATCTTTATGATATACGGCATACTGCGCAAACCGAAATCAATTTCAGAAAACATAGAAGAATAAACAAACATGACTTGGATTGAAGCTATTATTTTAGGGCTCCTGCAAGGACTTACAGAATATCTGCCTGTGAGCAGTAGTGGGCATCTTGCCATAGGTTCTGCACTTTTTGGTATAGAAGGAGAAGAGAACCTGACATTTACCATCGTAGTACACGTGGCTACCGTACTCAGTACATTAGTTATATTATGGAAAGAGATAGACTGGATTTTCCGCGGTCTGTTCAAATTCCGGATGAATGAAGAAACAAAATATGTTCTGAACATCATTGTTTCCATGATTCCGGTTGGGATAGTAGGAGTATTCTTCAAGGATTATGTAGAAGACATATTCGGTTCGGGACTTCTGATTGTAGGAATCATGCTGTTGCTCACAGCTTCTCTGCTGGTATTCTCATATTATGCCAAGCCTCGTACAAAAGAGAAAATCAGCATGAAAGATGCGTTCATTATCGGTCTGGCTCAGGCTTGTGCAGTAATGCCCGGCCTTTCGCGTTCCGGTTCCACCATCGCTACAGGATTGCTATTGGGCAACAAGAAAGAATCGCTTGCACAATTCTCGTTCCTTATGGTTATCCCTCCGATATTGGGTGAAGCTCTTTTAGAGGGTATTAAAATAGTAAATGAAGCATCTGCAGCTGATGCAAGTATATCTGTAGGCGCACTTATAGCAGGATTCCTTGCTGCTTTCATCTCCGGATGCATCGCATGCAAATGGATGATAAACATCGTCAAGAGAGGAAAGTTGGTTTACTTCGGTATCTATTGTGCGATAGCCGGAGCAATAACTATAGCTGTATCATTATTAAACTAAAACGGTCTGTATGCTGGATTTTAAGGAAGGAGAAATTCTATACATTGACAAACCGCTGAAGTGGACATCATTTGCAGTAGTAAACAAGCTCAGATATCACATAAGCCGCAAACTCGGGGTAAAGAAAATAAAAGTAGGACATGCGGGAACTCTCGACCCTCTTGCCACAGGAGTGATGATTATCTGCACCGGAAAGGCCACAAAGAGAATAGAGGAGTTTCAATATCATACTAAGGAATACATAGCCACTCTGCAATTAGGGGCTACCACTCCGTCCTTCGACCTTGAAAAGGAGATAGACGCGACGTATCCTACCGAACATATCACCCGCGAAATGGTGGAAGAAGCACTGAAAAAGTTCATCGGAACCATAGAACAGGTGCCGCCGGTATTCTCGGCTTGTAAGGTGGACGGAAAAAGAGCCTATGACCTTGCAAGAAAAGGCGATGAAGTCGAACTAAAAGCCAAGACTCTTGTTATAGATGATATAGAGCTTCTGGAATGCAATCTGCCTGAGATAAAAATCAGAGTAGTCTGCAGCAAAGGAACTTACATCAGAGCTTTGGCAAGGGATATCGGACAAGCCCTAAACAGCGGAGCACACCTCACCGGACTTATTCGCACACGTGTGGGCGAAGTGAAGCTGGAAGACTGTATGAAACCTGAAGAATTCGAGCAATGGCTCGACAAGCAAGATATTAAAGTTACAAACGATTAAGGAAAGAAAGGACCAAAAAGATGAAACTGTCACAATTCAAATTCAAATTGCCGGATGAAAAAATTGCCCTGTATCCTACTGAATACAGAGACGAGTCACGCCTGATGGTAGTACACAAATCTACAGGCGAAATAGAGCACAAGATGTTCAAGGACATCCTGAATTATTTCGACGACAAGGATGTGTTTATCTTTAACGACACAAAAGTATTCCCTGCACGTTTGTACGGAAACAAGGAAAAGACCGGTGCCAAAATCGAGGTATTCCTTCTTAGAGAACTCAACGAAGAGCTTCGTCTGTGGGACGTTCTTGTAGACCCGGCACGTAAAATCCGTATCGGGAACAAGCTGTATTTCGGTGAAGACGACTCTATGGTGGCCGAAGTAATAGACAACACCACTTCAAGAGGACGTACTCTACGCTTCCTCTACGACGGTCCGCACGATGAGTTCAAGAAAGCTCTGTATGCGCTTGGAGAACCACCATTGCCTCCATTCATAAACCGCCGCGCAGAAGCAATCGACGAAGAACGTTTCCAGAACATCTTCGCGAAGAACGAAGGAGCCGTTACAGCTCCTGCTTCAGGACTGCACTTCAGCCGCGAGCTTATGAAGCGTATGGAAATCAAGGGTATAGACTTCGCATTCATAACAATGCATGCCGGACTCGGAAACTTCCGCGAAATAGACGTTGAAGACCTTACAAAGCATAAGGTTGACTCAGAACAGATGTTTGTCAATGCAGAGGCATGCCGCATAGTAAACAATGCCAAAGACAACGGCCATAACATCTGTGCCGTAGGTACTACTGTAATGAGAACCATAGAAACAGCTGTCAGCACAGACGGACATCTTAAGGAATACGAAGGCTGGACAAACAAGTTCATCTTCCCTCCATATCAATTCAGCGTGGCAAACTCAATGGTAAGCAACTTCAATATGCCTATGTCTACAATGCTTATGCTGGTTTGCTCATACGGTGGATACGAACTTATAATGGATGCCTACAACGTCGCCCTTAAAGAAGACTACCGCTTCGGTACTTACGGTGATGCTATGCTTATACTTGACAAATAATCATGGCAAAAGTATTCTTAGGCCTCGGAACCAACCTTGGCGACAAAAGAAACAATCTGCTAACGGCAGTAACCAATATAGAAGAAAAGATAGGGAAGGTGACTTTCCTATCTTCTTTTTATGAAACAGAGCCTTGGGGATTCAAGTCGGACAATTCTTTTCTGAATGCAGCCTTGTGTGTGGAAACATCGCTTGAGCCCGTAGCTATTCTTAACATCATTAAGGAAATAGAAGTAGAAATGGGCAGGACACAGAAATCGGTAAACAAGGTATATGCCGACCGCCCTATCGACATCGACATTCTCCTTTACGATGATATGATTATCAAGACAGAGGAGCTGACCATCCCCCACCCGCTTATGACTGAAAGGGATTTCGTGATGAAACCATTGGTGGAAATAGCAGGTGACACTGTGCATCCTCTATTGGAGAAGAAATTAGTAGAGCTATAACATACGGGAAATCTAAAAAGTTGGGTAGTGAACAACCTGTAAACAGTTAATAAAAAGGTGTTCACTACCCGTTTTTTATATGTTCACACAAGGTTACAAACATTCTTTTGTACAGAAATAAAAACATTTTCTTCAGCACATATTCTCTATATATAACTTATATTTATAAAAACAAAGCTTGTGTTTATATAAATATAAGGTTATGTAGGTCGGCGGCATTACTGCCGCTTTCCCCATTAAGAACTGTACATGC
>NZ_DXVR01000060.1:0-17274 GCF_019417265.1 Bacteroides sp.
GGCGTATACACGCTTTCCAGGCGTGCCTCTTCAACCACTCGAGCACCTCTCCTCAACACCAATTTTTCCCTTCCTACACGTTATTATTATAAGCGTAATCGGTACTCCTTTGTCATTTTTCAGTCACAAATGTATTCTTTTTTTTTTTCTTACATAGCTTAAATGATGAAAAAGTTTCCGATAACGCATAAAATTAATATTATTTAAAGACTTTAGTCGACATTTTGGAAGACTTTTAATGCATTTGTAGTAGTATGGCGTGCTATGTTGTCAATAGTGGTATCAAAAATCTCAGCCAATTTATTTGCCGTTGAAACTAAGTAGGCACTTTCGTTTCTGTTTCCTCTGTATGGAACCGGTGCCAAGTAAGGAGAGTCTGTTTCCAATACGATTCTTTCTAAAGGCAGCTGTTTCAATGTTTCCGGAAGAGTATTTTTTTTGAATGTAACAATGCCATTTATTCCGAACATGAAGTTCTCAAATGATAAAAGTTCTTTTGCCTCGTCAATACTTCCTCCGAAACTGTGGAAAATACCTCTAAGAGGAGTTCCCTTATATTTCGACATAACATCAAGCAATTCGTTATGGGCATTTCTGCAGTGGATTATCAGTGGAAGATTCAGTTCCAAAGCCCATTCTGCCTGTTTCGCAAATGCCTGTTTCTGTTCATTTACATAAGTCTTGTCCCAATATAAATCCAATCCTACTTCGCCAATGCCGTAGAATGTTCTGCCGGAGCGCAGCACTTCTTCTACCTTTGCAAGCCTTTCTTCCCAGTTGGTATCAACAGATGTAGGGTGAAGTCCCATTAAAGGATAACATCCCGAATTTCTGTCGCACAAAGATAACAGGCTTTCAATACTTTCGTCATCGATATTTGGCATGAAAAGTCTTGTAACCCCGGCTTCTTTAGCTCTTATTATGGCCAAATCTCTATCATTGTCGAACTCTTCGCAAAAGAGATGCGTATGCGTATCTATTAATCCTATCATAATACTCTTTTCATTAATTTACCGGTGAATTGTCTAAGGTTGTTTTTCAGGGATTCTTCTACTGATACTTTCTCTAAAATCTCCAATCCTTCATTATATAATGAATTGATTTTGTTCATGCAAATGTCAGGAACTCCTACATTATTGTATATTTGTGTTACAGCCTTGATTTTTTCTTCAGGGTTGAAATCTTCTGCCTCAATCCATTTGAGCAGTTCGTCTTTCTCATTTCCGGCTGATTTTTCCAGTGCTGTAATAAGCATGAAAGTTTTTTTGTTTGAGCAGATGTCACCACCTATATTTTTCCCGAAAACAGATGAATCGGCATATACGTCCAGATAATCATCCTGAAGCTGGAAAGCTAGTCCCATTTTTATACCGAAGTTGTAAAGCAGATCAGCATCTGTCTGTGATGCTCCCCCTAATATCGCACCTATTCTCAAAGAAGCTGCAAGCAGAACAGAGGTTTTCAAACAAATCATATTCATATATTCGTTTACTGTCACATCGAGTCTTTTCTCGAAGTCCATGTCCCATTGTTGTCCGTCGCATACCTCAAGTGCCGCTTTGCTGAATGTTTCGGTTACTTCTGATATGTATTCAGCAGAACATCCTTCCATCATCATTTTGAATGAAAGAATCAGCATTGCATCGCCAGATAGTATGGCTGTGTTTTCGTCCCATTTTTTGTGCACGGTCGGTCTGTTTCTCCTCATATCGGCATTGTCCATCAGGTCGTCGTGCAGTAATGTGAAGTTATGGTATGTTTCAAGTGCTGCAGCCTGTTGGTATATGCTTTCTACATTCTCTTTGTAGAGGTTATAGGCCAATAGCATTAAAACAGGTCTTATTCGTTTTCCACCCAATCCAAGAACATATTCTATGGGTTTGTAGAGATTTTCAGGTTCGTGAGTATATGATAATTGTTCGATGAATTTTTGAATCTGTTCTAATAATTCTTTGTCTTCGTACTGCTTCATAATTATTGGGTTTAGGTGAAAAACAAAAAGGCTGTCCTTTAGTGGGACAGCCTTTATAAAGTGTTAAGTGATTACTGCAATCTGAATGTTACAGGCACTGTGTATTTTACACGTACAGCTTTACCGCGCTGCATACCTGGTTTCCATTTTGGCATGGTGCTGATAACTCGAAGCGCTTCCTTGTCAAGATATGGGTCTACAGAACGCATAACTACAGGGTCAACGATAGAACCGTCCTGATTAACGACAAACTGAACGATTACACGTCCCTGGATACCGTTTTCCTGAGCGATAGTAGGATATTTGATGTTCTTTCCGAGGAATTTCATCAATTCCGCCATACCACCTGGGAATTCAGGCATTTGTTCTACAACCATGAAGATTTCTTCTTCAGCTGGTTCTTCTTCTTCAACTACAGGTTCGATGTACTTGATTTCTACGGCTGTATTGTCATCCTCACTTGATTTGATAGTAGTTTCTTCTACATCCGCATCGTTTTCTGCAATCTGAAGTACTTCTTCTACTTTCGGAGCTTCTGGTGGAGGAGGTGCTTGCTTTTGCTCCGGTTCTTCTGTGATAGGAATCATTTCCTCCTCAAAAATCGGTTCAACGACACCAGTATCGGTAGTCACCTGTTTGTCGCGTTCTGTCCATTCGAAAGCCACAAACACTGCTGCCAATATCAGCACGTAACCAATCAGCATCCACGTGGATTTCTTACCCTCGAGGTCTGCTTTGGGCGATTTTTTAACTTCCATACAATGATTTGATAAATTGTTAATAACTCTCTGTGTGCAAATGTAGCACATTTATTTTAAAATACAACTCTAAAATGATAAAAATAGATTAAAACCTAAATATTTCTGCAGATGCAGCTGAAACAGTAAAAACTTTTCTCTATCTTTGACTTGAAAACAATATTGATTATACATTATTATATAGATAAAGCGTCTTATGAAAAAGATAACCATAGCAATAGATGGTTTTTCCTCTTGCGGCAAAAGCACGATGGCGAAAGATTTGGCAAAGGAAATCGGGTATATATACATTGACAGCGGTGCAATGTACAGAGCTGTAACATTATATTGTATAGAGAATAATCTGTTTAATCCCGATGGTAGCGTAAATTCAGCCGAGCTTGAAAAAAGAATAGACAACATCAGAATTTCATTCGTCCTGAATAAGGAAACTTCCAGACCGGAAACATGTCTTGACGGAGTAAACGTAGAATCAAGAATAAGAACAATGGAGGTTTCATCGCGCGTCAGTCTTGTTGCTGCACTTGGCTTTGTAAGAGAAGCCCTTGTAAGACAGCAGCAGGAAATGGGCAAGGCCAAGGGTATTGTTATGGACGGTCGCGATATAGGTACAGTGGTATTCCCGGATGCGGAACTTAAGATTTTTGTGACAGCCTCTGCCGAAATCAGAGCTCAGAGAAGATACGATGAACTTAAAGCGAAAGGCCAGGAAGTGTCATTCGATGAAATCCTCAATAATGTGCAGGAAAGGGACAGAATAGACCAGACCCGTGAAGTAAGTCCTCTTCGGAAAGCTGATGATGCCATAGTGCTGGATAATAGCAATATGACTATAGCTGAACAAAAAGAATGGTTGAAAAACGAATTTCAAAGAGCAGCCAATGTATAATATCGAAATAGACAAAGAATCCGGTTTCTGTTTTGGTGTAACCACTGCCATAAAAAAGGCGGAAGAAGAGCTTGCAAAAGGTACACCTCTGTATTGCCTTGGTGACATAGTTCACAACGGGCAGGAGTGCGAACGTCTTAAAAAGTTAGGTCTTATTACCATAAACCATGAGGAGTATGCCAAACTGAAGAATGTCAAGGTATTGCTTCGTGCTCATGGAGAGCCGCCTGAAACCTATAGAATTGCTGCAGAGAATAATATTGAGATTATAGATGCCACATGTCCTGTAGTATTAAGGCTTCAAAAGAGAATAAAGCAGGAATATACATCTAAAGAACCGGAAAAGGACAAACAGATAGTTATTTACGGCAAGAACGGACATGCCGAAGTGCTTGGCCTTGTGGGGCAGACAAACGGTGAGGCTATAGTAATAGAAAAAATACAGGAAGTTTGCAAAATTGACCTGAATAAAGACGTGAGATTGTATTCGCAGACAACGAAGTCGCTTGACGAATTCAGGGAGATAGTTTCTTATATAGAGAAAAACATATCGCCGAATGCCACATTCCAGTATTTCGATACGATTTGCAGACAGGTAGCCAACAGGATGCCTAATATCAGAAAGTTTGCTGCATCGCACGATGTTATTCTCTTTGTCAGTGGTCGGAAAAGTTCAAATGGCAAAATCCTGTTTCAGGAATGTAAGGGCGTAAACGACAGAACCTATCAGGTTGACAAACCGGAAGATATCGATATGGACTGGTTTAAGGATGCCCGTTCCATTGGTGTGTGCGGAGCTACATCTACTCCCAAATGGCTGATGGATAAATGCAGGAATGTAATATTGGGATTACATTAAAGAATTTGCATATTCTGTTAACTTAAAATACATATGAATTTAATACAACATAACAACGGAATTTGTAAATTTGCAACATAGAAACAAACTAATAATATTCAACAATATGGCAAGTATTAAATGTGTTGGTGTCCTCACTTCAGGAGGAGATGCTCCGGGTATGAATGCGGCTATCCGTGCCGTTACCCGTGCTGCAATATACAATGGTCTTAAGGTAAAAGGTATCTATAGAGGGTATAAAGGACTGATAACAGGTGAAATACAAGAGTTTAAGACTCAGAATGTAAGTAATATCATACAGTTGGGAGGTACTATCCTGAAGACTGCAAGATGTATGGAATTCAAGTCTCCTGAAGGACGCCAGATTGCACACGAAACAATGGTGCGTGAAGGTATAGATGCATTGGTGGTAATCGGTGGTGACGGTTCTTTGACAGGAGCAAGATTGTTGGCAGAAGAATTTGACGTGCCTTGTATCGGTCTTCCCGGTACTATTGACAATGACCTTTATGGTACAGATACTACAATAGGATACGATACAGCATTAAATACAATCCTTGATGCAGTGGATAAGATTAGAGATACTGCTACATCGCATGAACGTCTGTTCTTTGTTGAAGTAATGGGACGTGATGCAGGATTCCTTGCTTTGAACGGAGCTATTGCAGCCGGTGCAGAAGCTGCCATCATACCGGAATTCAATACAGAAGTAGACCAGTTGGAAGAATTTATAAAGAACGGTTTCCGTAAGTCTAAGAGCAGTTCTATAGTGCTTGTTGCCGAAAGTGAAATAACCGGTGGTGCAATGCACTATGCTGAGCGTGTAAAGAATGAATATCCGCAGTACGACGTGCGTGTAACTATCCTCGGACACTTACAGAGAGGCGGTAGCCCTACAGCACACGACCGTATTATAGCGAGCCGTATGGGTGTGGCAAGTATAGAAGCACTGATGGAAGGTCAGAGAAACGTAATGATAGGTATCGAGAACGACAAGATAGTGTATGTTCCGTTTGCGAAGGCTATAAAGAACGACAAGCCTATCGACAGAGAACTTGTTAATGTATTGAATGAGTTGTCTATTTAACGAGATTGAATGAATAATATTAAAATTCCCGAATGGCAGTAAGTCATTTCGGGAATTTTTTTGTTTATACTTCCTGTATAAAGGCTTGCAAAGTGTTTGCAAAATCGTTGCAAAACGTTTTTTCTTATATTTTATTTGCAGAGTAATTAAAATACGCTTATTTTTGCATGTTAAAAGACCTGTATCATTACTTATTACCATCATGAATAGAATAAAAAAACTGAAAAAGATCCGAATACATCACGAGGGAACAAACATACTTATCACAAGCGCACTTGTGTTGGCCGCTGTAAATCTTGCTTTCTGTTACCTCATCGACAATAAGATTCCATTTTACATATTGGCTACTGTAAGCGTGGTTTTGTATTTGCTTATGGTGAATTTTTTCCGTTGCCCTATAAGATTGTTTAAGGGGGAAACGGAAAAAACTGTTGTTGCTCCTGCCGACGGAAGGATAGTCGTGATAGAGGAGGTGGACGAGCATGAGTATTTTCATGATAAAAGACTGATGATTTCCATCTTCATGGACATTACCAACGTACATGCCAACTGGTATCCGGTAGATGGCGTTGTAAAGTATGTTAAGCATCATAGTGGAAGATTTATGAAAGCATGGTTGCCAAAAGCAAGTACCGAGAACGAACGTTCTACTATTATAATAGAAACTCCGGAAGGTCATACTGTTATGGCACGTCAGATAGCAGGTGCTGTGGCAAGAAGAATTGTCACTTATGCCACTCCGGGAGAGGATTGCTATATAGACGAACATATGGGATTCATTAAATTCGGCTCCAGAGTAGATGTCTATCTGCCTTTGGGCACTGAGGTTTGTGTTCAGATGGGCCGGAAAACTACAGGTAATGAAACTGTGATAGCAAAATTAAAATAATAAGACCTATGTCAAATATAATAACAAGGAATATACCTAACAGTATTACAAGCTGTAATCTGTTTTGCGGATGTATAGCATCGTATATGGCTTTCGGAGGCGATTTCAGAATGGCCATGTTGTTCATAGTCCTTGGTGCGGTTTTCGATTTTTTCGATGGTATGACTGCAAGGCTTCTGAAGGTTTCTTCCCCGATAGGTAAGGAGTTGGATTCTTTGGCCGACAATATAACTTTCGGACTTGCTCCTTCCGCTATTGTCTTTTCCTTGTTCAAGGAAGTGTCTATGCCTGATTTTCTGTCAGGCATATCGGAATACGTTCCTTATTGTGCTTTCATAATATCTGTATTCTCGGCATTGCGTCTTGCCAAATTCAATTTGGATGAACGTCAGACTTCTTCTTTTATAGGTATGCCGACTCCGGCAAATGCTCTTTTCTGGAGTTCATTGGCCATTAGCTTACATGAGAATGATGGTTTCCTGCAGGCATTTAATGTACTGTACTTGCTGCTGTTGGTCGTTGTCATGTCTTTGCTTTTGGTTTCCGAGCTGCCTATGTTTGCTCTTAAATTCAAGAATCTTTCATTCCAGAGTAATAAGATAAGATATATATTTCTTCTGGTAAGTGTCCTGTTGCTTGTCTTTTGGGGGATAACAGGTCTGGCTGCTGTCATCCTGTGGTATATATTATTATCTGTCATTACTTACAAAAAAGCGTAATACTTTAATCGTGGTACGGTTATTGTATTGATAATAAATAAAAACAACAATAACTATGTTTCATATTTTAGGATTTATATTTTTTATAATAATATTTGTCTTGCTTATAGGATTCGTGTTAGTCTATAAGATAGTAAAATCGGTTCTTAATGTTGGCAAGAAGACGGCAAGACAGAATAATGAAGATTATAACACCGGACAAGGTGGTGGATATACCCGTACGAGAAAAGAAACCTCAAAGAGCAAAAAGAAAGTATTTGACGACAATGAAGGTGAATATATAGAGTTTGAAGAGATAAAAGATTAGTCTTTTATCTCTTTTTTGTTACGTTTTTATATATTATTTACCGATTTTAATCTAAGTTATATGTTTTTTCTTAGTGTGATATTTGGAACTTATTGTAAAAAACCGTACCTTTGCACTCGCAATTAAGAAATAACATCGCGGAGTGGAGCAGTTGGTAGCTCGTTGGGCTCATAACCCAAAGGTCGTCTGTTCGAGTCAGGCCTCCGCAACTAAAAAAAAGAGATAATCTCCTGTTGAGATTATCTCTTTTTTTATGTCACATCGTGAAATCTTCGCTCTTAGTAGTTGAAGCTGCTGCCTCCAAGGAACTCCCTTAACAGTGATGTAGGTGGCAGTTCAGTGTCCTGTATGGAAACAAAGTAGCTCAGGAAGTGCAGCAGTCTGTGTGCTTCCGAATATTCAGGACAGTTGTTAGGTACTTTTCTAAGTATCGGTTCTATGTGGTCTTTAATAACAGCCAGTTCGAACAGCAATGCAGAGTTGAACATAGCGTCTGCATTTTCCTGATACGGGAATATCCATTTCTCCTCACCGGCACGGACGCTCGGCCAGCGTGCGATGGTCGATTCAGCCGAACTGTTTCTGTACTTGGAGTCGCGTATGATTCGTCTTAGCAGTCTGTTGTCTGTAGTAGGGATGTAATTATGTTTATCAAGCAGAATGGTGGTAAGTGCCGAAACATAAATCTTATATTTGTTCGCAGCGGGAATGTTTGGAGTAAGTTCCGGGTTCAGTGCATGTATACCCTCTAAAATCAGAATCATGTTGTCTTCAAGTTTGAACTTCGTACCTTTGCTCTCTCTGCTTCCTGTAGTAAAATTGAATTTAGGCAGTTCCACTTCTCCTCCGGCGAGTATGGTGTCGAGCTGTTGTTTGAAGAATGGCAGGTCTACTGCATACAATGATTCGAAATCATGTTTTCCATTCTCGTCGAGTGGTGTATTCTCCCTGTTCACAAAATAATCATCGAGCGAGATAGGGTACGGCTTGAGTCCGTTGGTCATCAGCTGTATGCTCAGACGCTTGCTGAATGTGGTTTTTCCGGATGACGACGGCCCTGATATCAGAATGATTTTTATTCTGTCCTCGCCTTCCTGGCGTGCGGAAATCTCGTCAGCTATTTTTACGATTTTCCTTTCCTGCAGAGCTTCCGATACGTTTATAAGGTCTATGGCATGGCCTTCATTGCATGCCACATTAAAATCGCCCACAGTACTTATTCCGAGAATTTCATTCCATCTGTGATGTTCGCGGAATACTTCAAGCATCTTTTCCTGTTTGATAAGTTCCTCTATCTTTTCAGGATTCTTTCTGTTTGGAATCTGCAGAAGCAATCCGTCATAATATTTCACTATGTCGAATTTCTTTATGTATCCTGTGCTCGGAACCAGACTGCTGTAATAACAGTCCACCGTATCGCCCAATTTCTGATAGAATGAGTAAAGCTTTCCGGAAGTGGACAGTAATTTCACCTTGTCCGTCATTCCCCTTTCCTGGAATATCCTGATAATATCTTCTGTGCGCTGCTCGTATCTTGTGATTGGCAGGTCCTCGTCTATGATTTCCTGCATTCTCTTCTTTATGCGTGCCGCATCGTCAAGCCCTATGTTCCTGTCGATGTGCAATTTACAGAAATATCCTTTTGACACCGGATGTTCCAGTGATATGGAGCCGCACGGATAAAGGTCATCTACGGCTTTTACAAGAACGAAACACAGCGAACGCACGTAAGTACGCATACCTGATGCGCTCGTTATGTCAAGGAACTCTACATCCTTGTTGTAATATACTCTGAAGCCAAGGTTTTCCACTTTGTTGTTGACTTTTGCACTTACTGTTCCGTACGGCATATTCAGTCCGAAACCTTTGTAAATGTCAATTAGAGAAGTTCCTTCGGGAAATTCTCTTGTTTCTTTGTTATTTTTGCAATATATTTGTAACATAAATGTAATATGTATTACTGATTGGCTTAATTTGCAGTCAATTTAGTCAATAATATTCATATAGCCTATATGTTACCACTAAATAATTACAGATGGAATATTCATTTTATGATTTTTTAAAGCTGCTTGGTTCGCTTGCCTTGTTTCTCTATGGAATGAAAATAATGAGCGAGGGACTGCAGAAGTTTGCAGGCGACCGCCTGAGGAGTATTTTAACGGCAATGACAACCAATAGGGTTACCGGTGTCCTTACAGGTATGTTTATCACTGCACTGATACAGTCTTCGTCAGCCACTACAGTCATGGTAGTAAGTTTTGTAAATGCCGGTCTTCTCGAACTCGGACAGTCCATAGGCGTTATCATGGGGGCCAACATCGGAACCACAGTAACGGCCTGGATTATTTCGGCATTAGGCTTTAAGGTCGATATCTCCGCATTTTCTCTTCCTTTGCTTGCGTTCGGAATACCTTTGCTGTTCTCGCAGAAGAGTTCGCGCAAGTCTGTAGGTGAATTTATCTTCGGTTTCGCATTTCTTTTCATGGGTCTTAATCTGCTTAAGACCAACGCACCGGATTTGAGCCACAATCCTGATATGCTTGCTTTCGTACAGAATTACACAGACATGGGCTTCATATCCGTGTTGCTGTTTGTAGTCATAGGAACAGTTCTGACCATGATAGTGCAGGCATCTGCTGCCACGATGGCGATAACCCTTATCATGTGCGCCAACGGCTGGATAAGTTTTGAACTTGGAGCAGCATTGGTTCTGGGCGAGAACATCGGAACTACGATAACAGCCAATCTGGCAGCACTGACAGCCAATACTCAGGCAAGAAGAGCCGCTATGGCGCATCTGATGTTTAATATTTTCGGTGTTGTGTGGGTGCTCATTCTCTTCCGTCCATTTTTGGCTATGGTTGAATGGATTATAAGTGATTTTATGAATATTTCCGAAGCAGGTGGAGTAGCTGTTTCGTTCAAACTTTCGGCCTTCCATACATGCTTTAATATATGTAACGTGCTTATTCTTATATGGTTTGTCAAGTTTATCGAAAAGACCGTATGCAAGATTATACCTCAGAAAGAACAGGAGGAAGAATACCGTCTTCAATTTATTTCGGGAGGTATGCTTTCTACAGCCGAACTCTCAATCCTTCAGGCAAGAAAGGAAATTAACCTTTTCGCAGAGCGTATAAGACGCATGTTCGGTATGGTGGTGGATTTGCTTCATACCAAAAACGAATCGGATTTCAACAAGCTTTTCAGCCGTATAGAGAAGTATGAGAACATAAGCGACAATATGGAGATAGAAATAGCGAAGTACCTTAACCAGGTGTCCGAAGGAAGGTTGAGTTCCGAAAGTAAGGTGCAGATACGCGGAATGTTGCGCGAGGTGACTGAGATAGAAAGTATAGGCGACAGCTGTTACAATATTGCACGTACCATAAACCGTAAGAACCGTGGAAACAACGATTTCACATCAGCGCAGTACGAGCATATACACCAGATGATGAACCTGACTGACGAGGCTCTGGTGCAGATGATAAAGTTGGTTGAGGATACACACCACGCTGTGGATGTAAACAAGTCGTTCAATCTTGAGAACGAGATAAACAATTACAGAAACAGCCTGAAGGGACAGAACGTGGTGGATGTAAACAATAAGGAATATGACTATCAGATGGGTGTGCACTATATGGATATCATAGCCGAGTGTGAGAAGCTTGGCGATTATGTGGTGAATGTCGTAGAGGCCCATACAGATATTAAGGAGAAAAAGGCCTGAAGTTTCGTAAACAGATAGTTTTAGTTATATCAATACAGTTTGGCAGTCCGGTTTCCATACAGTGGAAATCAGGCTGCTCTTTTTTTATGCGTTACGTCAGGGATGGATATGTTCTTCGTCTTTAATCTGAAAAACGCTTAAATCAAAAAGGCGGAACACGTTCGTGTCACGCGCGCTACACGTAGGTGTTACGCTCGTTACACGTTCGTGTTCCACCCGTTACACGTACGTGTAACGCTTTCTGCATCGAAGAATTTCTTACGATATGATTCCGTGTCTTAACAAATAAAAAAAGGAATCCGGCAGCACATCAACCACCGGATTCCTTTTTGAATAAATATATGTCTTTACTTTCTATTATTTTTCAATGCTGATAAGTTCAACTTCGAAAATCAAAGTAGAGAAAGGTTTGATTTTGCCGGCTTCACGTGAACCGTAAGCCAATTCCTGAGGGATGTAAAGTTCCCATTTAGAACCTACAGGCATCATAGTAAGAGCTTCTGTCCAACCTTTGATAACCTGGTCAGCACGGAAAGTAGTAGGCTCTTTGCGTTCGTATGAGCTGTCGAATTCAGTGCCGTCAATCATAGTACCTTTGTAGTGAACTTTTACGCGAGAATCCTTAGTAGGGATAGCACCTTTACCTTCTTTGATGATTCTGTACTGAAGTCCGCTTTCAGTAACCTTGATACCGTCCTTAGTCTTGTTGTTTACAAGGAACTCTTCGTTTTCCTTCTTGTATTCGCCATATTTAGCTTCGAGAGCCTTAGTCTTTATTTCTTCAGATTTTGTGCGTACATATACTGATGCTGAGTCAGGAGTAACGATGCTGTTTTCTTCTACAGCAGCGATGAAACCTGCCAGGAAGTTTTCCTTGCTCATAGTAGTAGTTGAATCGCCTGCGAACAACTGGTTGTTGATAGCATCGTACATGTCGCCGCTAACCTGCTGACCAATCTGCATACCGGCCATATAAGCTTTTTCTTTAGCAGATGTAGATTTAGCACCTTCCTTGATACCTCTGATGAAGTCAGCCATATAAGTAGTGTCAACACCCAAACGACCTACTACATAATCTTTTAAACCTTGAGAATTGCTAACTCCTACCATGTAAGAAAGTGTGTCTACATCACTCTTCATGTTTGCTTTAGGAGTGCTCTGACCGCATGATGCAAGACCTGCTGCAGCAGCCAATACCATTAAAGCTGTACTTTTTTTCATTTCTAATCTAATAATTTTAAGATATTAATATTTAGTTATTTGTTTTTAGTTTAAAGCACTTCGATAAGTTCCACTTCGAATACGAGTGTGCTGTGAGGAGGAATCATTTCGCCTGCTCCGTGAGCTCCGTAACCTAACTCAGAAGGGATGTAAAGTTTCCATTTAGCACCTTCAGACATAAGTTGCAATGCTTCAACCCATCCCGGAATAACCTGGTTTACTCCGAATACTGCAGGTTCGCCGCGCTTGATAGAACTGTCGAAAAGAGTTCCGTCGATAAGTGTACCTTCGTAGTGGCATCTCACGCGGTCTGTAGCTTTAGGTTTCTTTCCGTTTCCTTCTGTTATGACTTCGTATTGGAGTCCGCTTGGCAAAGTCACTACGTTTTCTTTCTTCTTGTTTTCTTCAAGGAAAGCTTTACCTTTAGCTATATTTTCAGAGTTTACTTTTTCTTCGAGCTCAGTAAAGAATTTGTTTACTATTTCGCGAGCTTCATCGTGTGTGATAGCAGTTTTGTTACCTTCGAGCACATCCTTTATAGCTTGTGCGAAATCTTCAACTTCGATGCTGCGGGCACCCATGCTCCACAGGTTTTGGCCTATCCCCAGACCAATGGCATAACTGAATTTATCCATGAAATTTATTATGTGTTATTATAATTAAATGTTCGGATGGCAAAGGTATCTTTTTTCTTTGAAAGTGAGGAGTTTTGAGTGATAATTTTTCTTATTTTTGTGCTTGTAACATATAAAAAGTACAGAATAGCATGAAAAAGATAGTAGTATTGACAGGAGCGGGAATGAGTGCCGAAAGCGGCATCAGTACATTCAGGGATGCCGGAGGGCTGTGGGAGAAATATCCGGTGGAGCAGGTAGCCACACCTGAAGGGTATGCGGCCAATCCGCGTCTTGTCACCGAGTTTTATAACGAAAGGCGCAAGCAGCTTCTTCAGGTGGAGCCGAATATGGGGCATAAACTCCTGGCTCAGTTGGAGAAAGATTACGATGTGACTGTCATAACACAGAATGTTGACAATCTACATGAACGTGCGGGCAGTACAAACGTGATTCATTTGCATGGAGAACTCACAAAGGTTACATCAAGCCGTCATCCGGACGACCCGCGATATATCAAGGAGTTGGCTCCCGAAGAATATGAAGTAAAGATGGGCGATTTAGCTGCCGATGGTTCCCAGCTCCGTCCTTTCATAGTATGGTTCGGCGAGGCTGTACCAATGATAAAAACAGCAATAGAATACGTTGAGGCTGCGGATGTCTTTCTCATAATAGGCACATCCATGAATGTCTATCCGGCTGCCGGTCTGCTCAATTATGTCAGACCTGACGTTCCGGTATTTCTGATAGACCCGAATCCGGTTAACATTTCATCAAGGCGTAAAATACATGTCATATCGAAAGGAGCTTCGGCGGGAATGGAGGAGTTTAGAAAAATATTGTCTGATATGTTATGATTTGAACATTTTTATACTTACATTTGTTGTATATAATAATTAAACAAGTAGACTAACATTTATTATTAAATTAGAAATCATTATGAAAAAGTACATTTGCACAGTATGCGATTGGGTTTATGACCCGGAAACTGGTGATCCGGAAAGCGGAATTGCTCCGGGAACATCTTTCGAAGATATACCGGAAGATTGGGTTTGTCCTGTTTGTGGAGTAGGTAAGGAAGACTTCCAGCCAGTAGAAGAATAATTTCCTTAATAGGGATAAAGAATATAATCTCTGTATCGGCTAATATCCGATATGGAGATTTTTTTGTTCGGTCCATATATTTTCTTAACTTTACGTCCGAAAAAATAAGAAGGTTTGAGAAAAAGCATATACATATTGTTTGTCGTTCTGCTTGGGACATTGTTTTCCTTCGGTATTCAGGAAAATGATGCATTGGGCAGCACATATTGTCCGGACAGTTTCAGTCAGACCTCGGATGATTATTCCGGTGGGGAGGACTGGCAGTTCTCGGACTATAACGACAGGTATGGCGAACTGTTGGCAGTAGACATAAGTCAGTTGGGAAACGTAACAGCCCATTTAAGATTTATGGTAAAACAGGCTGCCAGGCATAATTATCAGACATCAGTATATTGGGCAAAGTATGCTGTACGCAGAATAGCTGAGTACATGCAGCATCAGAGTTTCATATATGAGTTTATAAATTCAAACAAGTATCGTGTAGGCATGACCGGTGACCAGGTCCAATATCTCTACCAGTTGTGCCGTATTCTTATTTAGTCCTTTTGTTTTATTTTTTTGTATGGTGGAAGTTCGGAAACTTTCATCAGGCATATATTATGCCTTTATTAACCCATGAAACTATGGCATATTTACTTTATAAACTGATTATCAATAAAAAATAAAACAAAAATTCATATGGACACAAATTCTATTTCATTGTTTTCAAATACGCACGCACATGTTGCAAGACGCACAGACATACGTTCAATCATATTTTCTGCAGTTCTGATTTTAGTTGGGGCACTTGCCTTTTATCTGTCAATAAAAGAGGAAGAAAAGTCTTCATCCTTAAGCATGTTGGTAATGACAGTTGGAACGGCTATGATACTTGTCGGTGTGTTCCGTCTTTTCTGGAAAAGCCAGGCATGGTTCTATACTCCATCCCAAAGCAAGATTGTAGTGAAAAGCGAATTTTATGATGCATCAGATTTTGTAAAGCTGAAGAGAGTGCTGGAGAATGCATCATTCTCAGAATCAAAGAATGTAAAGGCCTCAAATACAGGCGGTATAAGAATGGATTATATGTTCTCTAAGGACCGTAAATTTGTAGCTGTACAGCTTTATCAGTTCTCGTCGTACATTTATCAGCCTGTTACGGAAGTGTTTTATTATAAGGACAATGCGGCAGACAGATTCATAGACTGTGCCGGTAGAAGGAGCTTTTGATGCAGTTCGGTGAACGTCTGATGAACGTTCAGTGAACATAAAAAAAGACGACTGAAATTATTTCAAGTTTTCAGCCGTCTTTTATTATATTAATCTGTTATTAGATTATTTTTCTTCGCTCCAGTCCATTGCCGCCATACGCTTGTAAGAAGCATAGCGTTTCTTAGCCATGTCTTCGCAAGCAGCGAACAAGTCAGCAGCTTCAGCAGGATACTGTTTAGCTACAGAAGCGAAACGAACTTCGCCCTTCAGATAATCCTGGAATCCTTCCCAGTTTGGTTCTTTAGAGTCAAGTGAGAATGGGTTCTTACCTTCGTCTTCCAATGCTGGGTTGAAGCGCCACAAGTGCCAGTAACCACATTCTACAGCCTTAGCCTCTTCAGCCTGAGATTTACCCATACCGGCTTTCAAACCGTGGTTGATACATGGAGCATAAGCGATAACCAATGATGGACCTGGATAAGCTTCAGCTTCGCGGATAGCCTTCAATGTCTGAGCCTGGTCAGCACCCATTGCAATCTGTGCAACGTAAACATATCCGTAAGTTGTAGCAATCATACCAAGGTCTTTCTTACGTACTCTCTTACCAGATGCAGCGAACTTAGCGATAGCACCAAGAGGAGTAGCCTTAGATGACTGACCACCAGTGTTAGAGTAAACTTCTGTATCAAGTACAAGGATGTTTACATCTTCGCCGGATGCGATAACGTGGTCAAGACCACCGTAACCGATATCGTAAGAAGCACCGTCACCACCGATAATCCACTGTGAGCGTTTTACCAGGTAGTCTTTGAATTCAGCGATAGTAGCGCAGTAAGAGCACTTGTCTTTAGCAACTTCTACCATAGGAATAATCTTTTCAGCAGCAGCTTTGCTCTTGTCTGCATCGTTGCGGCCGTCAATCCATTCCTGGAATGCTTCCTTGTATTCTGCTGGAGTACCTTCAGCAGCGATAGCAGCCTTCATTGCTTCTTCCAGACGGTTGCGGAGTTTCTTGTTAGCCAATTCCATACCAAGACCGAATTCACAGAAGTCTTCGAACAATGAGTTAGCCCATGCCGGACCCTGACCCTTTTCGTTAGTAGTATATGGAGTTGAAGGAACTGAACCGGAGTAGATAGAAGAACATCCTGTTGCGTTAGCTACCATTTCACGGTCACCGAACAACTGAGAAATCAATTTAACGTATGGAGTTTCACCACAACCAGAGCAAGCACCGGAGAACTCGAACAATGGAGTAGCGAACTGAGAGTTCTTAACGTTAGCCTTGATGTCAACCAAGTGCTGTTTGCTCTTAACGTTTTCAGCGCAGTAAGTCCAATTAGCAGCTTCAGCAAGCTGAGTTTCAAGAGGTTTCATAGCAAGAGCCTTACCACCCTTCTTAGGATTACCCGGACATACGTCAGCACAGTTACCACAGCCCAAGCAGTCCATTACGTCAACCTGCATACGGAATGTCATACCGTCGAACTGCTTACCAACAGCCTTCAATGTAGTGAAGTTAGCACCAGCCTGTTCGTTAGCGTCAAGAACGAATGGACGGATAGCAGCGTGAGGACAAACGTAAGCACACTTGTTACACTGGATACAGTTTTCAGCATTCCATTCCGGAACGAAAGCAGCTACACCACGTTTTTCGTATTTAGCTGTTCCCTGATGCCAAGTACCGTCTTCGATACCCTTGAATGCAGAAACCGGAAGCAAGTCACCATCCTGAGCGTTGATAGGACGAACAACTTCGTTGATGAATGCCGGGTCGTTGTTAGCAGCAGCACCTTCAACTTCGAGGCTTGCCCATGCCGGATCTACAGTAAGCTGTTTGTATTCACCACCACGGTCAACAGCAGCATAGTTCTTGTTTACAACGTCTTCACCCTTCTTACCGTAAGACTTAACGATGAATTTCTTCATCTGTT
>NZ_DXVR01000061.1:0-10546 GCF_019417265.1 Bacteroides sp.
GGCTCATTGGGGACTTGCACCCGTTAGCTAATACTCATGCCGAGCATACAAAAAAGTAAAGGGTAGTCTTGATAATTCAAAGCTACCCTTTAATTTATAATTGAATGATTATATGTATTGCTAATTTACTGCCCAGTCGCTGATTGTCCCCGTTTCAGATGAGAAAGATGCACCAATCTTATAAACCTTGCGGCTGTCGGCTGCATATTCACGCGCATATCCTTTTTCCTCTATCTGCTGAAGTGCCTCTTGGGCTGTACCGTCCAGTTTGAACTCAAAGATATATACATATTCTGATGTTTCCACTATGCAGTCCACACGTCCCTGGCTTTGTACCTTCTCTGCATAGACGGTATAAACACTAACCAGACGCATGATGAGATAGAAGGTATATTGGAAATAGCGTTCACGTTCCACCTCGTTTTCCTTGCGGCGCATTGTGTAAGGAATGCCGGACAGGAAAGAAGTAAACAGCCCACGTACCTGCTCCACCTCTCCTTTGCGCAGTGCTACAACAAGACTTCTTATCCACCCGCCGGTTTCTTCAGTAGGTTCCAGATATGACGAAGCCACCATAGTAAGGAATCCGCCCTTTACTTCATTGTTCGGGAAATCAAGAAGGAAGGTATTGAAATCTCTGTCGTATGCCTTTATTGTAAGATATCCGCTTTGATATATCATAGGCAAAGGACGTTCCACGTCGGCCTTGTAGTCAATAAATTCTGCCGGAGTGTAATATTTTCCGGTAAATTCGTTCATCCTCTCATGCGAATGGTTAAGCAGACGAATCAGATATGTGGGAGTTCCTGTGCTGAACCAATAGTCTTTGATACGCTTGGCATCAAGAGCATTCAACAAACTGAAAGGATTATAAATATCAGTCAGCTTATCGCTGAAGTGGTACCCATCGTACTGTTTCTTCAACAGTTTATACATTTTTTCCGGTGTACACTGATATTCGACTGCCATTTGCGACACAGGTTCAGTAAAATATTTTACAATTTCCTCCTGAGTTATACCGCACAGAGCCTCATAACGGACATCCATACTTATATCTTTAGGCTGGTTGAATCCGCTGAACACACTTACCTGCGAGAATTTGGTTACACCTGTCAGCAGTACGAACTGCAGGTGTTTGTCCGCTCCCTTAAACACTGAATAAAAAGCTTTCAGAACATTGCGATGTCTGTCTTCCAGATTGGTATCCACATCCAGTACATCAAGCATAGGTTTGTCGTATTCATCTACAAGTACTACAGCGCGTCGGCCTGTCTGAAGATGAGCAGCCTCGAGAATCTTTATAAAGCGGTCTCCAAGACCCAATTCATTATCACGTACAGGCAGATTGTACTTCTGTTCCCATTCCGCCAGATAAAAGTTAAGTTTCTTCTCCAGTTCTCCGGGATTGGTAAAATTAGTAGCATTGAAATCCACATGGAAAACGGGATACTCGTTCCATTCTGTCTCCATCTTTTCTATGGCAAGACCGCGAAACAGTTCCTTACGTCCTGAATAATAGTTTTCCAAAGTAGAAACAAGTAGGCTCTTTCCGAACCGTCGCGGACGGCTGAGAAAATAAATACTTCCATTATGTGTAAGGTCATAAATAATATCAGTTTTATCAATATAAATATAACCTTCTTGAATAATGCGTTCAAAACTCTGAATACCAATAGGAAATTTCATATGCTGATTATTTTTGTTCTTTACGCAAATGTAACTAAAAAAACTGACTTTTGCATTTGATTAATACGATATTCCGGATTTTAATACTCAATATAATCAAGTATCCCCTGAATATAAGCTATTGTCACTCCATAATTGGTCATAGGAATGTTCTGTTTCTTGGCTTTTGCCACGCGGTTCATCATGAATTTTCTGTTGAACATGCAGGCTCCGCAATGAATAATAAGGTCGTAACCTTCAAGATTTTCAGGGAAGTCGTGTCCTGATACCATATCTATCTGTATGTCATTGCCGAATCTTTTTCGGAGCATGGCTGGGATTTTCTCTCGACCAATATCCTCTGTGAGTGGGGCATGGGTGCATGCTTCGGCTATAAGGACTTTCGATTTGTTGTTCAGTTTGCCTATCGTACGTACACCTTTCACAAAGTAGTTTATATCGCCCTTGTGTTTGGCAAAGAGTACGGAGAACGATGTCAGTATGCTTTCCTTTGGCTTCAGTTCGAAAACGGTCTTGAACACCTGTGAGTCTGTGATGATAAGTTTCGGAGGATTTGCCATCGCTTTGAGCATTGCTTCAAGCTTGTCTGTGGTGCAGCTCATTACAAGGCATTTCTTGTCGAGAAGTTCACGCAAGGTCTGAACCTGAGGCAAGATTAGTCTGCCTTTCGGAGCCTGAATGTCCTGCGGCATGACTAACAGTACGGTGTCGTTCTCTCCGGCAAGATTTCCTATTATAGTATTTTCGGAAGAGTAGTCCTGCCGGTTTTCTATCAGTGCTTTTCTTATCTCGTCTATGCCTTCTTTTGTCAGAGTACTTGCTATGACAGGTTTGGTACCGCATTTCTTTTCTATGGAAAGGGCTGTTTCTGTCTTGTTGTCCAGAAGGTCAGCCTTGTTGAGTACCCATATCACCGGAGTATTCTTTGCAGTGAGAACTTTCTGCCATCTCAGTTCTTCTTCTATATTGCAGTCTGTACAGACCATAATAGCTATGTCAGTGCGCTCAGTAGCCTTTAGTGTCTGTTTGACTCTCAGATTTCCAAGCTCTCCCTCATCATCAAATCCGGCTGTGTCTATAAATACACACGGACCTATGCCGTGTATTTCCATCGATTTATACACAGGGTCGGTGGTAGTTCCGGCTACGTCCGAAACTACTGAAACTTCTTGTTCTGTGATGGCATTTATCAACGACGATTTTCCACTGTTTCTTTTTCCGAACAGTGCTATATGTGTGCGGTTTGCTCTTGGAGTATCTTGCAATGACATATTATTATGGCTATTTAAAATGTAGTGATATAATCAGAATCTGAAATCGCGTTTTCCTTCGCCTATGTGTTTCAGGTTCTCTATTGCGCGTCTCTTTATTGCCGGATTTGGAATTCTTTCCATCTGCTCACGTATCATCTTCGTACCGAGGGCTTTTGTCTCAGGTGAGGCATAGTCTTCCAAATATTCCTGTAAAGTCATAAGTGCGTTTGGCGAACAGCAGTTGGCTATCTGTCCTGTTTTTACCAACGACATGAAGCGGTCGCCCGTACGTCCTTCGCGATAGCATGCAGTGCAGAAGCTTGGGATATAGCCGAGTTTCAGCAGCCATGACACTATCTCATCCAATGTACGGTTGTCGCTGATATCGAACTGTGAGGAGTTTTCTTCCGGTGTTTCCTCTACGGCATATCCGCCTACGCTTGTACGCGAGCCTCCGCTTATCTGTGAGATACCGAGTTCAAGAACCTTTTCGCGCGATTTTTGCGATTCGCGTGTAGAGATAATCATTCCCGTGTATGGCACAGCTATACGGATGATGGCTACAATCTTCTGGAATATCTCGTCGGAGATTGCATTCTCAAAATCTGCTGCATTTATATCGTCGGCAGAGCAGATTCGCGGTACGCTTATTGTGTGAGGTCCAACTCCGTAAGTGGCTTCCAGATGTTCTGCGTGCATCAGCAGTCCGGTGAAATCATACTTATATGTATTCAGACCGAACAGAACACCGAGTCCTACATCGTCTATTCCGCCTTCCATTGCTCTGTCCATTGCCTCGGTGTGGTATGCGTAATTGCTCTTAGGACCGCGCGGATGAAGTTTCTCGTAATTTTCCTTATGATATGTTTCCTGGAAAAGTATGTATGTACCTATACCTGCTTCGTGAAGCTTTCTGTAGTTCTCCACTGTTGTGGCAGCGATATTAACGTTCACGCGGCGTATGGCTCCGTTCTTGTGCTTTATTCCGTATATGGTCTTTATGGACTCAAGGATATACTCTATAGGATTATGCAATGGGTCTTCGCCGGCCTCAAGTGCCAGACGCTTGTGTCCCATATCCTGAAGTGCTATGACTTCACGTTCTATATCTTCCAGACTGAGCTTTTTGCGGGCTATAGTCTTGTTCTTGATATGGTAAGGGCAATACACACAACTGTTTACACAATAGTTTGAAAGATATAGCGGGGCGAACATCACAATTCTGTTGCCGTAGAACTTCTGCTTGATTTCCTTTGCCAGACTGAAAATCTCTTCCAGCAGTTCCGGGTCGTTACATTCAAGCAGCAATGCAGCTTCACGGTGACTGATACCTTTGCATGCTCTTGCTTTTTCTATGATGGATGATATGAGTTCTCTGTTTCCGGCATTCTCTTCCGCATATTTCAGTGTGTCAAGAATTTCATCATGGCTGATAAATTCTTCAGCCTTTTTAGAATCGGCTCTGTACATAATTATATTTTTTAGAAGTTATAAGAGTTAAAGGAGTTATGGAAGTTAAAGAATAAACTTTTCTTATTCTACATAATCTCCTCGACCGTAGTCAATAGTATAACCAATGGCGCTAAGCTTTTGTTCAAGAAAAAGCAGGCCTTCTGCTGCTTCGGCACCCATTGATGCCTTGTTGTTGTATAGCGAATATTTGCTTCTTTCCTGAGGAGGAGAGAGATTTGGCATCACTACATTTGCACCGGCCAGTATTCCTCTTTCGCGTCCGTCGTGAGCAAGTGAAGCCAATGCCGTGGTTGACGGTATGAGTGCGTAAGGATGCATAAGTCTGAATATTGACAACAGCAATAGGGTAGTGCGTATGTTGCCTGGGCTTTTATCGGCAAACGGAGTATCACGATGTGGGATGAAAGGTCCTATTCCTATCATCTGAGGTTTGAACTCGCCAATGAACAGAATATCTTCTATGATATTGTCTGTGGTCTGTCCCGGACTGCCAATCATTATTCCTGTACCTGTCTGATAGCCTATCTCTTTCAGATTCTTAAGGCATTGCAGTCTGTTTTGCAGCGACATCGTTTCTGGATGCAGCAATGAATAATGATGAGGATTGTGAGTCTCATGACGGAGCAGATATCTGTTGGCTCCGGCTTCATAGAACATCTTGTATGCTTCGTATGACTTTTCTCCCAATGACAGTGTTATGGCGGCATCCGGATATTTCCGGCGTATGGACGATACTATGTCGGTTATTCTTTCGTCGGTCATATAGTTGTCTTCGCCTCCCTGAAGGACAAAAGTACGGAACCCCTGTCTGTAGCCTTCATCGCAGCATTGCAGTATGGTTTCCTTGTCAAGACGATATCTCTCCACGTTTCTGTTGCTACGGCGTATTCCGCAATAAAGGCAGTCGTTGTGGCAGCAGTTTCCTACCTCTATAAGTCCGCGCACGAAAATCCTGTTGCCGAACACTTTCTGTGTCTCGGAGCGTGCAATGCTGCTTATCAGTTCAAGACTGTCGTCATCGCACTCATCCAATAATATACGAAATTCATCGGAAGAAAGTGTTTTCTCCCGATGAAGTCGCTCTATAAGTTTTCTCATATATATGTGATATGAAAAATCTCTGTTTATTCTTCTTCCTTGTAGTTTTCGTATTTCAGAGGTCGTTTAATCAAATCCTGATTAAGCTGTCTTTTGCCTGAAAGAGGGTCGTTGAAAGAACTTGGACCTGTGATACATCCTTCAGGACAAGCCATCATTTCGATGAACTGTGCGTCAACCTTTCCTGTCTTCGCATATGCTCTGAGAACACCGATATTCTTCTTGTTGAAGTCCGAAATCTGCATAATCTTAATGCCGTTGGCTTTTTCACCCAAGTAAGCCTTGACAGCTCCTGCCACACCGCCTGCCTGAGCAAATCCGTGAGCTTCGCATACAGACTCTTTAGCTACTTTGTATGGAGAAACTTCCTTCAGGTCGATTCCCATACCCTTTATAACTGAGCTTATTTCCTCTAAGGTCATCACATAATCTACACATTCATCACGCTGAGCTTCTTTTCTCTTGGCGATACATGGGCCTATGAATACCACTTTAGCATCAGGATATTTCTTCTTCGCGATACGTGATGCATAGTACATTGGCGAACCTGTAGTAGAAACGTATGGTTTCATAGCAGGTATGTGCTTGTTCACGAGTTCTATATATGACGGACAGCATGAAGTAGTCATAAATTTCTGTCCTTCAGCAATCTTTTCAAGAAGCTCGTGCGCCTCGTTGCTTGTAGTATGCATAGCTCCTTCGGCAACTTCTATAACATCGGCAAAGCCAATCTGCTTCAAAGCTCCGTAAACTTCTTCTATGCTTGCATCGAACTGTCCGAGTATAGATGGGGCAGGGATGGCAATTACCTGTTTCCCTGCACGTATTTCTTCAAGTACATTGAATACCTGCGAAATTTCGAATATAGCACCGAATGGACATGCGTTAAGACACTTTCCGCAGTAGATACATTTGCTTTCGTCAATATGTTCTATATTGTGTTCGTCCTTGCTGATAGCCTTTACCGGACATGCTTCCTCGCATGGAACAGGTATGTAAACGATAGCATGGTAAGGACAGCTCTTGTGGCAGATACCGCAGCTGATACAAGTATCGTGGTCAATATGAGCCTGACCTGTTTTCTTGTCGAAGTGTACGGCACCTTTAGGGCAGTTCATGTAGCAGCTTCTTGCCACACAACCCCTACAAAGGTTACTTACCTCATAGTTTACCTGTACGCATGAAGAACATGCCTCGTCTATCACGCAAAGAATGTTTTCCTTGATTTTTCCGTGTCTTTCAAGAGCCTTGCGGGCATATTCTGAAAGTGGAGTTAGCTCGTCTGTTTCGTCAGACATGTCCCATCCCAGAAGAGGGAGTGATTTATATTTTGTAACCGCACGTTCTTTGTGAATACAGCAGCGTCCTACCGGCTGGGAACGTCGTGGGCTGAATTCCAATGGAATACGGTCAATCTTTTCAATTAGCTGTTTCTCCTTCCATAAAGCTACAAGATTTTCAAGCAGTTTGTGTCTCACAATCATTACGTTGTTAGTAAATGCCATAAGTAAAAAAGTAGTGTGACTGTTAGTTGATAAATATAATTACGTTATTCTTTGTTTTCTTCCGCACCGCGCAGAATAAGAGTAGTAGCACCTAAAGTGAAAATACTTCCTTCTTCTATTACAACTCTTTCTTTTGGACCTAAGATTTCATTCATGTGGAATGTTCCTGTTATACTGTCGTTATCCCTTAATGTATATACTATTTTTCCTTGCTTGTTCTTCTTTACATTGATGATACAATGTCTGCGATCCATACTCGGGTCGTTTGTCTCAATGGCTATATCCACGTCGGTTCCCTTGCATCTGCGTCCTATTACGTTGTCGCCCTCATGCAGAGGTATAACCTGCTTATAGGCAAATGTGTTTTCTATAACCACTACATTGCCATAGTCTTTTGTACCTTCTTTCTCGTCTATGATTTCTTCCCGACGTGTAGCTGCATTAAGTTTGGTACGTCCCAAACGTATGCTGAACTGTTTTTTACACTCTGGACAGATGAAAACCAGTGATTGTCCTTCTTCATATTTGGTTTCATCAAACTGGATGTAATTGTCGCATTTAGGACATCTTACTCTCTTCATTCCTTAATAAAATTGATTATTTGGATTTGTTAAGTAACCATGCAGTCTTGAACTGTTCGTCTTTTTTCAGTTCATTTATCTTATTGTATGCTTGTGATTTGTCTGTATAGCTGTACAGGGCAATACGGAAGCGGTTGTCTGATGTAAGAATCTTAGCATCATTGTATCCCTGCTTCTTGAACTTGGCAAGTTCTTTTTCGGCATCCTGCATAGTCTGCAGACTTGCTACTATGATGAACAGACCTTTATCGCCGGCAGTATTGCTCTTCTGAACTGCTTTGGCTTCTTTGGCCTCTTTCTTAACTGTAGCCTTAGGTTGTTCTTTTACAGCTTCAGCAGTTTTTTCTTTTTTTACAACTGCTGGCTCAGCCTTAACTGCTTTTTCAACCTTTACAGTCTTAACCGCAACCGGACGCAAGGTATTTACGTTGTTACGTCTGCCGGATGTAGCTGTTTGTTGCATATCTTCTGCATTATCAGCTTTGTCAGGAGAGCTTGTAGCAAGCGATTTGCTTCTGATAGCATCCAGCATTGTTTCAGCTCCTAATGAAGCATAGCTTGAATTGTCAAGATAAGTATTCTCTACCGGAACAGATAATACAAAGAACAGAATTATGGCTGCTGCAATCCCGATGGCATGTTCTGCCATACGCTTGATGATATGCTGCTGTTTGTTCTTTTCTTTCGGACTTTCTACAGAGGATGGCACAGTTTCTATTACGATACGCTGTTCGGCTGCAGTTTCTTTTACAGATGCCAGTTCCGAGAGTGGAGATATCGAGAAACTGCCCAATCCGTACAGGCTTGGACTGAAGAATGCATTTCCATATGGCTCAAAACCATATGTTCCGGCCATAGTGTAATACAGGGTCCCTATGTTATCTAACTCCGCCTGTCCGTTCTTGTACAAAGAATCTTTGATTTGTGATACGACACTTTCAATTTTTCTGCTTGCATCAGGAAAGTCTGTATCATATGATTGCATATATGATTGTGCCAGTAAACCGTCGTTTATAGTAAGCTGAGGATTAAAACCGATAGTTCTCAGCGGTGGGCAGAAAATATTTGCAGAATCCTTGAACTCTGCTGCTTTATTGTGTGCTATGAAACCTCCCAGACCGGGAACAATTACACAGTCATTTTCCAATAAAAGTACTTCTATATGTCTTGATAGCTCTTTCATACTGCAAAATTATAATTTTTTTTAGAAGGCTGTGCATGTTTTGGGGATAAATTTGTGGCTGAAAGTATTCTATTTGCAAAAAAACGAGTCATCCGCTAATTCCGAATGACTCGTAGAAATATTATGCGCCGCAAACATAATGTTTATGCGGCATAATAATTTTGTAGGTAAACAATATCAGCTCTGAATCTTACTCATCAATACCTCTGCCAGCTCTGTCTGCTCAGCATCCTGAGCTAATTTTATACCTTCCTTCAGAGTTTCTATACCTTCTTTTGTTGTGAAGAAAGCATTGAAACGGCGGAGAGTCTGAATCTGCTGAATCACAAAGTTTCTTGGCTCCGGATTATGCGGACATAATGCAGACAGCTGTTCGGCATCTATCTTATCGTCAAGCATATCTCTGAAAAGGTTTCTGTATGGCAGACTGAACTTGTTTGCCAGAGGCTTGAAGGTGATATGGTACAGATTTTTCTGTGTTGTGCGTCCGTTCTTGTCATGATAATTTACCTGTATAGGTTGGTAAGTACAGATAGCCATAAGCAAAGAGTCTGCAACGGCAGATGCGGAGTCTTCGTCATCGAAATTGCATATTATTTCCTCGCCATCGTACGGACTGTCCAGACCTTCCATTTTTGCTACAGTGGAATTTTCCAGATAAAGAGTTTCGTCAGTGATGATTTCCTTTCCTTCTATTCCCCAGTCGAACAGACCGGTCCTGAGCTGGAAATGTTTTGACAGATAGATGTACTGGTTTCCTACAGTGGTTGTGACGCGGATATAGTCGTATTTCTGAGTTAAAGAGATAATCTCTTTTTGCATATTCTCTTTAATTGCTTCCTCGTCGTCATTGCTTTCGGATGCTTTTTCGTCTACCACGCTTTCTGTAGCCGAAGCTTCTTCCTCGATTATTGTAGGAACTTCTTCTGTAGTTTTTTCTTCAGCATTCAGGCTGATGCTTTCTATTTCGTTTTCTAAAGTCTTGACCCTTTCTGAAAGAACTGAATTTTCTTCTTTCTCCTTGATATACTGTTCTTTAACAGATGATAATTCCTTGTTGAGGTCTTCAATTTCCTTATTAAGACTTTCAATCTCCTTGTTGAGGCTGTCTTTCTCTGTCGTATGAAGCTCGTTTGCAGACTTTAATTCCTTGCCGATATTCTCTTTTTCAGTCTGATGGTTCTCTTTAAGCGATTCCAGTTCTTTTCTAAGAGTTTCAAGCTCTTTATCGAGAGTTTCCTTATCGTTATTTAGTGTATTCTTTTCATTATTAAGAATCTCTACCTCTTTGTCTAAGGCTTCTTTTTCTTTACCGATGACATCCTTCTCTTTTTTAAGAGCTTCGTTCTCCTTGCTTAGAGCTTCTTTGTCTTTTGAAAGGGTTTCAACCTGTGTGTTCAGGCCTGCAATTTCGGCATTTAGTCCATTTATCTCTGTATTAAGTCCTTCGATTACTTTCTGCAGACTTGCAATTTCCTCCTTTAACTTTTCAGAGTCCTCGTTTGCTGATTTCTCTAAGGCCTCTTTTTCCATGACTATGGCCTCGTACTTCTCCTTGAGTTTCTGTAGCTCGTCGGATACAACCCCATATTCACTGTTTATACTTTCTTTATTCTTTTTGTATTTCTCGTTAAGGGAGTTGTATTCCCTCGATGTACTTCTCAACAGTTCGGACAATCTTTTATTCTCAAGTCTGAGCCTTGTCAGTTCAGTGTTTTGGGCTTCGATGTCCAAACCATACAATGCTTTATAGATTTTAAGTGCAAG
>NZ_DXVR01000061.1:10556-17190 GCF_019417265.1 Bacteroides sp.
TTTTGTAAGTTCTCCAAACTCATCTATTCTGCGGTCCCTGAGGAATGGCCACCAGCGGCGTACATTTTCGCTTCTGTTCATGTCGATGTCCACGATGATGTTTTCTTCCTTCATATTGTCAGCCTGAGCGATGATTTCTCCCTGCGGACCTGCTACGAAACTGTTTCCCCAGAACTGGATTCCGTTGGTCTGACCAGACGGGTCAGGCTCGTGTCCTACGCGGTTTACTGCAATGACAGGCAATCCGTTTGCTACGGCATGACCTCTCTGAACTGTTACCCATGCACCAAGCTGACGGAGTTTCTCTTCCTGAGTGTCAGTGCTTTCCCATCCGATAGCTGTAGGGTAGATAAGAAGCTCTGCTCCCTTGAGTGCCATCAGGCGTGCTCCTTCCGGATACCACTGGTCCCAGCACACCTGTACTCCGAGTTTTCCTACAGAGGTCTGTATCGGCTCGAAGCCTATATCGCCCGGAGTGAAATAGAACTTTTCGTAATATGCAGGGTCGTCAGGAATGTGCATCTTGCGATATTTGCCCGCTATGCTACCGTCTTTTTCGAATACCACAGCAGTGTTGTGATACAGTCCGGCTGCACGGCGCTCGAAGAGTGATGTTACGAGAACTATACCGTATGCGGCAGCTATCTCACTGTAGAAACCTGTAGAAGGGCCTGGGATAGGTTCTGCAAGGTCGAAAAGACGTGTATCTTCTGTCTGGCAGAAATACAGGGAATTGTGTAATTCCTGCAATACCACCAACTGTGCTCCGGCTTTAGCCAGAGATGCTATGTTTCTGTGAAGTTTTTCCAAGTTATATTTGATATCTCCTGTGCAAGACTGCTGGACGATACCTACTCTTATTATTCTGTTCATATTGAATTATGTTTATATTATTTACCTTTGAATACTGATTCCGGATACTGCATTGTCACACAGTGTAGTGAACCGTGTTGCTTGATAAGTGCCCTGCAGTCCACTCCAACGATTTCTCTGCCCGGGAATGCTTCCGACAATACTCTTGCAGCTTCCTTATCATTTTCAGGCTGTGCGTATGTAGGGTAGAGCACCGCTTCGTTCATAATCAGGAAGTTGGCATATGTTGCAGGCAGTCTGTAGCCGTCCTCGTCATAGATAGCTTCCGGCATAGGGAGCGGTAGCAGTCTGTATGGCTTTCCGTCGAGAGTGGTGAATGACTCCAACTGTTTCTCCATTGCGAGCAAAGCACTGTAATGTTCGTCGTTCGTGTCGCTGCACTTAACGTATGCTATGGTATCGTCCGGACACAGTCTGGCAAGAGTATCTACGTGGCTGTCTGTGTCGTCGCCGGCCAGATAACCGTAGTCGAGCCAGAGAACCTGCTGAAGATTGAATGTCTCTTTCAGATACTCCTCGATTTCATGGCGCGATTTGGTGTCGTTTCTGTTTGGAGCAAGCAGACAGAGAGATGTAGTGAGCATTGTACCCTTGCCGTCGCTTTCTATGGAACCTCCTTCGAGTACGAAATCGCGCTTGTTGATATAGTCACCGTTCAGCAGAGCTTTGCCGAACAGCTTGCTGTTTATCAGATTATCCTTGTCCGATGCGAATTTCATTCCCCAGCCGTTGAAACAGAAGTCTAACAGTTGAGGGTCGCCGTGCTTGTCCTTCAGTGTTATGAAAGCATGGTCCCTGGCCCATGTATCGTTGGTCTTACACTGGAAGAATGTGATGTTTTCCTTGTATGGGAAGTTATTCAGCGCTTCCGGAAACTCAGGAGCCACTAACAGCAAAGGCTGTCTTGAAGCTATCTCAGTAGCTAAGTTTACGAAACATTCTTCTACTTCGTCTAACATATAGGCCCAGTCAGTATCTATATGCGGCCATGTCAATTGTATATAACTCTGTTTGTCCCATTCTGCAGGGAGTAAAAGATTGGTATTCATTCTTCTATCTTGATTTATGAGTTTACTTTTTGTTTTCTGACAGTTTTTTCTTTCTGTACGAACGGAAATTGCCAACCCAGTCTATCAGCTCGTCCCATCGGGTGAAGTCTTTCTTGTAGATAAGTCCGACACCTTGAGTAGTGAGCGTTGATTTGGTGAAATATCTGTCGTTCGTCTGGTTATATCCTCTTATTCGGAAATCCCCGTTCTTTGTCAACAGCCAGATAGCTTCGAAGTCGCCCACAAAGTTAGTATTTCTGAGCGTATTTTCCTTATATCCGAAGTTACCGTTTATTATAAGTCGGTTGTTCAGCAGCCTTCCGCTCAGGATTGCTTCCGCCTCTACGTCTGTCCATCCGTTCTGACCTGTGGTGAGGTTTGTTCCTACGTTCCAGTTCTGACTGTCGATAACCTGCGAAAGCATATTGTTCAGCTGGCCGGAAAGTGTGCTGAATGCGAGCGAGCTTGTGGCATCCGACTGTCCGCTCTGTGCCGCATAGTCGTAAGTGTAGAACTTGCCGACTCCAAGCAGGTAGATTATCTGTGTAGTCATTTGCTCCGGAGTGCCTGTAAGGCTCTTCACCAACTGCCTGTCCTCCTCGTTCACGGTAGGAAGCTCGATGTCGAAACTCAGGTTAGGGGAGGTGAGCAGACCGGAAAGGTTTACTATACAGTTCACTCTGATGTTACCCCTTGTGGAAGTCGCATCCGCTATAAGGTCATTTAGTGATGCGGAAGACACTGTGTAGACAGCCTGCACATTCAGATTGGCAGCCTTAGGGTCGCCGTTGAACGATACGCTGCCGCCCTGTCTGAGGACGAAGTCTTTCCTGATGATATTCTGCATACTCAGCTTGTAGATACCTTCGGAGATATTGTAATTACCGAATATCTGGAAGTTACCCTTGTTGAAGAAGTTTATTCGCAGACTTCCCGTACCTTGGGCTGCTATGTAGTCCCCTGATGCAGGGTCCATGATAATTTTCATGTCAGCCTGTGGAGAAGGTTCTATCTGCAGATTTATCCTTATATCTGCCGGAGCTTTTTCTTCCTCTATTGTATTTTGCTCGTTCAGATAGTGGTATAAATCAGTCTTTACAACCTCTTGTCTTCTCTTCGGAGTCTTGTCTACGAATGTGATGAATTTGTTGCTTATGGCCTCTGATGCAGTACCTAAGACGTAAACGAATGAAGTATTGTTTTCAGCTCTTACGTTGCCGTCTACTACCAGTCCGGTGGCTTCATTTCCGCGCAGATTAGTCTTTCCTGATGCATATATCTTTCCGTAGAAAGGAAAATCCGGACTTTCCTTGTCGGAACTGAAAACCATCATGTTATTGGTGTCGAACCGGAACATGTAGCTCAGCTCTTTCAGTTTCTTGTGCTTCAGATATCCGTTTGCGGTTCCTGTGTTTCCTTCATTGTCGGTCAGTTGAACATCGTTGAATATAAATTCTCCTGAATTGATGATGACAGAATCAGCCTTGGCTCTGAAGAAACTGTTCAGAACGTTTACTTTCATTCCCACTTCCGCCTTGGCTCTGCCTTCGAGGTCAAGCTCCTTGAACGGACCGAACAGCCTTACGTGTCCATAAGCTTTTCCTTCCACATCGCTGAAGATATCTTTGATGAAGTGCTGCAGGAAAGCCATGTCCGTACCTCCGGCATTGATATTCAGGTCAAGTCCTTTCTCTTTTGGAGATATGTAACCTTTTACTCCTGTGAACACTCCGTCTGCTTTTCTGATATCGGCATCGAGCAGTATTCTTCCCTTTTCATTGTCGAAACCGCCCTTTATGTCGGCCTCACCCAACAGGGCTTCATTGAGGGAAAAATTGTTCACTTTAAGTCTGGCATCCAGCAAAGGCTTGCTCAGCACGTTCGATGCGAGAGCTTTTCCGCTGACGTTTCCCTCGAATTTTACGGCATTGAACTGTATCATGTCCATAATGTACAGGAGGTTTACGTTCTGCAGATTGATTACGCATGAGTCTGATTCAGACTTGCCTATGCGACCGTTGATTTTTACATACTGTCTGCCGTGCTCGAACAGGAAGTTTGAGATGTCTATGCTGTCTTTGTCAATGCTGATATTCGATTTATGCACGTTCCAGATAGTATCGCTAAGTACAACCTGGCTCGGATTTAATTCTATCTCAGTATGCAGTCTGCCATTGTCGGCATTTTTTGAGAAAATGGTATGTGCCGATACTTTGCCGCTGTATGTCACACTCGTGTTGTTTCCCCAAAAAACATTGGTTGCAAGAGTGTCATTGTATGCTTTGGCATTAAGGCTGACATTTACCATAGCCCCTTTTTTCATTAACAGGTTAGACCTCACGTGGCAATGCAAGTCTTCCTCTGGGTTTTCAAACAGCAGCGTAGTCGACTCGTATTTCTTGTTGTTGTATATTATTTCCGGGATATTGGCATTAATATACACCTTTGTTTTGCTGTCGTCTATATACCCGTTCAGTGTAGCCGGCATATTCAGTTCTACCGGAAGTTTCAGAACCTTATTGAAGAAATTCGAGTTGTCAATAGTGAAACGGAGAGTGAAATTATTGTCCGTCTTCTGCTTTATAATCTTGTTGCCCTCATCGAAAAACGACGGAATATACCTGTGGGCAACCTTGATTACGCTTGCCGGAATAGTCTTATATGAATAATTTCCGTTTATCTCTCCATTTATGAAATCTGATTTTATACGGATGGTTTTACCATTGTCTTTCTCGTTGGCCGAAAGTCTGAAATAGGGTAGGAAGTAACAGTTCTCTTTCTCTTCGGATGCACAGTTCAGGCTGTCTATACTGATGTTTCCTTCTATATCGTCAAAAGTCTTACCCTTGAAATCTGCCAAAAGATTCAATGAATATGTAGTATTTACATATTTGTCTGTCAGTTTCAGCTTCTCCGGATGGAAATCCTTCAGTCTTGCTGACAGATTGAACACAGGAATCTCTTCCGCTGTTGAGAATTTTCCGTCGATGTTCAGTTTCAGATTTTCATCATTTACTGATATATGTCCGTTGAATCCCCCCGGAGTATATCTTCCGTCGAGCATTATATTTCTATATGTATATCCCTTGACATCCAAGGACTTGATTTCCCCTTTTACGTGCGATTCAGGCTTATTGTTCTTGTAGGTAAGTCCGTTCAGTGCGATATTGAAAGATGCTTTTCCGAGCATGTCCTCTTTCTGAGTCAGTTTTCCGAGATTGAGATTTTCCGAATAGAATCTGCCCGAATAAAATCTTTTGTTGTTGACGGTATCTCTATTCATCAGGAATTGCGACTGGATGTTGCCGAGTGGCGTATATATCGTCAGCTTGTTTTCAATCCTGTCGGCCGTACCTTTCACATTACCATAGATGCTTGCGGTAGCTATGTCCTGCACTATATCCGGCAGATTTTCGTTGCCGTTTATGTTTCTGAAAATCCATTGTGCACCGTCTTCGCGTACTTCTACTCTTTTTATGTCGAGGTTGAAATATGCGTCGGCAGTGTCGTTTGCCAATATGAGGTTTCCGCCGAAATCCAGATTTACACTTCTATCGTTTGAATAAATCCTTAAATCATTTACATAGTGGGTGTCGCCGTCGTTGGCAAGTGTGGATTTCACGTTTACGGTATCGCTGAAATGTTTCAGAGCCGGTACCAGTGCACTGATGTCCGAAGGCACAACGCTTGCCGACAGACCGCAATGATAGTCTACATCCGAGACTCTCTTGATTTTTAGAAGATTGTCAAAATCGGCCACAAGGCTGTCTATGCGTACATTGCTTTGAGGCAGCAGCAGTTCAAACTCCTCAATACGCAGGTTTTTCTTATTGCCGATGGCTTTTAATGACAGTTTCCTGAGAGCAAGTCCGGACTTCTCTATCATGCTCAGACGCTTGACGTGAATGTTCAGGGAATCCTCTGACAGGGCTTTCAGAGATATGTTGGCAGATATATTTCTGACCGCGATATGCGACGGATTGAACTTTCCTTCGGTTTCTTTTTCCGACAGCACATCAAGCTTGAAATTGCTTCTTCTTATCAGAATGGAGTTGATTCGCAGGTCGAGAACTTTCTGCTCTTTGTTGTCATCCTTGCTTTTCAGCAGGTCTGTTATGAATTTTATGTTCAGGTCGGATTCCTTGTTTTCCTTAGCCAGATTGACGTTTGAACCGAAAAGCTGGATACTGTTGATTCTGATTTTCCCCCTGAGTATTGCCCGGATATCGAATTTGGCTGAAAATCTTGCTGCATTGACAAGCGGTTTGCCTTGTCTGTCCGAAATCTCGAGGTCGTTTATAATGATTCTGTTCAGCAGCCCCAAATCTATGTTCCCGATTTTCACTTCAGTCTTCAGAACCTTTGAAAGTTCACGTACAGCAATCGAACTGATACCTTGCTGTATGTACGGAATATTCAGCAAAGCTATCTGCCCGAAATAAACGACCATCAGGAGTATAATGATGGCTCGTAGTGTATGTTTGATTAGCGTGAACGTTCTCATTTGGTGTATAAATCAGTACAAAAATACAAATATCATGTGTATTACACCTACAAAAGCTTCTGATATTTCAGAAATTTTGCAAAAAAAACGGAATATGGACACCTGTTTTATCCGATTAAGAGAAAATATTATGAACTTTGCAGCGGATTTCAAATTTATAGTCAAAAGTAATTGAATTGCGAAAAATTCCCCCAAAAGTATTACCTTT
>NZ_DXVR01000062.1:0-16997 GCF_019417265.1 Bacteroides sp.
GCAAAATACTGAGTAGCAAAGAAAAGCATAAATTTACCATCAAACTTGGGTTAATTTCATTTTAAAGTCAGAACTTGCAAACAACACTTTTATGAAACTTAATATTAGCACAGTCGGCATAATCTGTATAAGTATCTTAGGAACAATCCTACAGTCATGCATAAATAATGAAAACTATCCTGAACTATATCCTACAATGGGTACAGTCAACAATCTGAGCGATTATTCCATAAACTCGGATTTGTATGGCGATGTCATTCCCAAGAATCCGGACATAATAAGAAGCTACGAAGCAGACAGCATTGGACAAAGAATACTCGTCAACATAAATTTTCCAAATGCAGAGGATAAGGATTCCAAGGTTAACACCGGTAAGGAAGTTACTATATATGATTTATATAAAGTACTGACAAAAAAGGCTGATGACTTGAGATTAAACAATAACGAAGATAAAGAAAGTTTCGGAAATGATATAATAGAGATAACATACGCAAGCATCAGCAACGAACATCTGAATATCGAGTTCAACATCTCGGGAAGCAATGAAACAATCCCCCACCGTATCAGTCTGCTACTTACAGAAAATACACAGATAGACGATGAGGGGCTGCTGGAAGTTGAGCTTCGCCACAATAAAAACTCAGATAATGGCGACAAACTCTATTGGGGTATAGCGTCGTTTACTCTTTCAAGCATACCGGAATACTCTAACGCTAACTTTAAAGGTTTCAGAATAAAATACCAGTCTGAGGACAATACTACATCTGAAACAATTGTCAGACTACAAGGTTCAAGCCAGACAAGAATTGTCAGAAGCATGGAATCCTCGCAGGAAATCGGCAACAGGCATTCTCTTTTTGCCCGCCAGCTGCAGTGACAACACATTGACATAGCCGTCTGTTGAAGCTACATGCAGATAAGTTTTATTGTCTGTCAAAATAGTTCCAGGCTTATAATCATGGCTACAGAATATCTTCTCTGTTTCAAAAATCTTAAGCATGACCGGAGCTGAATCTCCCTGATGAAGTTCTGTCCATGCTGCAGGATATGGCGATAGTCCTCTTACGAAGTCATACACTTTCTTCACTCCTGCATTCCAGTCTATACGGCATGTTTCCTTGAAAATCTTCGGTGCCGGACGCAATGCGTCTACTTTTACAAGCTCTTCCTGAGGAGTAGTCTTAACGTTTCCTTCAAGAATGGCATCTACTGTCTTGAGCACCAAATCTCCTCCAAGCATCATAAGCTTGTCATATACCACTTCTACATTGTCCGTATCAGCAATAGGCACTCTTACCTGGTCTATAATCTCACCAGTATCTATCTCATGTTTCAGGAAAAATGTTGTTATACCAGTTTCTGTATCACCGTTTATCACTGCCCAGTTTATAGGAGCTGCACCTCTATATTGAGGCAATAACGATGCATGCAGATTGAATGTTCCCATAGGAGGCATATTCCATACCACCTCAGGCAACATTCTGAAAGCGACCACTATCTGCAAATCGGCCTTCAGCGAACGAAGTTCTTCCACGAAAGCCTCATCCTTAAGCTTCTCCGGCTGTAATACCTTCAATCCCTGAGATACGGCATACTGCTTTACCGGACTTGGCTGAAGGACACTGCCATGACGTCCCATAGGTTTGTCAGGCATGGTTATTACTGCCACTATATTATATCCACCTTCCACGAGTCTGCGCAGACTTTCTACCGCAAACTCCGGTGTACCCATATAAACTATACGCAAATCTTTCTTTTCCATAATCTTAAGTTTATTCTGCCGAGAAGTCTACAAGTACCTGACGGTAAGTATTGAGCATCTTCGACTTTGAAACAAATCCTTTATATTTATTATCCTCGTCCACTACAGGAAGGTTCCATGCCTTTGTAGAATCAAACTTCTCCATAACCTCTTCCATAGAATCCGTAGTGACAAGTTTAGCCTTCGGAACAGTCATAAAACTTTCCACAGTATATCTGTGATACAACTCCTGACGGAACATGATATTTCGGATATCATCAAGATTTACGATACCGATAAGTTCGTCATTTGCATCTATCACAGGGAACATATTTCTGCTTGACTTTGAGATGACCTTAACCATCTGTCCCAAATCCATTTCCGGCTTTACAGTAAGGAAGTCTGTTTCCATTATGCTCTCAATATTCATCATTGTAAGCACAGCCTTGTCCTTGTGGTGAGTAATAAGTTCTCCTTTCTTGGCCAGACGCATTGAATATATACTATGAGGCTCGAACACCTTTATAGTAAGATACGCAAATACGGAAACAATCATAAGAGGAAGGAACAATCCGTATCCTCCGGTAAGCTCAGCAATAAGGAACACCCCGGTAAGAGGAGCATGCATCACCCCAGACATAAGTCCGGCCATACCCATAAGAGCAAAGTTCTTCTCAGGAATGTAAGTACTTCCGATGTTGAATTCATTGCAAACATGAGAGAATACGAATCCGGCAATACATCCCAAGAAAAGACTTGGTGCAAATATACCGCCACAACCTCCTCCACCATTGGTAGCACTTGATGCAAAAACCTTGAAAAGTATAATCAGCAACAAATACACTACCAGAAGTCCGCTATGACCATAGAACAGAGAATTGTTCATTACCGTATCCCACTCAGCGCTTGAAGTTCCGTTAAGCAGAAGCGATATCGTGTCATAACCTTCACCATAGAGAGGAGGGAAAAGGAAGATAAGGATACTCAGCATTATACCTCCAAGCACGAACTTTGAATACGGGCTGGAGAAACGCCTGAATATATTCTCAATCCAATTCATCGAACGTGTAAAATACCATGCTATCAAACCGCAGAAAATTCCCAATACCATAGCATAAGGAATGCGCTCAAGAGCAAAAGGATAATCCAATGTGAACTGGAACATAGCCTCCGTCCCTGTAAGCAGATAAGACATACATGCAGCCGTAACACTTGATATAAGCAATGGCAGCAGAGAAGCCATTGTCAAGTCGAACATAAGCACCTCAAGGGTAAATACCAATCCTGCTATAGGTGCCTTGAATATTCCGGACACGGCACCTGCAGCACCACACCCCAACAGCAGCATAAGAGTCTTATGGTCCATACGGAACATGCTTCCAAGGTTGGAACCTATGGCAGACCCCGTAAGGACTATAGGCGCCTCGGCTCCTACAGATCCACCGAAACCGATGGTTATTGCTGATGCGCAGACTGACGACCATACATTATGGCCCTTTATCCTACTCTGACGACGCGAAATCGCATACAATATCTTAGTTACACCATGGCTTATGTCATCGCGTACAATATATCTGATAAACAGTCCGGTAATGAAAATTCCGGCTACCGGATAAACCAGATACAGCCAGTTGGCTCCTGTTGTATCAAAGTTCTCAGTAAGGAACTCCTTTATATATTCTACAAGGAACTTCAGGACAAAAGCAGCCAGAGCAGTAAAGATACCTACCAAGAAACTAAGTATGAGTATGAACTGCTTATCGGTGATATGCTTTTCTCTCCACTTTAGAAAACTCTGCAAAAAAGAAAATTTTTCCTTAGTCTTCATTCTCCAGCAAATTTATATCAACTATTCTCTGATAACTTTAACCACACCGCCCTTGCCAAGTTTGATTATACTTGACGGTTTTGCAGGACCGGTTTCCTCTCTTCTGTAGTCCACAATATAGTCTACAGCATTCTTTATTTCCTCGCTAATCTCACTGAATACGGCAGGAGAAGGCTCACCACTTATATTTGCCGAAGTTGAAACAATCGGTTTTTTGAATCTGAAACAAAGCTGTTTTGAGAATTCTTCCGAAGTAACTCTTATACCCACGCTGCCATCCTCGGCAATAAGGTTTGGCGCGAGATTTCTTGCTCCATCATAGATTATTGTAAGCGGTTTTGTTGTCATCTCTATCAGGTCCCATGCCACATTAGGCACATCGCTGACATACGATTCAACTTTTACCGGACTGTCCACCAACACTAACATAGCCTTACTGTCAGCCCTGCGCTTAATTTCAAAAACCTTCTTTACTGCTTCTTCGTTTGTTGCATCGCAACCTATACCCCACACTGTATCTGTAGGATATAGGATTACTCCGCCTTTATACATGACTTCGCATGCTTTTTTAATTTCATCATTCATCATAACCCTATATTATTTATGAGTCTGTACAATCTGTGTCGGTGCCATTTCAACATTCCTTTTTTCAGTCTGCTCTACCACATTCTTGGCAAGTTCGATAAATGCCTGTCCTGTAATAGAATCCTCGTCAAGAGCCACCGGAGTACCGTTATCTCCTCCTTCGCATATGCTCTGCACGATAGGAATCTGTCCCAATAAAGGAACATTAAGTTCTTCTGCCAGCCTTTTTGTACCTTCCTTTCCGAACAGATAGTATTTGTTTTCAGGAAGTTCTGCCGGAGTAAACCATGCCATATTTTCTACCAGACCGAGGATAGGTACATTAACCTTATCATTCTGATACATATTGATACCCTTGCGTGCATCAGCCAAAGCCACTTCCTGAGGTGTACTTACTATCACTGCACCAGTAATGGCAAGGTTCTGCAACAGGGTAAGATGAATATCGCTTGTTCCCGGAGGAGTGTCAAGAACGAAATAATCGAGTTCTCCCCATTTTGCGTCACCCACGAGCTGTTTCAAGGCATTGCTTGCCATTGCTCCGCGCCAGAGAGTGGCCTGTTCAGGACTTACGAAGAATCCTATAGACAGAAGTTCGATACCATATTTTTCTACCGGTACAATCAAATCGCGTCCTCCGACTTCTTCAGCATATGGACGTGCATCTTCTACCTGAAACATCTTTGGTACAGACGGCCCGAATATATCAGCATCGAGCAAACCGACCTTGTAGCCCAACTTAGAGAGAGCTACAGCAAGGTTTGCAGCCACAGTCGATTTACCGACGCCACCCTTACCTGATGATACAGCAATCACATTCTTCACCTGAGGAAGGAGTTTTCCCGGCTCAGGACGTGCAGCCTGCTTGCTTTCTGTTGTTATGGTTACTTCTACCTCTTTGGAAACATATGTATGGATAGCAGTTTCTGCCGATTTAACTACAGATTTCATAAACGGGTCTGTAGGCTTTTCGAAAATAATCGAGAAGCTTACTTTCATTCCGTCTATACGGAGATTGTCGGCCACCATTTCAGCCTCAACAATATTTTTCCCGTTTCCCGGATAACGCACTGTAGAGAGTGCATCAAGAATCAATTTTGGATATAGTGTCATAAATATATTTTTTTGAAGTTATTGATGTTAGAGAAGTTAAAGAAGTTATGAAGTTAGAGAAATAAGACTTGGTTCATTTACTGGTCTTAAGTCCACTTCTTTTGCTACGGTTATAGCTTCTGTAGTCATCAAGTTCGATTTCCACATCCGGTTCCTTCAGTTCACCTTCCTGAGGCAATCTGAACTTGATATACTTGATATTCAGACCTCTGTCAAGCCACTGCTGTTCGTAGTATGTACGAATACTGAGAATATCATCATCCATTCCCGAATGATACAGGTCGTCAGTAATAAATTCTACAGGCAAATTGTTAGCCTCTATCATATATTTGGTATATGTAAACATGAAATTACTGTCAGTCTTCAGATGAACTATTCCACCCGGGACGAGAAATTTCCTGTATCTTTCCATGAAATAAGTAGAAGTAAGACGCTTTGCAGCCTTCTTCATCTGTGGATCCGAGAATGTAAGCCATATTTCGCTAACCTCTCCCGGTGCGAAGAAACGGTCTATAATCTCTATATTAGTACGCAGGAAAGCAGCATTTTTCAGTCCTTCATTCAAAGCCTCTGTAGCTCCGGTCCACATACGTGCACCCTTTATATCAACCCCTATAAAATTCTTGTCAGAATATCTCCTTGCAAGCCCTACTGTGTATTCACCTCTTCCGCAACCAAGTTCCAGAACGATAGGATTATCATTCTTGAAGAAGTCACGGTTCCAGTTTCCCTTCATCTCGAAGTTAACTTCATCAACCACCGAATACGGATATTCGAACACATGCGGATATTCCGCCATATCTGCAAATTTAGCTAATTTACCTTTTCCCATGTTGAATAAAATCTTTTACATTGCAAATGTAAGTCTTTTCAACGGAATTGACAACAAAAAACAAGTTGTTGGAAAATTTAAGGATATCGTAAAAAAGAACAATACGGGCAGATAATTGTAAAAACTATTATCCGCCCGCATTGTTCTTCTAATCTATATTATGTACATAATTATGGTTCTTCCTGAACATCAGGGATTTCCGGTGTTTCAGCAGTTTCTTGGGTTTCAGCAGTCAATTTACGATAGATAACAGCTGAACATCCCATACCGATAATAACATAAGCTATAAAAAGGCACAAAACAAGCAGAATACCCAATATTGGAATAAGACCGAATATAAACGACAATATATAATATGCAAGACATAACACAAACTGGATTCCAAAGATTGTCCATTTATATCCATATGTAGCTTTGTTACTCTGTACCATAGCTTCACCAGGGGCAACTCCTTTGTCCAACAATATATAAATAGCCAATGACCATCCTAAACTGATAACAATGGCAGGAACTATCATGAAAAACAGTGCCGGAATTACAGCCATAGCCATCAGTCCTATCAGAGTAAAATATTCTCCCATATATTTACGATACTTACTGTCAAAAATAAATACCGGAGAAATGACCTTGCCTTTGCTCAATTCAATAGGAATTGTAGTCATGGCAATGGTAGTACCAACATTCAAATATGGTATCCATATTGTAACAATCCAAAGTACTGTTGCAACCAACAATGATACCGCATTTTTCATACCCAATGATATTCCCTCTGAGAGAACACCCATCACTGTAATCTTCTTCTGTGTTTCCATAAAAGTTTTTTTTAAAAAAAGTTTATAATAGTATGTACAATCTTATTCTACTATCATCACCCATCCGTATGGATCCGGTTCGTCACCATACTGAATAGCGCGCAACTTATTGTAAAGTTTTTCGCTTATAGGCCCCGGCTTGCCATTCTTTGCAATAACGTATGATTTATTGTTTTCCAAATCATCGATACGTTCTATAGGGCTGATAACGGCTGCTGTACCGCATGCTCCGGCTTCTTCGAATGTTTCAAGCTCCTCTTCAGCAATAGGACGACGTTCAACTTTCAATCCCATATCTTCAGCCAACTGCATCAAGCTTCTGTTTGTGATAGAAGGCAGAATAGATGTAGAAAGCGGAGTTACATAAGTATTGTCTTTGATACCGAAGAAGTTGGCTGCACCACACTCTTCGATATATTTCTTTTCCTTTGCATCAAGATAGAACTCGCTTGCATAGCCGGCATCGTGAGCCATTTTATTGGCACGAAGACTTGCAGCATAGTTACCACCTACCTTGAAAGTACCAGTTCCAAGCGGAGCGGCACGGTCGAACTGACGGATTATCACATAAGGGTTAGTAGCAAATCCACCTTTGAAATAAGGACCTACCGGAGTGACAAAGACTACGAAAAGATACTCACTGGCCGGATGTACGCCCACCTGTGCTCCTGTACCGATAAGCAACGGACGGATATACAGAGAAGCACCGCTTTCATATGGAGGCAAAAAACATTCATTTGCCTTAACAACTTTCTTTACAGCTTCGCAGAACAGTTCTGTAGGAAACTCCGGCATAAGAATACCGTTGCAAGTGCTTTGCAAACGTTCTGCATTTGCCTGTGGACGGAACACACGAATCTTGCCATCCTTTCCGCGATATGCCTTAAGTCCTTCAAAAGCTTCCTGTCCATAATGCAGACATGTTGCAGCCATATGGATATTAAGTGTTTCTTCCGAACAAAGTTCCAATTCACCCCACTTTCCGTCGCGATAATAGCAACGAACGTTGTAATCTGTCTTCATATAACCGAAAGACAAATTAGACCAGTCAATTTCTTTCATAACTATATTATTTAATATTTTTTGTTTTCAATTATATTACATTGACGGCAAATGTAAGATTTTAATTTACATATTCCAATTTTTACAATAAATATTTAGACTAAAATCTTAAAATCCGTCCACTACGCTTACATTATTATTCTTCTCCGCCATGACTGTCGTCAAGCATTTTTCTTATTTCTTCATCAGCCTTATAAAGTTTATCCTTGCAGAACTTAATGAGTTTCTGAGCTTCTTTCAGATTATCTCCCAACTGATCAATATCGAGTTCTCCACCCTCTATTTTAGCTACAATAGCCTCTAACTTTTTCATGGCTTCTGTATATGTTTCTTTTTTTGCTGCCATATCTGTAATACTTTTTATTTTACTATACTCTTGAATTTACCTGTAGCCAGAACAGTTTCCACTTCATCTCCCGGTTTTAGAGCCGAAGTATCGCGCACTGCCCTACCATTATAAAGGGTTATACTGTACCCACGTTTCAGAAGATGCTCCGGCGAGGATGACTTCAGAATCCTGTCAACAAGTTCCAGCCGATGTTTCTCTTTTTCCATCCGCGAAGTGGCAAGCATTACGAGGCGCGGCAGAACATCCAACTGATGTTCCTCTCTGATAAAACGCTTCTGCCATGCCATCTGCAAGCGTGAACAGTTCCTCTCGCATCGCATATTTTCACGCTGTATCCTTGACTGAACCACCAACGGCACACGTGCCACAAGCCTGCTGATACGCTCTGCCTCAGCATTAAGCCGTACAGGAATCTCGCTGCGGATACGCTCTGACAGATCCTCCAACCTGCCTGCCGTTTCAAGCATTCTACCTATTATATATTCGGCAGCTGCCGTAGGAGTCTTTACCCTTGTGTGCGAAACCATATCAATCACAGTATCGTCACGTTCATGTCCGATACCGGTTATCACAGGCAAGGGGAACTGCGCACAATGTGCAGCCAAATCGTATGTATCGAATCCCGACAAATCGGATGTCGCTCCTCCGCCACGAATAATGACCACCACATCCCAGTTATCGCAATCGGCATAAATACGTTCCAAAGCTGAAATAACAGATTCCTCCACCCTGTCACCCTGCATTATGGCAGGAAAGAGTTTTGTATAAAAGACGAAACCGAACTTATTGCCATGCAACTGATTGCAGAAGTCTCCGTAGCCGGCTGCTGTGGCCGATGAAATTACAGCTATCCTCTGCAGAGGTTCAGGCATTTCAAGTTCCTTGTTCATCGTCAGTATGCCTTCTTCATCAAGCTTCTTCAGAATCTCTTTTCTCCTGCGGGCCAAATCGCCTATGGTATATGCAGGGTCAATATCTACTACTGTGAGCGAAAAACCGTACAACTCGTGAAAATCGACAGTTACCTTCACCATCACCTTTATCCCTGAGACAAAAGCCTGACCTGTTTCACGCTCGAAATATGGACGAAGACGCATAAACACATTGCTCCATATCACTCCACGTGCCTTGGCTATCAAAGCATTGCTTTTAGGGTCCTTCTGTACAAACTCCATGTAACAATGTCCGGAATAATTAGAACGCACATCGCTCAGCTCCGCCTGTATCCAGTATTCATCCGGCAGACAGGCGTGAAGTCCCCGACGCACAAGGGAATTCAGTTCGTATAAAGACATCGCTTCGTTTTCCATCATACAGAGTCTTTTAATTGTTTTTCATATCCATACCTATCCGATAAGCCTTCCACATATCCGTAATGCCATAGCCGAATATATTGTCCGGATATTCATATCTGTCCGAAGCCCGATGAACAACATCTATAAGTTCAGTAACCGTCAGCCACGGACAAGCCTGCCAAAAACAGGTTACAAGCCCACAGAAGATAGGCGAAGCAAAAGAAGTGCCGTTGCCATATGAAATACCTCCATTAGTCCCTGCCACACCGGAATGGAAACCCACCGCCATAACATCCGGCTTGATACGTCCGTCGGCAGTATTACCCACAGAGGAGAAATCGGCATTCACACCGTCTGTATTGACTGCACCTATAGTAAGTACCCCTTCTGCATCACCCGGAGGAGTGATTTTCTTCCAGCTTGAAGCGCCTGAATTTCCGGCACTGCACACTATAAGCATACCTTTTTTAGAAGCCACAGAAGCCGAACGCGACATAAGCGATGTACGCCCGTCGAGGTCGCGATACTTATAATTGTTCGAAGCATCATCAAAAGAATAATATCCAAGAGAGGTGTTTACCACATCCACCCCTACACTGTCTGCAAACTCCACTGCAGCAGCCCAATAGTCTTCTTCCGCCGGCTGTTCAGTATCATTATCTTCACTCCTTAAAAGCCAGTAGGATGCTCCCGGAGCAGAACCGACCATGACCTTGGGCATATCGACAGCCATGCAGGAGAGAACTTTCAGTCCGTGATTATGCTCCGCGTAAATATCCGAATTGGGATTCACAAAATCCTTTGTTCCAAGTATATGCAGCTTGCGGAAAAACTTCATTTTGTCCACATTATAATAACCGGCATCTATGACTGCCACATGCATACCCTCGCCACGGAATCCTGCCAAGTGCAGACTGTCGCCATGATGAATCTTTATCTGCCGGGCCGCAACTCCATAATAATCGTCAGTCTTTTTCCACTTGTTGGTTATCTCCTTTTTCCTGTCCTTGTTTCGTGGAAAAACAGTGTCAGGCGATACCCACACTTTCCTGACATCAACCACAAACGGATTTTGTCTGAAGCGCTCTGCTATCTCCTCGTCGTGAACCAGCATCAGGACTGTATTGTTCCACTTGCTCTGCATCTGATACTCCCCACCCTGCTCCACAAGACGGTCGATATATGTTTTGCAAACAGGCAAGTCTGTAGAATCGATGTCTATACCCTGTCTGTGTCTGCGCTCCAAAGCACGTTCGGACAAGAACTCCTGCGGACGGTCTAAACTATAAGCAGTGAGCGACTTATCTCTCAATGTAACACGATATTTATATGTTTCTGCATAAGAGTTTAAACGCAGTAATAACATCAAACTAAAAAGTAGTAAAATTCTTATTTTCATACGAGTTTATGGGTTTTAAGACGCAAAGGTATTATAAATTAAGCACCGATAAAAGATTTGTCCGACAATATATTTAAAATATCAGATTTTATACATTCCTGGAAGACTGTTTATATCCGGTTTTTAAAGATTAAAAATCTTTGTCGTTTGACAGCTGTCAGACATATGTTTGACACCTGTGGGATATTTGTTTGACAGCTGTCGTCTGTACGTTTGACAACTGTCAGACGATAAAGATATAAGCACGTTTGCAAAGCTTTTTTTATACAAAGAAATCACAATATACTGTGATTTTACAATTATTCATCCTAAAAAGGTATTCATTTCTCAGAAAAATCACAATATACTGTGATTTTGGCTTGTAATATTAGTAAAAATGACATATATTTGTATGAAATACCAATATATTGTGAATATGAAAACATTGGGAGAACAGATAAAAGTTCGCAGAACGGTTCTTAAAATCAGACAGCAAGAACTGGCAGACTTGGCAGGTGTGAGCATAAACACCGTTGTTGCGATAGAGCGCGGAACAGGAAATCCCCGTATAGAAACTTTTGTTTCTGTTTGCGATGTATTAGGACTACAAATTGTAACTAAATTAAAGGATTAACAATATGCGACAATGTGAAGTATATCTGCACGGAATAAAGACCGGCGTATTGACAGAAAATGATAGCCATGAGTATAAATTTACTTACGATAAGGCATATTTATTAAATGAGAATTGCGACGCTGTAAGTCTGACGCTACCGCTCCGTTCAGAGCCTTATTATTCACAGCACCTGTTCTCCGTATTTGCCAATATGCTGTCGGAAGGTGATAACCGCCAAATACAATCCCAGCTACTTCGTATAGACCCTGAAGATGATTTTGGAATACTATTGGCAACTTGTCAGTTTGATACCGTTGGAGCCATAACTGTTAAACCGATAGAGTTATGAAAGAATTAACTATTTGCCCATCCACGTTGCAAAATGGATTTGACACTTATTCGCCACATGCACGAAAAATATTATTCGACGGTAATGCCGTATCACATATTTTCTCGGAAGCAAGTCCGGATACAGAAACAGAAGATGCGAATGAAGCCATTAAGAGCGTAGGACGCATATCACTTTCCGGAGCACAACCTAAGTTTTCCATTGTGGTTGATGGCAACAAGTTACGTTACACTCGTGAAGGAGAACAGGGTACATTTATCTTAAAGCCACGCCCTACGGGATACCAGATTATAAATAAGGATTTTTGTGCTGCCAATGAGCATGTTACCATGCAAATAGCATCACAAGTATATAACATTGAAACAGCAGCAAATGCACTTTGCTTCTTTGATGATGGTACACCCGCATACATTACCCGTAGATTTGATGTACACAGCAGAGGCAAATATAAACAAGAGGACTTCGCTGCATTATTGGGATATACCAAAGATAACGCCGGACCTAATTACAAATACGATAAAGCCAGCTACGAAGATTGTGCCGAGGTTATTCATCGCTATGTCAAAGCTGCGCTGATAGATATCCGTAGATTCTTCAGAATAATCCTATTTAACTTCGTAACGCTGAACGATGATGCCCATTTGAAAAACTTTTCCTTGATAGAACGCAATGGAGAATACCGTTTGTCTCCTGCATACGACTTGATAAATACATCTTTGCAACTTCGTGAACCACATATCTTTGCATTAGACAAAGGTCTTTTTAAGGAAGGAATGGCATTTACTGACACTCGCACAATCTGTCGTTCTGATTTTGAAGAGTTCGGTAAGCGGATTGGGCTTCCTGCAAAGGTAATAAAGCAAGAGATTGATATGTTTACTGCAGAACAGCCACTGGTAAAAGAGTTACTTAGTCGCTCTTTCCTCTCTCCTTTTTTGCAAAATCAATACTGGATAGCATTCGAATTCCGTCGTAAAATGCTAACCTTCTAATGTTAAAAATAAACGCTTCGTCATTCGATTCTAAACGACCGTTCATTTTGAATCAAACGACGAAGCATTTTATTTCCGGCGTTTTATCCAATTTTTTTTCGCAGAAAGCCAGGTCTTTATATTGATTTTATCGGGAATAAAACATATTTTTGTATCATTGGAAAATAGATATAATGAGGTTTTAAAGTGTAGTGAAATTATTACATAGCAAAAGCTTACAATAGGAGAATTACAATGAGTAAAAAAGATAAAGACATAGCACTCTTCGTTTCATTCTGCATCGAAGAATATAAAACAGCTCAAGGAATGACCGGCGAGCAGGTACTTGACTTGTTCTCCCGGTATGGAGTTATAGATTATTTAAGCAAATGCTTTGAACCGCTTCACACTCAAGGCCGACAGTGGCTGATAGAAGAAATAAATGAGTTTATTGAAATAAGAAAAAGCAAAAAGGCATGAAGATATATCACGGCAGTTTAGAAATTGTGGAATATCCCCTGATAATAAAAGGCAACCGCAGACTCGACTACGGTGAAGGCTTCTATACTACGACTTCGGAAAAACAATCCAAAGACTGGGCTAAAAGGCGTATGTTAGAAAAACACGCTACATGCGGATATGTGAATGTATATGAGTTTGATAACCCAAAGTTGTCTGAACTTAAAAGTCTATTTTTTTCAGAGCCAAGTAAAGAATGGGCTGAATTTGTCATGGCAAACAGAACCCAAAAAGACTTTAATCATGACTATGATATCGTATATGGCCCTGTTGCCAATGATAAAGTGTATCTTCAGTTCAGCCTATACGAATCCGGTGCTATAGGTATTGATACACTTATCAGTGAACTAAAAACATACAAATTGGTTGATCAGTATCTATTCCATACTGAAAAGGCACTGACAGCCATACATTTTATAGAAGCTATTAAAATAGAATAATATGTTCCAGATAAATCAAAGTAATATTCATCTGCTCCTGCCTGGAAAGATAAGTTGGCTGGTAGAATATCTGCACGATGATTACGGCTACACACTTGAAGAGAGTTTAAGTCGCATATATCATTCTGAACTTTACAAGAAGCTATCAACCGAAAGCACAAAATATTGGCATTTAGGCCCTGTAGACTTGTATGAAGAATTAAAAAGGGAACTATAACATTGTCTGTTCAACAGACTACCATTAAAATAATCAACAAATGAACAACAGAATAACAGAACTTTTCGGCATAAAATATCCTATCATCTCGGGAGGTATGGTTTGGTGCAGCGGATGGGAACTCGCAGCAGCTGTAAGCAATGCAGGCGGTTTAGGACTTATAGGAGCAGGCTCAATGTATCCTGATATTCTCAGAGAGCATATCAGAAAATGCAGAAAGGCCACCGACAAGCCTTTCGGGGTAAATATTCCACTGATTTCAAAATACTCTGAAGCCATCATAGAGGTTGTGATAGAAGAGAAAGTTCCTGTCGTTTTCACCTCGGCCGGCAACCCAAAGACATGGACAGGAAAGCTGCATGAAAACGGAATAAAGGTGGCACACGTTGTGGCAAGCACAAAGTTCGCACTCAAAAGTCAGGAGGCCGGTGTTGATGCTGTAGTGGCAGAAGGATTCGAGGCAGGAGGACACAACGGAAGGGAAGAAACCACTACAATGGTTCTTATTCCTCAAATAAAAAGACATCTGGAGATTCCTCTGATAGCCGCCGGAGGAATATCTACCGGCCGGAGTATGCTTGCCGCATTTGCTTTGGGGGCTGAAGGTGTACAGGTGGGGACACGTTTCGCAATAACCCAAGAGAGTTCCGCACATGAGAAATTCAAAAGCCTCTGTACGGAATTGAAAGAGGGCGACACCATGCTTGCACTGAAGAAAATAGTACCTACGAGATTAATCAAAAACGATTTCTATCACAATATAGAGTCTGCCGAAAACAGAGGAGCTACGCCGGAAGAGCTTACGGAACTTTTAGGCAAAGGAAGGGCGATGAAAGGAATCTTCGAAGGAGATTTGTCAGAAGGAGAACTGGAAATAGGCCAGGTGTCATGCATGATTGATGATATCCCTACCGCAAATGAGGTTGTAGAAAGAATGGTAAAAGAATACAACGATGCAATAGACAGTCTAATGAGAATTTAAAATCTTACATAAATCTTAAAAGCAAAAAACTATGGACTTTAACAGACTTAAAATCACAATTGCAGGTATTATACTGTTAGGAGGTATAATATCAGGCTGCAACCGTTCTGATATAAACAATCCGGAAGGAAAAAACAAAATAACAGAAGAAACAAGACTGGCCAATACCTTCGCCAAAGAGGCTCTTGAAGTTTATTATTACTGGAACGAAGAGATATCCGATGATTTAAGCAAGCTCGACCCTGCTACAAATTCCGCCCCTATTGCTACGGTAGAGGAAATAAGATACCACGACGGAGAAAATCAGATAGACAAATGGACAATGCTGACAGACAATATGGAAGAGTTTACAAGCAGTGTGCAGGGTGTATCAACCACTTATGGCTTCACTCCTGTGGTATATTACAAGAACAAAGAGGGGAATGAACTGATTGCCGCTGTAGCATATGTTTCAGAAGGAGGCCCTGCCGCAGAAGCCGGTATGAAAAGGGGTAATTTGATTGAAAAAATAAACGGTGAAGTCCTTACAACTGAAAATTATCTGAACCTCTATTATTCATCGGAAATCACACTTTCATTATCTGAACTTACAGATAATGTAATAACCCCGACCAAAGATGTAGCATTGACAGCCACAGAGATGTACGAAAATCCTATACTTTGCCACAAAACATTTGACGTAAACGGTAAGAAAATAGGCTATCTGGCATACAGCAGTTTTGACCTTAAGTCCATTCCGGAACTTATAAACATATGCAAGGAGTTTAAAAGCGAAGGAGTAAAGGAACTTATCCTCGACTTGAGATATAACGGAGGAGGATATGTTATAACCGAATGTGTACTGGCATCAATGTTTGCTCCACAAGCAAATGTTACAAATAATGATATTTTTGAAAAAGAAGATTATAACGAGTTCTTCACTGAATACTACAAGAAAAACGGCACTTCTACAGTAACCCGTTTTGAAACTGAATATAATTATAAAGAAATTAATCTGAATGTAAGTACAAACGATGCCAACATAAGTTTGGATAAAATTTACGGCATAATATCCGGCAACAGCGCATCGGCATCCGAAGCCCTTCTTTCAGGATTAATGCCATACATGGACATTGAACTTATCGGACAGCAGTCACACGGAAAATATTGTACAGGATGGATGCTGTCGGCAGAAGATGCATACGATAAAGTTCCGCAAGCCATCAAGAACTGGGGTATTTATGTTATGGTAAGCATTTACAAAAATGCGAACGACGAAACTCTATGTATGCCGGACGGTCTTAAACCGGACACTGAGGTAGAAGACAATCCATTCGAGCCATACCAGTTAGGAGATGAGAACGAAGCCATGCTGAGAGCCGCTCTTGAAAAAGCCGGAAAGGAATACCCGGCATCAAGAGCAGGAAGAATAGAAACACCTAAGATGAATATTGTCGATACTCCGAAGAAGGCAGTCTTCGGAAGAAGGATTATCATTCCTTCACTATAATTTGGCGTTCACTACCCATTCAGCAACAGTTCAGTAAACGTTCAATGAATGAGTAGTGAATACATAATTATAATGCAATTCGAATGTTATTCGAATACTGTTCGAACGTTATTCGAGATACCATCTAAGCACTGTTTAAACGCCATTTAAATAGTGGTTAATATAACAGCTTTTGCAGTGTGAAGGATGTAAAAGTGAAATACACTATGATTTACTGAGTTTTTTCGAATACCGTAACAGCAACCTATCATCAGCAATGTCCTGACGAATTAACATAGTTCTAAATCTGAAAGTTAACTTTCTAATAAAAAGCACCAATATTTTTATAACAAAAGTTTACAAATACTTTGTTTAAAACGAAAAACATATTACATTTGCAAAAGTTCAATAATATTACTGAATGACATATTAACGAAAGG
>NZ_DXVR01000063.1:0-16516 GCF_019417265.1 Bacteroides sp.
GCCTTAATATTGTCAATATAAATACTCCCAATGGAATATATTTATCTAATGCTTCCTCTTTGAAATCGGTTAGAGTTGAAAATAATGATGAAGTTCCATATTTAAAACTTTCGGGCAGTTTCTTGTCGGGCAAAATGGAAGATATAAATACTTTAAAAAATGGCTTGACTGTTATAAATTGTAAGGTACTTTCCGGTATAGTAATTAGTAATGAAACTACTGGTGTTACAGGGAAAATAATATTAAAAGATTTACCATCTTTACAAGAATTGGATTTGTCTGTTTTAAATGGAATTCATACTTTTGTTGCAAAAGGACTTAGTAACGGTATAGAAAAACTTAAATTACCGCTTGAGATTAACACTGTGTCGGATGGGTATGGAAACAATAAAGGTGTTTCTAATATATGTTTGTCGGTAGAGAATGAAAGTCAGTTTCAGAGTTTTATTGATTTATGCAGACTTGCTGCAAAAGTTTATGATGTTAGTTTCTTTTATTAAATAGATCTTTTTACAATGGGGGCATAAGATTTATCTACAGCACCCGTTTTTTAATCATATTTAAGCTATAAATATACAATGAATAAATTTATTACTGCATTTTTTTTAGGATGGGCATCATTGTTATCGGCTCAGAATCCATTGGTTACTCACATGTATACGGCAGATCCTACGGCCCGTTGCTTTGACGGCAAACTTTATGTGTATCCCTCTTCGGATGCCGTACCGATAAAAGAATTAATTAAGGCCAATAATGGGTTTTGTATGCCGGGTTATCATGGATTTTCGTTCGAAGGCGGTTCTTCCTGGAAAGATCACGGATGGATACTTAAAGAAAACGATGTGCCATGGGGTGAAAAAGATACATACGCTATGTGGGCTCCCGACTGTATAAAGAAAGATGGAAAATATTATTATTATTTCCCGGCAAAAGCTAAAAATGACAATGCTTTCCGCAGGATTGGTGTAGGTGTATCCGATAATCCGATGGGGCCTTTTAAATGGGAAAAATCTTTTATAGAAGGTATACAAGGTATTGACCCGGGACTTTTCGTTGATGATGATAACCAGGCTTATCTATATTATGGTGGAGGACAGAAACTCTATGGTGTCAAGCTGTCGGATGATATGAAAAGCATTGACGGTGAACCTGTAGAAATCCAGAGTCTGCCGTTCGGGTATAAGGAAGGCTCATTCCTCTTTAAAAAAGACGGAGTTTATTATTTTACATTTGCCCATGTTTTTCCGGACGAAGGGTATACTATAGGATATGCTACAAGTAACAATCCGCTGGGACCTTTTGAGTATAAAGGAAAAATAATGGATAATATAGATAATGGAACCAATCATCATTCGGTTGTTAAATATAATGACAAATGGATTTTGTTCTATCATTTCTGGCATATTAGCGGATGTAATAAACTCAGATCTATGTGTGCCGATTATATGGAGTTTAAACCGGATGGTACAATTAAAAAAGTTGTGCCAACGTTGAGAGGTATTGGAAATCCGGCAAAAGGGGATACCATCCAGGTGGACAGATATAATGAGATAAGCAATGCTTCAATTTCTTTTGTTTCTGGTGATGAACCTATGGGATGGATGGTATGCGAAGCAAGAACCGGATCTACTGTACGTTTTAACGGTGTGGATTTTGGAAACGGTGAGGCTAAGAAAATGCAGGCTAGGGTGTCCTGTGGAAACATGGGTTGCACAATGGAGGTAAGAATAGGGCATCAGTGGGGCAAGGTTGTTGCAAAATATGAAATTAAAAATACAGGAGGATGGGGTAAATGGGTTACTCTTGAATCGGATATCCTTGAGCAAGTGAAAGGTAAGCAGGATATTTTTATAAGATTCTTCTCTACAAACGGTAGTACTAAAACTGCTAACCTTAACTGGTTATTGATGGAGTAATGTTGGCAGATTGAGGAGCTAAGTATTAGCCGGGCTTGTCCTTTGCTGATACTTAGTCCTTTTTGATTGATTGTAAACATTTACCGCTTATTCAGGGTTCAAAATATATTACTATGTTGAGTTTTATTAAAACGCGTATTTTATTTATTCTGTGTGTTGTTTTTGTATTTTCACCGTCTTTTGCCAGGGAAGATAATCCGGAGCAAATCAGTGAGATTATTGACAAAGTAAACAGATATTGGCAATTAAACAACAAACCTCAGGTAAAATCTTTTTGGGACAATGCTGCTTATCATACCGGTAATATGGAGGCATACTTCCTTACCGGAAATGAAGAGTACCGTAAGTATTCCGAAGCTTGGGCTGAGCATAATAAATGGATGGGTGCAAAAGGCAATGACCGTTCAAAATGGAAATATACTTATGGCGAGACTGATGATTTTGTCCTTTTCGGGGACTATCAGGTTTGTTTTCAGACGTATGCTGATCTTTATAACCTAGACCCTCAGGAATACAAAATAAAGCGTGCAAAAGAAGTGATGGAGTATCAGATGAGTACTCCGCAAAATGATTACTGGTGGTGGAGCGACGGACTGTATATGGTTATGCCCGTGATGACCAAAATGTATAAGATTACGAACAATCGTCTCTATCTTGATAAGTTATACGAATATTTGTCGTATAGTGATAAGATAATGTTCGATAAAGACGAGAATCTTTATTACCGTGACGCAAAATATGTTTTTCCAAAGCATAAGAGTGTGAATGGTAAAAAAGATTTTTGGGCAAGAGGAGACGGATGGGTTCTGGCCGGACTTGCAAAAGTTCTTAAAGATTTGCCTAAGGATTATGAGCATTATGATTTCTTTGTGAATAAATACAGGAAAATGGCTCAGGCTGTTGCAGCATTGCAGCAGGACGGCGGATATTGGACTCGCAGTATGATGGATCCGAATCATGCTCCCGGACCTGAAACCAGTGGAACTGCATTTTTTACATATGGTTTTATTTGGGGTATCAATAATGGTTTTCTTGAGGAGGATGTTTATATTCCTGTAGTTAAGAATGCATGGAAGTATCTGTCGGAAACAGCATTACAGAAGGACGGAAGGATTGGCTATGTACAGCCTATCGGTGAAAAAGCCATACCGGGACAGATTGTCGATGCACGGTCGACTGCAAATTTTGGCGTAGGTGCTTTTCTTCTGGCTGCCTGCGAATATGTGAGATATCTTGAAAGCGCTAATAATACATGCCGTAACTATTGGTGTGGCATAGCATATAAAATGGCATTCCCGGTGTTAAGCAATATCTCGAAAGGTGAATTACAAAAAAATATGAAAGTTGAAGTTCCACCTTCATGGGACGGACGTAACATAAAAGTTGCATATATGGAAGCATTCGGCCGCCTGATGACTGGAATTGCACCATGGTTGGCTTTGCCCGATGATAATACGGATGAAGGCAGAATGCGCAAAGAGTTGAGAGATATGGCTCTTAAAAGTTATGCCAATGCCGTAAATCCCGAAAGTCCTGATTATTTAATGTGGAAAGGTCATGGACAGGCGCTTGTTGATGCAGCTTTTATTGCAGAAAGTTTTTTAAGAGCATACGATAAATTATGGATGCCGCTCGATGATGTTACTAAAGAAAGATACATCAGTGAGTTTATGCAGTTAAGAAGAATTGACCCTCCATACACTAACTGGCTGTTGTTCTCTTCTACCATAGAAAGCTTTTTGGCAAAGGCTGGTGCCAAATACGACCAGTATCGTATAAATTCTGCTATTCGTAAAGTAGACGAATGGTATGTGGGAGACGGATGGTATTCAGATGGTCCTGAGTTTGCTTTCGATTATTACAGTGGATATGTTTTCCATCCTATGTTTTTGGAAACTCTTTACACAATGAAACATGTCAAGACATATTCGCATGTAAGTTATACCAGACTATACGACAAAGCTTTACGGAGGACACAGAAATACAGTGTAATTCTTGAAAGATTGGTATCTCCCGAGGGTACATTCCCTGTTTTTGGCAGATCTATTACTTATAGAATGGCAGCTCTGCAACCTTTATCACTTATGGCATGGTATCAGAATCTGCCTTCCGGACTGACAAATGCTCAGGTAAGGTGTGCGCTTACAGCTGTTATGAAGCGGATGTTTGACGGTGATGAAAATTTCAATAAAGACGGATTTCTTACCATAGGATTTAACGGCTCGCAACCAGGTGTGGCCGACAAATATACCAATAACGGCAGCCTCTATATGACTTCATTGGCATTTTTACCGTTAGGTCTACCTGCTTCGCATCCTTTCTGGACCGATGCAGACCGTGACTGGACAAGCAAGCTGGCATGGGAGGGTAATGAGTTTCTTAAAGATTCACATTGGAGTGAATGAGTTTTACGTGCAGATTTTATTACAAACTATATTATACTAATATATTTATGGAACACAAAAAATTGTTTTCTTATGCATTTTGTGCATATCTTTCGTTATTTGCCGTGAATGCAGATAATGTGAGACAGGATTTTCCATATGGTTATCCTGAGACTAATAGGGAAAAACTTCTAATAAATTCCGACTGGAAGTTTATAATTGGTAATGAGAATGACCCTTATTTCAAAAAGGATTTCGACGACAGCAAGTGGGAGAATGTATGCGTACCTCATACTCTCGAACTCACATCTATCAAACTGAACGGATATAATGAGGATAAAACTCAGCCTACTTTTATGAGAAAGATTGGGTGGTACAGAAAGAATATACATGTTGACGGTAGCGGGAAAAAGGTTTTCCTTGAATTTGAAGGGGCTCACCAGATTACTACACTGTGGGTTAACGGTAAGGAAGTAGGTATACATAAGACAGGCGGTTACACCCCTTTCATTTTTGATATTACTGATTATGTTACTCCAAATGCTGATAATCAGATTACTTTAAAGGTAGATAATAGAAAAAGTGAAGTTACTCCCCCCGATCCGGGGCCTTTTGACTATATAAAATTCAGCGGTCTCTATCGAGATGTGTATCTTGTGGAGACTGACAAACTACATATAACAAACAATATTGAATCAATGAATAGTGGTGTTACTATTACCACTCCTTCAGTGGATTATGTTAACGGTAACGCTACAATTGATATTCGTACTGAAGTGGTGAATGAAACAAACAGACCGCAAAAGGCTACTTTAGTTCAGAGGGTAGTGGATGCCGATGGCGATGTGGTGCTCAAATTGACACAGACTGCAGTTATTGCTCCTAATATGAGATACCGTTTCTGTCAGACCGGAGGTATAGAGGATGATGTGAGATTCTGGGACTTGGACAGTCCTTATCTTTATAAAGTAAATACTGTATTGTATGATGAGAGTGGTAAGGCTATCGATGTTGTAGATAACAGACTTGGATTGCGTAAAGTGGAATACGATCCGGAAACCGGATTCAGACTGAACGGTAAGAATATAGAATTGATAGGCTTCAATCGTCACCAGCATTATGCTTATATAGGTGATGCAATGCCAAATTCATTGCATTATAAGGATATGAAGCAGCTCAAACAGTTGGGAATGAATTGTGTGCGTACAGCACATTATCCTCAGGATGATGAGATTATCAAGGCTTGCGATGAACTTGGACTATTGGTATACGAAGAGGCTCCTACATGGATTTCCATATCTCAGAAGAATGAATGGTACGAAAACGCAGTCCAGGCTGCAAGGGTAATGGTGAGAAACCATAAAAACTCTCCATCGGTAATCATCTGGGGAGCTGGTATAAATCATCGCGGGCCTGTGCCTGAAATGCAGTTTGCCATTAAACAGGAAGACCCAACACGCCTTACCTCATCGCAGAGCAGTAGATGGACCGGATGGCAGTGCAGCGGATGGACAGATATTTTCGGTAACATGAATTACGGACCTGGTATTTGGGACCGTCACGAACCTTTGCTTGCTATGGAAGGGAATTATGGTCCTGAGGCTATTGCTCCATACAAACGTGATCCTATGATGCCTGGAATGATTTCATGGACAGCTCATGCTTATTATACTTTCCACGATTTTGGTGGCGGTGATGAAAAAACCCGTCTGGGTGCTCTTGATGCTTTCAGATATCCTAAAAGTGATTCAATTTACTGGTATCCTGCAGAATTTGTAAAGAAACCTTATATACATGTAGTAAATCCATGGGATGGAAAGCGACAGGATATTGTGATTTATAGTAATGCTCCCAAGATTGAGGTTCTTGTTAACGGGAAATCATACGGTATGTATAAACCGTCTGATAATCTCAAATATGACGGACTCGATCATGCGCCGTATATAATAAGTGGCATCCCATATGAAGCCGGAGAACTTAAAGTGAAAGGCTTCTACGATGGGGCGTATATTGAAGAAAAGTGTGTGTTTACTCCACAAAAAGCTTATAAACTGAACCTGATTGCTGATACCTATGATATGGATTTCAAGGCAGACGGTAATGACATTATGGTGGTCCATGCAGAAGTTCTTGATAAAAACGGTATGCGACTGAAAGACTATAAGGGTGAAATCAAGTTTACTGTGAAAGGTGATGCTGAGGTTATAGGTGATAAGGTTAACATTGAGGCTAATCCTGTTAAAATAAGAAGAGGAAACGGAAGTGCTTTGATCAGAGCCGGAAGAAAATCGGGTAAAATTGAAATTACTGCTACTTCGAAAAGTCTGAAATCTGCTTCGGTGAATGTTGAGACAGTAAAAGCAAATACTGACTGTATGCTTGCCAATGCATATCCTATTTATGACAAAGAAACCGTACTGATGGATATGGGTGCTGAGGGGCAATTGTTGCAGTTTGGATGGACACCGTGGATTATTAAGGATAGTAAGGAAGCTTCTGTTTCTGTACGTGCTGCACAACTTAATGACCTTGTTGCCGGCAATACTCCTCCTTCCTCGGAAAAATCGGAAATTGTTAGTAATGGTACACAGGGGGTATACAATTTTACTATAAGAACCGTATCAGGCGAAGGACTAATCAGAAGTCTTGGCGAAATGAATGTAATTGGTAAGGACGGTTTCGTTTATGGTGACGGAATTTTGTGTCTGGATAAGGATGGTTTATATCTGGAATTGAAAAATCTTCCGGCAGGAGAGTACTCTTTGATGACGTACCATCATGCACCTGGTTCTAATACAAACAGCATGGATCCTAATCTGGAACGTCTTAAAAAAGAGTCAATTCATAAGCTGCCATATTCAAAAACAATATGTATAAGTGTCAATGATAAAATTGTAAATGAAGGATTGACTGTATCAGCCGGTAAGGAATGTCAATACAATAATCCGACAACTGCTGTGATAAAATTCAAAGTTGAGGATAACAGCGATACTGTTACTATCAAGTTTAAAAGTACAGACAGAAATAGCGGAATATGGTTGAATGGTTTTGAACTTGAAAGATTTTTGTAGAATTATGATAAATCTTCAAAGTCGTACATACTAAATATTATACCAATTAGAGGGGGAGATTTCATTTTTTAGAAATCTCCCCCTTATTTATGTAACAAATACCCACTATTCTTTCGGTTCTTTTATTCTAATTTTGAATGTCAAAGAAAAAATAACTATTAATAAAAAAATTATGGAAAAAATTGAAGGATATAGAGTTCGCAGTTACTCTCAGCCAGTAAAGAGATATTGTCAGACTCTTAGTTTGAGAAATAACCCAGAACTTATAGCTGCTTATAAAAAAGCACATAGTAAAGAGGAAGCTTGGCCTGAGATAAGAGCCGGTATACGCGAGGTGGGTATATTGGAAATGGAAATATATATAATAGGTTCAAAGCTCTTTATGATAGTAGAGACTCCTTTGGATTTTGACTGGAATACGGCAATGGGAAAATTGGCTAAACTTCCACGTCAGGCTGAATGGGAAGATTATGTAGCAAAATTCCAACAGTGTGCCGAAGGTGCTACCTCGGATGAAAAATGGCAAATGATGGAACGTATGTTCTATTTATACGACTAATTTTTACATTAAAATATTAACCTTTAAAATTATTATTAACATGGAATATCGTGATTTAGGGAAAACCGGATTAAAAGTCCCTGTATTGAGTTTTGGCGCTTCTTCATTAGGAGGTGTTTTTCATTCTATAAAGGAAAATGAGGCTATCAAAGCTGTTTTCACTGCTGTGGAAAATGGATTGAATTTTATTGATGTTTCTCCGTATTATGGTCATTATAAAGCAGAAACTGTTTTAGGTAAGGCTCTTAAAGAATTGCCGAGAGAATCGTTTATCATCTCTACTAAGGTGGGTAGATATGGCAAGGATGGTGTAAATACCTGGGATTATTCGGGAAAACGCGCTACTGAAAGTGTTTATGAAAGTATGGAAAGGCTTAACATAGACCATATTGACCTTATCAACGTACACGATGTTGAATTCTCTGACATGAACCAGGTGGTAAACGAAACCTTGCCGGCTTTGGTTGAGTTGAAGAAAAAAGGTATTGTTGGTCATGTAGGAATTACAGACTTGCAGCTTGAAAACCTGAAATGGGTTATTGAAAATTCAGAACCGGATACAGTGGAATCTGTCCTTAATTTCTGTCACTATTCCTTGAATGACGATAAACTGGTAGACTTCCTTGATTTCTTCGAAGAAAAAGGTATAGGTATAATCAATGCTTCTCCATTCTCAATGGGTCTTCTTACTCAAAGAGGTATTCCTGAATGGCATCCTGCTCCAAAACCATTGGTTACAGCTTGCGAAAAGGCTGCCAAATATTGTGCTGAACAGGGTTATCCTATAGAAAAACTTGCCATACAGTTTTCTGTAAGCAATTCAAGAATACCTACTACACTCTTCAGTTCTGCAAGACCTGAGTCAGTTCTTCAGAATATTAAATACATTGAAGAACCTATAGACTGGAGCCTTGTAGAGAAAGTTAAAGAAATCATCGGAGAACAGCAGAGAGTAAGTTGGGCTAATTCATAATATTATTACTATGGATTTTACAATAATTGATGCTCATTCACATCTTTGGTTACATCAAGATACTGAAGTTGACGGTCAGAAAATAAAAACTACAGAGAATGGTCAATCATTGTTCATGGGGGAGATTAGACAAATGCTCCCCCCGTTTATGATTGACGGACGCAACAGTGCTGAAGTTTTTCTGGCCAACATGAATTATGCTCAGGTAGGAGGTGCTGTTGTTACTCAGGAGTATATAGATGGTATTCAGAATGATTATCTGCAGGAGGTAATGAACAAGTATCCCGACAGGTTCTTTGTGTGCGGTATGTGTGAGTTCCGCAAACCTGGATTCTATACTCAAGCCCAGGAATTGATTGATAATGGCTTCAAGGCTATTAAAATACCAGGACATCGTCTTCAGGTTAGAGAGGGCAGGGTTCTCCTTAATTCGGACGAAATGATGAAGATGTTTCATCTTATGGAGGATAAGAATATTATACTTTCTATTGATATGGCTGAGGGTGATACGCAGGTAGGAGAGATGGAAGATATTATTTCCGAATGTCCGAAGCTGAAAATTGCAATCGGTCATTTTGGTATGGTTACCAAACCGGATTGGACAAAACAGATTCTTTTGGCAAGACACGATAATGTAATGATTGAATCGGGCGGTATCACATGGCTTTTCAATGATGAATTCTATCCGTTCAAGGGCGCAATAAAGGCTATTCGTGAAGCAGCCGACTTGGTGGGATTTGACAAACTTATGTGGGGTTCTGATTATCCTCGTACCATAACTGCCATTACTTACAGAATGTCTTACGATTTTGTTGTCAAGTCTAATGAGCTTAATGATGATGAAAAGAGACTTTTCCTTGGGGCAAATGCCGAGAAATTCTATGGCTTCAGGAATTTGCCTACATTGCCTTATATTAAAAACATGTCAGAATAATGAAGAATAAATATTTTATACCGCTATTATTGATATTCAGTCTTTTCTTTTTATGGGCTATAAGCAGTAACTTGCTACCCACAATGATCAGACAACTGATGAAAACCTGTGAACTGAATGCATTCGAGGCATCGTTCACTGAGGCAGCATACTGGCTGGCTTATTTTATTTTCCCGATCCCGATAGCTATGTACATGAAACGCTACAGCTATAAATCCGGAATTATATTCGGACTGATACTGGCTGCCATAGGTGGCCTGTTGTTCTTTCCGGCAGCTGCCATTAAAGAATATTGGGCATACCTGGTTATTTTCTTCATTATTGCTACTGGGATGTGTTTCCTTGAAACTGCCGCTAATCCTTATGTTACAGCTCTTGGTACGCCTGAAACCGCTTCAAGACGCTTGAATCTGGCTCAATCCTTTAATGGGTTGGGAGCTTTTATTGCTGCAATGTTTTTGAGTAAATTAATCCTAACCGGTCAAAACTATACTCGTGAAACATTGCCGGTTGATTATCCGGGTGGATGGGATGGATATATTCAAATGGAAACAGACTCAATGAAACTCCCTTATCTTATTCTGGCAGGACTTCTGATTCTGATTGCTATAATTTTCGTTTTCTCTAAACTTCCTAAAATAGACAATGAGAGTGCATTAGACAAAGGTAACTCAAAACTGATTAATTTCGGCGTTTTGAAGAAATCACATTTAAGATGGGGAGTTATAGCACAATTCTTCTACAATGGTGGTCAGACAGCGATAAACAGCCTTTTCCTTGTTTATTGCTGTATGTACGTTGGACTACCTGAAGATACTGCTACAACATTCTTTGGATTCTATATGCTGGCTTTTCTTGCCGGAAGATGGATAGGTACCATGCTTATGGTTAGATTCCGCCCTCAGGATATGCTTCTTGTTTATGCTATAGTCAATATTCTTCTGTGTGGAGTTATTGTTCTTTGCGGTGGAATGATAGGATTATATGCCATGCTTGCCGTATCTTTCTTTATGTCAATAATGTATCCCACTCAGTTCTCTCTTGCTTTAAGAGGTCTTGGTGAAGACACAAAGAGTGGTTCGGCTTTCCTTGTTATGGCTATTATCGGTAATGCATGTATTCCACAACTTACAGCATATGTAATGAACCACAACAAAGATATATATTATATAGCTTATATTATTCCGTTAATATGTTTCTTCTTTACAGCTTATTATAGCTGGAAAGGTTATAAAATAGAAAATAAGAACTAATTAAAATAGATTGTTAAATCATGAAAGCATTACAGATTAATAATGAAGGTTCGGTGTTGGTTGCTGAAATTGCCAAACCAACAGTTGGAACAGGTGAAATTTTACTTCGTATTAAGTATGTTGGATTCTGTGGGTCAGACCTAAATACTTATCTTGGCAGAAATCCTATGGTTAAGATGCCTGTAATTCCTGGACATGAAGTGGGTGCCGTGATTGAGGAAATAGGAGAAGGTGTTCCTGCCGGTTTTATGAAGGGAATGAATGTAACCGTTAATCCATATACTAACTGTGGGAAATGTGCTTCTTGCCGCAATGGACGTGTAAATGCGTGTGAACATAATGAAACTCTTGGTGTGCAGCGTAATGGCTCTATGCAGGAATATCTGGTTCTGCCTTGGAATAAAGTTATTCCAGCTACAGGCCTTTCTGAAAAAGAATGTGCTTTGATTGAACCGATGAGTGTTGGATTTCATGCTGTATCGAGAGCTCAAGTAACAGATATTGATACTGTTGTAGTTATTGGTTGCGGTATGATTGGTTTGGGTGCCATAGTCAGGGCCAATCTTCGCGGAGCACATGTTATAGCAATCGATCTTGATGATGAAAAACTTGAACTGGCTAAAAGACTTGGAGCAAAAGACGCTATAAATTCAAAAACTGACAATGTGGTTGAACGTGTTAAGGAAATAACTGACGGATATATGGCAGATGTGGTCATTGAAGCCGTGGGAAGTCCTGTAACATATGTCACTGCTATTGATATAGTCGCATTTACGGGTAGAGTGGTTTGCATAGGATATGCCAAGAGTGAAGTTTCTTTCCAAACAAAATATTTTGTACAGAAGGAATTGGACATCAGAGGTTCAAGAAATGCTATGCCTGAAGATTTCCGTGCTGTAATTCAGTATCTGCAGAATGGTACTTGTCCTAAGGATGAGCTTATTTCTGCAGTGGTTAAACCTGAACAGGCAGGTGATATTCTTAAGACCTGGTCTGAAAATCCCGGAAAAGTATTTAGAATTTTGGTTGAATTTTAATTTGAGGTTTTTATTATGAAAATATTAAACAGTAAAACTGCTGATAAAGTAGTACGTCCGGAACGTATTATCCAGTTTGGAGAGGGTAATTTTCTTCGTGCATTTGTCGACTGGATTATCTCGAATATGAATGAGAAGACTGATTTTAACAGCAGTGTAGTAGTTGTACAGCCTATAGAAAAGGGAATGGTGGATGCACTCAATGCACAGGATTGCCTATATCATGTAAACCTTCAAGGATTGAATAATGGTGAAGTGGTAAATTCTTTCAGAATGATTGACGTAATCAGCCGTGCTATGAACCCTTATAGCCATTTCAATGATTTCATTGCTCTTGCCGAACAACCAGATATAAGATTCGTTATATCGAACACTACCGAGGCAGGTATTAATTTCGACCCTTCATGCAAGCTTGATGATGCTCCTGCCAGTTCATACCCGGGAAAGCTTACTCAATTGCTTTATCACCGATTCAAACATTTCAATGGTGACGTTTCAAAAGGGATTATTATATTCCCTTGCGAACTTATTTTCCTTAATGGACATAAATTGAAGGAAACAATTTATCAATACATTGATTTGTGGAATCTTGGACAGGAATTCAAAAAATGGTTTGAAACTGCATGTGGCGTTTATGCTACATTGGTAGACCGTATCGTTCCAGGATTTCCTCGTAAAGAGATAGATAACATAAAAGCACAATTGGACTATGATGATAATCTTGTGGTACAGGGCGAGGCTTTCCATTTATGGGTTATTGAGGCACCTGAATCTGTAGCTGATGAGTTCCCTGCAAACAAGGCTGGACTGAATGTGTTGTTCGTTCCATCGGAAGAGCCTTACCATGAACGAAAGGTTACTTTGCTTAATGGTCCACATACGGTATTGTCTCCTGTGGCATTCCTCTCGGGAGTGAACATCGTGAGAGATGCTTGTCAGCATGAAGTAATTGGAAAGTATATTCATCGTGTGATGTTTGATGAACTGATGGAAACACTTAACCTTCCAAAAGATGAACTGGTGAAGTTTGCAGAAGCTGTGCTTGAACGCTTCAACAATCCGTTTGTTGATCATCAGGTTACATCTATAATGCTTAATTCATTCCCTAAATATGCAACACGCGACCTTCCTGGTGTGAAGGAATATCTGAAACGTAAGGGCAGACTTCCTGAAGGGCTGGTGCTAGGTCTGGCTGCTATTCTTGTTTATTACAAAGGTGGTAAACGCTCCGACGGAACAGAGATTGTTCCTAATGATGCTCCTGAAATCATGGCATTGCTTGCTAGGCTTTGGAATGAAGGGTCAGTGGAAAATCTTGTGAAGACAGTTCTTGCAACTGATTCTATATGGGGTGAGGATCTGAATGCTGTCCCCGGACTTGCCGAAAGAGTGTCATACTACATAAACTGTATCGAAAACAAGGGTATGCTTCAGACTGTTAAGGAACTTATAGATTAATATATATTAATACTATATTATCATGACTGAATATATTCAGATTAACACAGCGGACAATGTTGCTGTAGCCTTACACGCATTGTCCAAGGGTATGGAAATAAAGGTAGGCGATATTTCTTTAGAGTTGATGGAGGATATCCCTGCTGGCCATAAGATAGCCTTGAAGGATTTTGCTCAGGGAGATATGGTTATCAAATATGGATTCCCTATTTCGCATGCTGTTGCAAGTGTAAAGAAAGGGTACATGCTTAACGAGAAGAATGTGAAAACAAATCTTTCCGGTTTGAGTACTTATAATTATACTCCGAAGTTTGATAAGCAGACTTTCGTGAATGAGAACCGTACATTTAAAGGCTATCTACGTGATAATGGTGATGCGGGAATTCGTAATGAGATATGGATTGTGCCTACAGTGGGCTGTGTAAACGGTATAGCCAATCAACTGGCAGAGCTGTTACGCACGGAAACAGGATGCAAGGATGTAGATTCCATTATGGCATTTCCTCATAATTACGGATGCTCGCAATTGGGCGATGACCATGAGAATACTCGTAAGATATTGCGCGACATGGTTCTGCACCCAAATGCCGGAGCTGTACTCGTTGTGGGACTAGGTTGTGAAAATAACCAGCCGGATGCGTTTCGAGAGTTTCTGGGCGATTATGACACAAAGAGGGTACGTTTCCTCGTATCACAGAGAGTTGATGATGAAATAGAGGAGGGGATGAAACTACTGCGTGAAATGTATGCTATAGCAAGTAAGGATAAGCGTACTGATGTTCCATTATCAAAGCTGAGAGTAGGACTTAAATGCGGTGGTTCCGACGGACTGTCTGGTATTACCGCCAATCCTATGCTTGGGGTTTTCTCTGATTATCTGATTGCACAAGGAGGGGTTACAGTCCTTACTGAAGTTCCGGAAATGTTTGGAGCAGAAACTCTGCTGATGAACCGTTGCCGTACGGAAGAGATTTTCAATGAAACGGTATCAATGATAAACGACTTTAAGAACTATTTTATCCGTAACGACCAGCCTATATACGAAAATCCTTCACCTGGAAACAAGGCTGGAGGCATTTCAACTCTTGAAGAAAAATCTTTGGGATGTACGCAGAAATCAGGCAGCTCGATGGTTGAGGATGTTCTGAAATATGGTGATAGGATAAAGGCTTCAGGCTTGAACCTCCTGAGTGCTCCCGGTAATGACCTTGTGGCAAGTACTGCTTTAGCTTCTGCCGGATGTCATATCGTATTGTTTACTACAGGACGTGGAACTCCTTTCGGAACATTCGTTCCTACAGTAAAAGTTTCTACTAATACTCAACTCTACGAACAAAAACACACGTGGATTGATTTTAATGCTGGAACTCTTGTAGAAGGTGAAAATATGGAGACACTGAGCCGACGGTTCATTGATTTCGTGATTGATATAGCCAATGGTAAAAAAGTTCTAAATGAATTGAAGAATTACCGGGAAATAGCTATTCTTAAGCAAGGAGTTACTTTATAAAAGTATTAAGGCATAGGTTTTGTAGCTATATTCATAACCTATGCCTTTTCTATTCAGTATAGTAATTAATATAACTTTGAGGGTCTGAATATTTTTTATTTAATCTACTTCAAATCTCATAATCCATTATATTCATGAAAACAAATTTCTTCAGATTACTTTTAGTAACTATGTTACCTTTAAATTATAGTTTTGCCCAAATATTAGAATTTAATCATCCACCAGTAATATTAGGACAGCATGAAATATCATCTTCCAATGGAGATTTTTTGAAAATATCTACTGACAAATTGATAATAAATGATCTGGACGGACTTGACAATAAAAAGTTCTATGTGAATGTAAAGCCTGGAAATGGTTACAGGACTGTATCGGACAACACAGTTATAATCGAGTCTGAGAATAACAAAATTTGTTTACCCATAACTGTTTCAGATGGCTTTTCAACCTCAAATGAATATCATTTGACCGTTAATTGCAATAATGTAGAAAAATTAGACGAATGTACACAAATCTTTATTTCTCCTGAAGGAAATGATAGAGGAAAGGGGTCATTAGAAAATCCGCTTAGAACAATAGTGGGAGCAAGGAATATGGTACGTAAACTTAGACAAGCAGGAGAATTATCGGATAATGGAGTTGTTATATGGTTGAAAGGTGGAGAATATTATTTGGATGATACTGTTTACTTCGACAACGAGGATTCAGGCTGTCTGGAAGCTCCGGTAAGAATATACGCTTATAAGGGGGAAATGGTTCGTTTACTTGGTTCAAAGAAAATAAAATATAAGTGGTTTGAAGATACACCCGACAAAATCACTAATCTTATAATAGACAAAGATGCTAGAGGTAAAATCAAAATGTTAGATTTGAAAAAACACAAATTAACACAGTATGGAGAACTCGGGCATGTGGGGTATGTTGTAAGGAATCAGCCACTTCCACCTGCAATGGTTTATATTGATAAGGAGAGCATGCATCTGTCGAGATATCCAAATACTGAAAACTTCAATGATATAAAAAATCCGGTAGGCTTAAAGCAGTTTACTTCTGCGTCAGGAAGAGTAAAGTTATGGAATAGTGTAGAAGATATATGGATTGACGGAGCGGTTTCTAAACCGTGGAAATGGAGAAAAAATAAAATTTCCTGTATTGATGAAAAAGGAACTGTCACTATGGTTTGGGACTTTCATAGTAATATTACGACTGACAAATCAAGGCTATTCTATTACAATATTATTGAGGAACTGGATTACCCTGGTGAGTTTTATATAGATAGAAAAAAGGATAAACTATATATTTACTTACCACAAGGGACTGATGAAGAAAGCGATATCAGAATAACACAGTCTGATAAGACACTGATAAAACTTAACCCAAGTTTGATAGCAAAAAAAATATTTAGTTATTTTTTAGCTGTA
>NZ_DXVR01000064.1:0-16481 GCF_019417265.1 Bacteroides sp.
TAATCAGTGGTAATGACATTATAACAGTCAACCAAAATCAGGAAAAGACAGTTTAAACGCTGTTCAGAAGCCGTTCAGATACTGTTCAGTAAACGTTCAGTGAACACTCGGTGAACGCCTGGTGAGCATCTCCTGAACAGCGGTTAAACGATAATTAAACAACTATAAAACAACAGAATATTAATTTTTTAAGGTATGAAAAAGATTTATTTATCACTCATTGCAGGTGTGTTTGCAGCAATAGTTTCTTCTTGCGGCGGACAGAATTCAAACGGAGTAGAACTTACAGGTGCCGGAGCAACATTCCCACTTCCTTTCTACACAATGTCATTCGACTCTTACGGAACAACAGGCAACAATAAAGTATCATACGGTGGTATCGGTAGTGGCGGTGGTGTCCGCAACCTCAAAGACGGTATCGTTGATTTCGCAGGTAGCGACGCATTCCTTTCAGACAAGGAAATGAGCGAAATGAAACCGGTTGTACACATCCCGACATGTATGGGTGCCGTAGTGTTGGCATACAACCTTCCTGAAATATCAGCTTTGAACCTCTCAGGTGATGTAATAGCTGACATCTTTGCAGGTAAAATCACAAAATGGAACGACGAACGTCTTCAGAAACTGAACCCGGACACAAAACTTCCAGAAAAAGATATCATCCCGGCATATCGTTCAGACGGTAGTGGTACAACTTTCGTGTTCACTGACTATTTGAGCAAAGTAAGCGAAGACTGGAAGAACAACTTCGGTTGCGGTAAGACAGTTGATTTCAAAGTTGGTCAGGCTGCTAAAGGTAACCCGGGTGTAGCAGGTATCATCCGTCAGACTCCATACTCAATCGGTTATATCGGTTCTGAATATGCTTTCGCACAGAAAATCCCATATGCAAGCGTTATGAATGTACGTGGCGAACTCGTTACTCCATCTACAGAAAGTATCTCTGCAGCTGCAGCAGGCGAAATTCCACAGGACACTCGCTGTTCAATCACAAATGCAGACGCTGCAGGTGCATATCCTATCAGCTGCTTCACTTGGTTGATTATCTACAAGGAACAGAACTACTCAGACCGTACAATCGAGCAGGCTCAGGCTACTCTTGACATGCTTCAGTATATGTTGAGCGCAGATGTACAGAAAACAACAGAAACAGTACACTATGCTCCACTGCCACAGAGCGCAATCGAAAAGAGCCTTCAGAACCTGAAAGAAGTTACTTTCGACGGACAGGCAATCTTGAAGTAAGTTAACTTCTCACCTAAAAACTAACAACAAACAACTAAGAAAACATGCAAGACAAGATATTCAAGGCATTACTCATAATATCAGCAATAATAATCCCTGTCATTGGAGTTGGGATTGTATTCTCTTTAGTGAATGATGCTTCAGGAGCATTCGAGCATTTCGGTTTCTGGAATTTCATTTTCTCCGACGAGTGGGTTACTACAGCCGGAAAAGAAAAATACGGAGCACTGCCTTTCATCACAGGTACACTTCTTACAACACTGCTTGCACTGCTCATGTGTATTCCATTCTCGCTTCCTGTAGCACTATTTACCGGTGAATATTTCAAAGGGAAGAAAGTAGCAACCATTCTGAGTACAGTAGTAGATTTGCTGGCAGGTATTCCTTCTATTATCTACGGTTTATGGGGATTCTATGCATTGCGTCACGTATTTATGCACCTCAACCTTTCTCCACAGGGTTCAGGAATCCTTACAGCAGCATTCGTTCTTGCCATAATGATTGTACCATACGCAGCATCACTGAGTGCAGAGTTCATCAAGATGGTACCATCCGACCTTAAGGAAGGAGCTTATGCTATGGGAGCTACCCGTGCCGAAGTAATCCGCCGCGTTATATTCCCTATGGCAGGTTCAGGTATCTTCTCGGCATATATCCTTGCCATCGGACGTGCATTGGGCGAAACAATGACAGTCACAATGCTTATCGGTAACACAAACCAAATGCCTGAAACACTGAGAACAACAGGTAACACTATGGCAAGTATCATCGCCAACCAGTTTGGTGAGGCAGACGGACTGAAACTTTCGTCACTCATCGCAATAGGTCTGCTCCTGTTCCTCATTACAGCTATAATAAACATGATAGGAAAGATACTTATACGCCGCGCCCAGCACGTATAACAAACCAACAATCAGACGAATATGATAGTAAAAGACAATAAACTACAGATACGAAAATTCAAGAATACGCTTCTCTTCTGGACAGTATGCGTCCTGTCCGGTCTGACAGCTATACCATTGCTTGCCATCTTAGGCGAGGTATTCATCAAAGGTTGGGAACAGTTGGGCTGGTCGTTCATTACAGAAGCAACTCCAAACGCATATAAGGCCATGCAGGCAATCGAAGCCGGCCAGACAATTCCGGGAGGTATAGCAAACGGTATCGTGGGAACATTCCTTATGCTTTTCCTTGCTGCAATAGTAGCTATACCTGTAGGCATATTCTGCGGTATCTGCCTTTCTGAGTTCAGAGGAAACTGGTTTACAACTATCGTGAGCTACCTTACCGACCTTCTTCAGGGAACACCATCCATTATCATAGGTATCATCACATACATCTGGGTAGTAGTCCCAATGAAAGGATATTCGGCTTTTGCCGGCAGTATGGCACTGTTCATCATGATGCTTCCACTCATAATCCGTTCTACAGAAGAGACTATGAAAATTCTTCCCGAAACACTCAAAGAGGCAGGTCTTGCACTCGGAGGAAGTTATTGGAGAGTAATGCTCCAGGTAATGGTTCCATCGGCATTCGGAAGTATTTTCACAGGTATCCTTCTTGCCATTTCGCGTGTAGTAGGCGAAACAGCACCACTTATGTTTACAGCACTTGGAGGTGCGGCTATCAGTTGGAACATGGCACGCCCGATGTCGGCAGTACCATTGCTTATCTGGGAGTTCTTCAACGACCCTAACCTCCAAAGCCTCATCTGGGGAGCATCCTTGTTCCTGCTCACCTTCGTATTATGTTTAAACTTATTAGCTAAAAGAATTGCGAAAAAATGGAAAATATAAAAGACCCTATCCTTCAGATTCAGAACGTATCAATATCATATACAGGTAAAATAATGGCAGTGAAGAATGTAAGCGCTGATGTTGAGAAAAATACCATCACTGCCATCATGGGACCTTCAGGCTGCGGTAAGAGTACATTGCTCCGTGCGGTAAACCGTATGCACGAACTTTACAAGAATATCAACGTTACGGGTAAGATATTGCTTAACGGCGAAAACGTACTCGAAATGGACCCTACGGAAGAACGTCGACGCATCGGTATGGTGTTCCAGCGTCCTAACCCGTTCCCTACAATGAACATCTACGATAATGTTCTTGCAGGTTACATTCTGAACGGCATAAAACTCTCCAAGAGCAAGAAAGACGAAATAGTGGAACGCAATCTCCGCAACGTAATGCTTTGGGACGAGGTGAAAGACTCACTCACAAAACGTGGTACTTTCCTTTCAGGAGGTCAGCAGCAGCGTCTGTGCATCGCACGTTCGCTCGCTCTCCAGCCTGACATCCTGCTTATGGACGAACCGACTTCTGCACTTGACCCTATCGCGACAAAACACATCGAGGAACTTCTTATCGAACTGAAGAAGGAGGTGACTATCCTTATCGTGACACACAATATGTCGCAGGCAAAACGTATCTCAGACCGCTCAATGTTCATGTTCCTGGGCGAGCTGATAGAATACGATAACACACAGAAAATGTTTACCAATCCTGAGGACGAACGCACTCGTGCATACCTCACCGGTAAAATGGGATAATAATATTTATGTTGTAGTAGGAGAAGGACTGTTTCCTGCCTTTGGGCGGGAAAACGGTCTTTTTTCAACTTAAACAAAACGCCCCGTCATTCAAATCAAAATGCTTCGTCGTTCAATCCAAAACGACGAAGCATTTTTTTTCCAACATATCATACCCGTATTTATAAAGAAACTTTAAGATTGTCAAACTGTTATCATTTTCAATTCTTTATTATCTTTGCGCTTGTTTTTAACGATAATAACAGAACCAACGGTAAACGAAGTTAACCAACGGTCAATGAAATGAAATTAACCAACGGTCAACAAAGTTAAATATTTAATTCATGAAACAGTACAACAAGATTAACAATCTGGTAGGATGGCTTGCTTTCGCCATTGCAGCTATAACTTACAGCATGACTATCGAGCCTACAGCCAGTTTCTGGGACTGCCCGGAATTTATCACCACCGGTTACAAACTGGAAGTAGGACACCCGCCTGGCGCACCTTTCTTCATGCTTACGGCTAACTTATTCAGTCTGTTCGCTTCCGACCCTTCACAAGTGGCACTGATGGTAAATATCATGAGTGCATTGATGAGTGCGGCATGTATTCTTTTCCTTTTCTGGAGTATCACACATCTTACAAAGAAACTGGTATGTCCTGACATTGAGGATATGACAACCGGCAAACTGATTACCATTATGGGCTCAGGTCTGGTAGGTGCTTTGGCATATACATGGAGCGACACATTCTGGTTCAGTGCTGTAGAAGGCGAGGTTTATGCTTATTCAAGCTTGTTTACAGCTGTGGTTTTCTGGCTTATTCTGAAATGGGAGAACCGTGCTAACGAACCTCACAGCGACCGCTGGCTGATATTGATTGCTTATCTTACAGGACTTTCGATAGGTGTACACTTGCTTAACCTGCTGTGTATTCCTGCCATTGTATTGGTTTATTACTACAAGAAAAATCCTGAAGCAAATCTTAAAGGAAGTCTTCTTGCTCTCTGCGGTTCAATGGTTATCATTGCTGCAGTGCTTTACGGTATCGTACCGGGTATTGTGAAAGTGGGAGGATGGTTTGAACTGTTGTTCGTAAACAGTCTTGGAATGCCTTTCAACACAGGTCTTATAATATACATCATAATCATGGCGGCATCTCTTATCTGGGGTGTTTACGAAAGTTATACAGTGAGAAGCCGCAAACTGATGAATATATCCTTCCTGCTTACATTGGGACTTCTCGGTATTCCTTTCTACGGACACGGATGGAGCAGTATAATAATCGGTATAATAGTGCTAGGTATATTGGCCGCATACCTGTTTGCCGACCTTAGCGAAAAATACCGTGTCAGCGCACGTACACTGAACACATCTCTTTTGGCACTGATGATGATAGTAGTGGGATATTCTTCGTATGCAGTAATCGTGATACGTTCGTCGGCCAATACCCCTATGGACCAGAACTCACCGGAAGACATATTCACTCTTGGTGAATACTTGGGACGTGAACAGTATGGTACACGACCTCTGTTCTACGGTCAGACTTATGCCTCAAAACCGGCATTGAAACAGGTTGACGGAGGATGTGTGTATGATGTGGTTGAAGGTGCTCCGGTATATCAGCGTAAGGAAAAGGAAACTCCTGACGAAAAGGACAGCTACGAAATAGTTCGTCACAGAACAGACTATAAATATGCACAGAATATGCTGTTTCCACGTATGTACAGCGAATCGCATGCCCAGGCATATGAATCTTGGGTAGGAGGCATAAAAGGAAAGCAGGTTCCTTACGACCAATGTGGAGAAATGATTATGGTTAAAATCCCTACACAATGGGAAAACATCAAGTTTTTCTTTATATACCAGCTAAACTACATGTACTGGAGATACTTCATGTGGAACTTTGCCGGACGACAGAACGACATACAGGGTCAGGGAGAAATAGAGCATGGAAACTGGATTACGGGTATTCCGTTTATAGACAATATGCTCGTAGGCGACCAGACATTACTGCCTGACAGTCTGAAAAACAACAAGGGACACAACGTATTCTACTGTCTGCCTCTGATATTGGGACTTATAGGTCTGTTCTGGCAGGCATATAAGGGCGACAAGGGAATACAGCAGTTCTGGATTGTATTCTTCCTGTTCTTCATGACAGGTCTCGCTATTGTGCTTTACCTGAACCAGACTCCGCTGCAGCCACGTGAACGTGATTATGCTTATGCCGGTTCATTCTATGCCTTTGCAATATGGATTGGTCTTGGTGTGGCCGGTATCACTGAATATCTGCGCAAGAAGATGAACGAAACTACTGCTGCTTCCATCACGGCTGTTTTGTGTCTGCTTGTACCTCTGCAGATGGTAAGCCAGACTTGGGACGACCACGACCGTAGCGGACGTTATACTTGCCGCGATTTCGGACAGAACTATCTGAAGACTGTTCAGGAAGAAGGATGTCCTATCATATTCACAAACGGTGACAATGATACTTTCCCATTGTGGTACAACCAGGAAACTGAAGGTTTCCGTACCGATGTACGTGTATGTAACCTCAGCTACCTCCAGACAGACTGGTATATAGACCAGATGAAACGTCCTGCATATGACTCTCCTTCTGTACCTATCAACTGGGAGCGTATCGACTACGTTTCCGGACATAACGAGGCTGTATATGTCCGTCCGGAGGCTATGCAGACTATCAACAACTATTACAAGCAGAATCCTGAAGAGGCAAAAGCTGAATTCGGTGAGAATCCGTACGAGCTGAAGAACATCCTTGAACACTGGGTGAGAAACTCTAAGGACGGACTTCAGATGATTCCTACTGACAGTATAGTAATCAAGCTTGATAAGGAAGCCATCAAACGCTCCGGAATGCTTACACCGGACTCTATACCTGACTATATGCACTTGTCGCTGAAAGGTAAGAGAGTATTGTATAAGAGTGAACTTATGATGCTCGAAATGCTTGCCAACACCAACTGGGAAAGACCGCTTTATATGGCTATCACAGTAGGCTCTGATAATCATCTTAACCTGACAAACAACTTCCTGCAGGAAGGTCTTGCTTACAGAATAACTCCTTTCGACAACAAGAAGTTGGGTAGAAGCATAGACAGCGAAAAGATGTACGATAACCTGATGAACAAGTTCAAGTTCGGCGGTATAGATAATCCTGACATCTATCTGGACGAGACTGTGACACGTATGTGCGACACTCACAGACGTATGTTCGTACAGCTCAGTACCCAGCTTATAAAGGAAGGCAAGAAAGACAAGGCTGTAAAGGCTTTGGATTATTGCGAAAAAGTTATTCCAAGCACTACTGTAAGGCATGACTACATTTACAGCAGTTCTAAGGAAATGGCTGACAACTATATCACACTTGGCGAATATAAGAAAGCTGAGAATATCCTCGACCAGATAGCAGACAACAATGTACAGTACATTACATGGTATCTGAGCCTTGATGACTCACGCTTTGCACTGTCGTACGAGAACTGTCTGCGTAATATCTACTGTCTGGATGAGATATGCAAGAGCCTGGAAAAAATAAAGGACGACAAAACCGGTGAGGTATGCCAGACTGCCGTTCACTATAACCAGAAGTTCCAGGAACTGTACTCGCTGCTTGAGACTAGAGTCGGAAAGAATTGAAAACAATAAGTTGTTAGTTGTTGGTTCTTAGTTTTTAGAGCCATGCAGATACAACTGACAACTAAAAACTAACAACTAAAAAAATGTTTATAGAACAACCCCCACAACTAATAAGATACCTTTATCCATCTGCCATATGGCGGATGGATAAAGACGAAAGGGCTGTATATCTGACATTCGACGATGGTCCGATTCCAAGAGTCACTCCGTGGGTTCTTGACGTCCTCGACAGATATGGAATAAAGGCCACTTTCTTTATGGTGGGAGATAATATCCGCAAACATCCTGATGAGTTCCGTATGGTAGTGGAAAGAGGACACAGAATAGGGAATCACACATTCAACCATATCCGCGGACTGAGCTATGACATAAACTCATATCTCGAAAACACGGATAAGGCATGCAGAATGATGATGAACACCAACCTCTTCAGACCGCCTCACGGATATATGAGCCCGAAACAGTATGCCGAGCTGAAGAAAAGATACAAGATTATAATGTGGGACTTGGTAACACGAGATTATAACCGCAAGTTCAACGGCGAACAGATACTGCAGAAAGTAAAGAAATATGTCCGCAACGGCTCTATAATCACTTTCCACGACTCACTGAAATCGGAAGAAAACATCAGATATGCCCTGCCTAAGGCTATAGAATGGCTTATGGAACAGGGATATGAATTTAAGGTTTTCGATTAGACACAGAAACAAATAAAGCCATCATTACATTGGTATCAGATACCGGTAATGATGGCTTGTTTTCATTATAAATAGTAGGTTGTTATTTTACTGTAACAGACAACGGGTTTCTAACTTTCTTGGCATATTCTTCAAGATATGAGTTCCATTTCTCATCATCGAATCCGCATTTACTCCATGCAGAACCCCAATAATATTCGAACTCATCGCCCGGCTGGTATGTATTGATACCCATAACATGGCCTACAGCTCCTGATACAGGCTTGTCAAAAGACTGGAACTTGGCAACTTCCAACTGGTTAGGGAACACAGCTCCCAAATAGATTATACCGTTATTGGCCTTAACATCAGTAGTTGGATCTGCATATGCAATATATCCGGCATTAGCATCCATGGAATATTTGTCAGGTGCAGCATCATGAACGACCAAACCTACTCCAATCGGATAATCCTTCTTAAGTGAAGTATAGCTTACTGTTGTCTTGTTCAGATGAGAACCTTTATCTAACTGAATCACACGTGTTTCAACCACAGTAGTATCACCATCAATAGTAAGAGGATTGAATTCCATCTTGACAGTAAATCTAAGCGGACCATTGTCCAATATCTCATAACTATTATAACAATAAGGATAAGCTAAAACAGAATCAGGCATCAAAGCTGCTGTTCCGCCTCCCAAAGTAGGACCTACGGCATAGCAGTCCATACCATTGCCATGATCTATATGATAAGAGATAGCTTTCGAGATACTGTCAGCTTCAGCTTTCTTACCTTCTTCACGGAGTTTTTTAATCATTGCTCTGGCATCCTTGTCAAGCTCCATAGCATAACGGTCTTCTACAACAAGTTCGGAAACACTCTTAGTAAAGACATCATATCCGTATGCCTGTTCTCCTTTTTTCTGCAATGCAGGACCATATGCACGATACGCAGCCTTGTCATTTTCCCAAGCCACATCGTCAAGTCTTTCAGGATACTGACGACCGTAAACCACGGTATTTACATGCGAAGGCTGTCCCTTAGTTATACTGTAAGATGCGGTAGCTTCAGCCTTTACTGTAGCAGGGAATATAATCTTATTGTCTGCTGTAAGCTGATATGGTACTTCTACATTGTTTTCGTCTACGATAATAAATTCTGCTGTTTCGTCAAGTTTCAGTTTACCCAATACGTCGTCGGCAGAAATCTCTACTATTTCTTCCACGCGGTCTATTTTCAATGGGTTTGAAACAGAAACTGTAACTCCTTTCTCCTGTGCACACGAAGCCATCATAGCAACAACAGCAGCAGATACAAATAACTTTTTCATACTCAATTTATAAGGCTTAAAACAAAAAAAGTCCTACCGGAAAGCAATATTCCGGCAGGACCATATATAATATTATTCTCTATTGGCGACCATTAATTATTTAGGCTGCTTTCCGATGTATGCCAAGATACCACCGTCAACGTACAATACGTGACCGTTTACGAAGTTAGAAGCATCTGAAGCCAAGAATACAGCCGGACCTGCCAAGTCTTCCGGGTTACCCCAACGAGCAGCAGGAGTCTTAGCTATAATGAATGCATCGAATGGATGACGTGAGCCGTCTGCCTGACGTTCGCGAAGAGGAGCAGTCTGAGGAGTAGCGATATAACCAGGGCCGATACCGTTACACTGGATGTTGAATTCACCATATTCAGAAGCAATGTTGCGAGTAAGCATCTTAAGACCACCCTTAGCAGCAGCATATGCAGAAACTGTTTCACGACCAAGTTCACTCATCATAGAGCAGATGTTGATAATCTTTCCGTGACCTTTCTTTATCATGCTTGGGATAACTGCCTTAGAAACGATGAATGGAGCGTTTAGGTCTACATCGATTACCTGACGGAATTCAGCAGCAGTCATTTCAGTCATAGGAATACGCTTGATGATACCTGCATTGTTAACCAAGATATCGATAACGCCTACTTCCTTTTCAATCTGAGCAACCATAGCGTTAACTGCTTCTTCGTTAGTAACATCGCATACATAACCGTGAGCATCGATACCGAGTTCTTTGTAAGCAGCGATACCTTTATCTACCAATTCCTGTTTGATGTCATTAAATACGATTTTTGCACCAGCCTTAGCATATGCAGAAGCAATAGCAAAACCGATACCGTAAGATGCACCTGTTACAAGAGCAACCTTACCTTCAAGTGAAAAGTTTACCATAATAATACAATTAATAAATACTGTTTAATAAATCATCTCCACAAAAGTAATAAATTATTCCCGTTATCGCACACAAAAATGTACAGAATATGTACAAAAATGTTTAATATCATAGAAATAACATGTTTTTAAATATTTATATATATAGTTTTGCCTTGATATATGTCAATCACATGTAGAAAGAATATTACAAATCTCATCCTGAAAACGACGTGCCGAGACATATTTCAGAACATTCTGATTGATAATGACAAATGCAATGGTATGTCTGGCAGGAGAAGTGACATAACCGGCCAACGAACATACACCTGTCAGAGTTCCTGTCTTTGCCCGAACGTTTCTGAATGTTTTTCCTTTACCCATCCTGTATTGCAATGTTCCGTCAATACCGGCTATCGGCAGACTGTCATAGAACGGATGGAATATCAATGGTGAGCTGAAAGCGTATTTCAGATAGCCCATTATAAGTTCAGGAGATACATAGTTATAGTCGGACACTCCGCAACCGTCCACAATCCTGAATTTACGGCTGTCGAAGCCTATATCGGTCTTCAGAAACTTATAGATGGCATTCTGTCCGTCCTTATGACTGAGGTTCTTCTTACCGTTGCTGATTTCTCTCGTCGCATGAAAGAACAGGGCTTCGGCAGATAGATTGTCACTCTCTTTCAATGCACGTTTCAGCACCTCATCTATATCTCTATATACTGTAATTATACCTTTAGTATTCTCAGGCATATCACCATATGCAACACTATCCTTTGGGATAAATATTCCCTTTCCCTGCAACTGATAGCGGAGTGTATGCATAAAGAAGCCTTTTGTATCGAAAATATTCATCGAAGTGCTTGTCTTATGTCTTACATTGCCGGATATGGTTATTGTATTGTCGTTGTGAAGCCAGCCGCGTGTTGCCCTTACATTACCTCCTGAAGCAGAAGTTGTATTATCAACGGTATAAAAATCCGATTCCGGTTTAATTTCCACATTAGCTTTTCCCCCGGAAGGAGATATGCTGATGTTTACACACCCACGGTTCAGCATCAAAGGCGAAAGGTATGGCTGGAAAGTATCGGGAGTATCATCCCATGCCCATCCCGGCCCCCAATAAACGGAATCCATCATCGACACATCGCCTATCAGACGGCCTTTCACACCGTGTACACCTATATTCGATATGGCTTCTACCATAGTGTCCATATCTTCCTGCATAAATTCAGGGTCGAAATCGCCTTTCACATATATATCTCCGTATAGTGTGTCGCCTTCAATATATCCTGAATACGACAGTCCTGTCTTTATCTGATAATCCTTGCCAAGAACGGAAAGTGCTGTTACCGAAGTTATGACTTTTTCTACAGAAGCCGGCCTGTACAGTTTTTCTGCCTGGTATCTGTATAATTCCTGTTTCGATGTGAGGTCATATACCAGAATTCCGACTTCGGACGTATTCAGAAATGAGGAGTGGCTGATAAGCGAATCTATTCTGTCGGCTATTATCTGCGAATATGATGACACACAGAACAGAAGCATAGTGAATAATGAGAATGTTTTGAAAATAGTTCTTGTCATGTTTATCTCGTTCTTATTTATATATCGTTTAAACGGTTTTTAAACGCCGTTTAAAAAGCATTTAAAAACCGTCTACAAATATAGCGAGATTTGAAATAAAAGATTAAAACTCTCTGAAAATTTCACCAACAGTAGGATGTGGGAAGACATATTTCCTGAAATCCTCAAGTTTCCTGCCTTCTTCTATCATCATTCCGGCTATCACTATAAGTTCCGATGCGGGATTTCCTAATATATGCGCTCCTATTATAGTATTATTGGAAGTTGTAATTATCTTGCATACACCGTTCATTCCTTCATTCTCGGCAACAAACCTTCCGGAATATGCCATAGGAAGTTTCACTGCTTTATAATCGAATCCTGCCATTTTGGCCATTTCTTCAGTCAGACCCACAGATGCCACTTCCGGAGTTGTATATACCACTCCCGGAATGGCCTTATAACTCATATTGTCGTCTTTTCCACATATATGACTGACTGCAACCTCTGCTTCTCTCACTGCGGTATGGGCAAGCATAGAGAAGCCTGTGATATCACCGCAAGCATAAACTCCATCGACTGAAGTCATCATAGTCTTGGTATCAATCTTGATTCTCTGTTGCAGAGTAAACTCAAGAGATAGATTTTCCAGCCCATATCCTTCTGTACAGGCATGTCGTCCGGCACTGACCAACAGTTTCGCGGATTCCACACATCCTTCGCCGTCTGCAGTCTGATACTTAACAGTGACTTGTCCTGAATCTCCGTTGCATATTTCAGTCACCTTGGCATCAAGTATGAAGCTGATGCCTTTCTTTGCGTATTCGGCTCTAAGAAGAGAAGCAATCTCTTTATCTATTCCTCCAAGGATTTCTGAAGTCATTTCGATGACAGTGACTTTCACTCCAAGGCTACAGAAATATGATGCAAACTCCATTCCTATGACTCCACCGCCTATTATAGCAAGACTTTCTGGCTGTTCCTTGCAGTCGAGGGCTTCTCTGTGTGTCCAGTAGTCTATGCTGTCCAATCCTTTGACAGGAGGTACAAATGTTCTGCTGCCTGTGCATAGCATCAGTTTTTCACATTTGTACACCTCATCACCGCATTTAATCGTGTTCTTATCCTGTATATAAGCCTCTCCTGAAACTACAGCAACACCCGCCTCGCTCATCTTGTTTTTTATTCCAAGCACAAGCTTACGGACTACTTTCTGTTTTCGGCTTACTATCTTTGCAAGGTCAAATGATACATTATCTACCTTTACAGCATATTTTGAGGCATTTCTTGCCCCATCAAGAACTTTTGCAGAATATAACAATGTCTTAGTCGGAATACATCCTTCGTTAAGGCAAACGCCCCCTAAAGCATTTTTCTCGAAAAGAACTACACTCAGACCGGCTTTACCGGCTGCTTCGGCAGCAGAATAACCGGCCGGTCCGCCACCAATAATAGCTAATTGAAAATCCATAGTATATAAAGGTATAAAGTTAGTTAGTGTTTACTCCAAGATTGCAATCTTGCCGTTCATCGATTTCAGTTTTGAGATAAAAGAATCTTTATTCCGCGGTGAAACCTGCACTTTAATGGTTTTATTGTTCCCGTTGTATTTTATCTCAAGTCTGTAGAAAGACAATGCCGGAGCCCAGAATATCATTGAACGAACCGGCCTGACAGATTCTATCTGGTCTATATTCAGAGTGAAACCTTTCACAAAACGGCCTGTTTCCACTCTCAAAAGACCGCTATCTGTTATTACATATTGAGTGTGTATAAGCATTTCTATCTCATATATCACTAATATGGCCATAATCAGCGCCAACACCGTGTCGTGCATCCAGAAGAAAAAGAAGAGAAGAAGAGATGTGACAGATATAAGAATCCAATACCACCATCCAACTTCGGTCTTAAACGTTCTATCCATATATTCAAGAATTTATCAACAACCAAATAATTTTCTGTGAAGATAAAAATTAATTTACTAATAAACCACTAAATCGGATTTTCTTTATCTGTTTTTATGATTTATTTCATTGAAAAGTTTTATAAAATAACCGTATGCCATGAGCTATATGACAACTTTTTAGTAGTTTTGCATCGTAGATACAAATTTATTATGGTTAGGAAATTCGATTTTCTCGTTATCGGCTCTGGTATTGCCGGAATGAGTTTTGCGCTTAAAGTGGCGCATAAAGGATCGGTTGCATTGATATGCAAGGCCGGAATGGAAGAAGCCAATACTTATTTTGCACAAGGAGGTATTGCTTCTGTTACGAATCTCAAAGTTGACAACTTTGAGAAACATATCCATGACACAATGGTTGCAGGCGACTGGATAAGCGACCCTGCCGCTGTAGAAAAAGTCATTACTAACGCCCCTAAGCAGATAGAGGAACTGATAAAGTGGGGAGTTGACTTCGACAAAAATGATAAAGGAGAATTCGACCTGCATAAAGAAGGTGGTCATTCCGAATTCAGAATCCTTCACCACAAGGATAATACAGGAGCTGAAATCCAGACCAGCCTGATTGAAGCAGTAAAACAGAATCCGAATATTACTATATTCTCAAATTTCTATGCCGTTGAGCTTATCACTCAGCATCATCTCGGTATAATTGTTACACGTCACACACCGGGGATAAAATGTTTCGGAGCATACATTCTAAATGAACAAACCGGTGAGGTTGACACTTTCCTATCTAAAGTCACAGTTATGGCTACAGGAGGATGTGAGGCTGTGTACAGACACACTACAAACCCACTTGTGGCTACAGGCGACGGTATAGCAATGGTATATCGTGCGAAAGGTGCCGTAAAGGATATGGAGTTCATACAGTTCCACCCTACTGCACTATTCCATCCGGGCGACCGTCCAAGCTTCCTTATAACTGAGGCTATGCGCGGATATGGCGGTGTCCTCAGAAACCTTGCCGGAGAAGAATTCATGCATAAGTATGACCCACGCCTGTCATTGGCTCCTCGCGATATAGTGGCACGTGCCATAGACAGCGAGATGAAACAGCGCGGTGAGGACCATGTTTATCTCGATGTAACTCACAAAGACCCAGAAGAAACCAAGAAACATTTCCCTAACATATACAAGAAATGTCTGAGCCTTGGTATAGACATCACAAAAGACTATATCCCTGTTGCCCCTGCAGCCCACTACCTTTGCGGAGGTATTAAAGTTGATTTGGACGGACAGTCAAGCATACGCCGTCTGTATGCCATAGGCGAATGTTCATGCACAGGTCTCCACGGAGGAAACCGTCTGGCATCAAACTCACTGATTGAAGCAATAGTTTATGCAGATGCAGCAGCACAGCATGCAGTGAGCGTTATCGACAGATACGACTTCAATGAAGACATCCCTGAATGGAATGACGAAGGTACAATCAGTACTGAGGAAAGAGTGCTCATCACTCAAAGCATGAACGAAGTAAACCAGATTATGGAATCGTACGTCGGTATTGTGAGAAGTAATCTCCGCCTTGTCAGAGCATGGAACAGACTTGATATCCTCTATGAAGAGACAGAAAGACTGTTCAAGCGCGTTAAGGCCTCACGAGAGATATGCGAACTCAGAAACATGATTAACGTAGGATATCTTATCACACGTCAGGCTATGGAAAGAAAAGAAAGTCGAGGACTGCATTACACTATCGACTATCCTAAACATTCCGATGACAACAAGCAATAATAAATAAAAACCAGAACGACCGTTGCTCCAATGAAGTAACGGTCGTTCTGGTTTTATATCTACAATGAAGGATTGTGTATTATTTCGAGCAATATCGGCTTTACTCCTCCTACGAAGCATTCCACGGCTATCACCATCAGAATAAGTCCCATCAGTCGCATCATAACATTATTGCCAGTCTCTCCCATAATCTTCACCAGACGAGTCGACAGACGTAGAATAATATATGTCAATATATAAACTATTGCGATTACACTTATGAGCGTTGCTTTCAGGACCCAGCTGTCCGCATCATCCATCAGAATTATCCCGTTTGCTATGGCTCCGGGACCACATAACATAGGAATTGACAATGGAGTAATGGATATATCATTTGCATATGCCTTTATTTCCTCATCTTTTAGCTTTGTATTCGTATATCTTGCCTGAAGCATATCATATCCTATCTTAAGAATAATAATGCCTGCAGCAATTCTAAAACCGTTTGTAGAGATACCAAAGAATTTGAAAAGGAACTGACCGCAGAATGTAAAGCCAATCAGAATAAGAAATGAGATAATCGTAGCTCGTTTCACGATATGACTTCTTTCACTTTCATCCAAACCTTTTGTCATAGTCAGAAACACCGGCATTGTACCCAAAGGGTTTGTAAGAGTAAAGAACGATGTAAAACACAACAGTGCATAAGGAAGTATTGTTTCCATAATAAAAACGTTTTATATAATCAATACAAAGATATATCAGATTTTCATATAATGGAAACAGTTTCTTAAATTAAAACAAAGACTAAAAAACGAAAGTCCCCGAAGTATCTCTACCTCGGGGACTTTTCTGTTAAAACGGCAGCTACCTACTCTCCCACAATATGCAGTACCATCGGCGTGACGAA